>NZ_VCKX01000400.1 GCF_005889725.1 Nonomuraea zeae
CGACACCGGACCGGATCGTGGTCACCACGGGTTTCACCCAGGCGACCTCCCGCCCCGTGAGGGCCTCCGCCCCCGCGGTGGTCTCCGGGCCTGGAGCGAGCTCCGCGCCCGTGATGGCGCCCGGGATCGATGCCGGGACCGATGTTGGGACCGATGCCGGGATCGTGCACGATCTGCGGCCCGGCCGGCCCGACGTGTCGGCCTTTCCCGCGCGGGCCTGGCTGCGCGCCACCCGGCACGTCCTGTCCACCGCGCCCGCCGAGGTGTTCGGACTGGGCGACCCGCGCGGCCGGATCGAGCTCCGGGCGGCGCTGGCCGGCTATCTCGCGAGGACGCGCGGCGTGCTCACGACACCGGACCGGATCGTGGTCACCACGGGTTTCACCCAGGCGCTCAACCTGCTCGCAGAGACGATCGGCGGGCCCGTGGCCGTGGAGGAGCCGGGCCACGACTTCTACCGCGAGGTGATCCGGCGCACCGGACGGCGCGTCGTCCCGCTGCCGGTGGACGAGCGGGGCGCGCGGGTGGACACGCTCACCGGCGACGTGGCGGCCGCGGTCGTCACGCCCGCCCACCAGTACCCCATGGGCGTCCCCCTGCACCCGGCCCGCCGCCGTGCCCTGCGCGAGTGGGCGGTCCTGGGCGGGCTGGTGATCGAGGACGACTACGACGGGGAGTTCCGCTACGACCGGCAGCCGGTCGGCGCGTTCCAGGGGACCGCGCCCGAGCACGTGGTGTACTGCGGCACCACCTCCGAGACGCTCGCTCCGGCGATGCGCCTGGCCTGGATGGCGCTCCCGCAGGCCCTGCTCGGCCCGGTCACCGAGGCCAAGCGGCACGCCGACGCCCACACCGAGGTGCTGAGCCAGCTCGTGCTGGCCAGGCTGATCGAGACCCACGACTACGACCGGCACGTACGCGCCGCCCGCCTGCGCTATCGCCGCCGCCGCGACCTGCTGCTCAGCCGCCTCGGACCGGGGCCGGACCAGCCGTTGCCCGGCGTGACCCTGCCCGGCGTGCCCGCGGGACTGCGCGCGCTCCTCCTGCTCCCGGACAGCGGCCCGGCGGAGGCCGAGGTCCTGGAGGAGTGCGAGCGCCGCGGCATCGCCCTGCGCGGCGCCTCGCAGCTCTGGTCGGGCAGCGGCCCCGGCGGCCTGCTCATCGGGTACGCCGCCCCGCCGGAACGCGCCTACCCGCCCGCGCTGGAGGCCCTGGCGGAAGCACTCACAAGCACGGCGCGCAGAAACACCTCGCGCAGAAACGCGGTGCCCGGAAACGCGGTGCTCGGAAACACCGCGCCGGGAAACGCGGCGCCCGGCAACACGGCGTCCGGAAACGCAGCAGTCAGGGACCCGGCGCGCGGAACTCGGCGGGCGGCCCGCCCGTTGTCGAGATGAGCGTGCAATTGGCGAAGGAGGGACAGTGGGCTGGCACTACAGGAAGTCCATCAAGGTGGGCCCTTTCCGGATCAACCTCTCGCGACATGGTGTCGGCCACAGTTTCGGTAACCGGCGTTTCCACGTCACGACCACTCCCGACGGCCGCCGTCACGTGTCCGTACATCTGCCCGGCGGCTTCAACGTGGGTAAAACGTTCGGCAGTCGCAGATACCACAATCATTACTAAACCCGATATATCGCACTTTGTTTGGGTAGCTGGTAGTCCTCGCGATCTCGACAGGAGGCAAGCGATGGGCTGGAGCTACCGAAAGTCCGTCAAGTTCGGCCCGTTCCGGCTGAACCTGTCCCGCCGCGGCGTGGGGCACAGCTGGGGCAACAGGCTGTTCCGAGTGACGCGGACGGCGGACGGCCGCCGTACGCTGTCGGTCAACCTGCCCGGTGGCTTCCACTGGCGCAAGACCCTCGGCGGTCAGTGACCGCTTGAGATAGAACGGGCCGGGGGCGAAAGCCCTCGGCCCGTCCACTTTCCACCTCATGCCCGGCCGCCCTTTCCAACGCCTGCCCGTGGCTGCACAGTGGGCGGATGAGTGCTCACATGAGCCCGGAGGAGTTCCGCCGCCACGGCAAGCAGGTGGTCGACTGGATCGCCGACTATCTCGCCGGCCTCGAATCGCAGCCTGTGATGTCCCAGGTCAAGCCCGGAGAGATCCGGCGTGCCCTGCCGCCGGAGCCGCCCGAGCACGGCGAGCCGTTCGAGGCGGTGCTGACCGATCTGGGGCGGATCCTGCTGCCCGGCATCACGCACTGGCAGCACCCGAGCTTCTTCGCCTATTTCCCGTCGAACGCCAGCGGCCCGGCCGTCCTGGGCGACCTGATCTCCAGCGGGCTCGGCGTCCAGGGCATGCTGTGGGTCACCAGCCCGGCGTGCACCGAGCTGGAGACCGTGGTCGTCGACTGGCTGGCCGGGCTGCTGGACCTGCCCGCCCGCTTCCGGACGGACGCGGCGGGCGGCGGCGTCATCCAGGACTCGGCGTCGAGCGCCTGCCTGATCGCCCTGCTCGCCGCGCTGCACCGGGCGGGCGGCGGGCAGGTTGCCGCCGAGGGCGTCACCCGGCGTTACACGATGTACGTGTCGTCCCAGACGCACTCGTCGCTGGAGAAGGCGGCGCGGATCGCGGGGCTGGGGACGGCGGGCGTACGCGTGGTTGACGTCGATCCGGACACGCTGGCCATGGACCCCGGCCACCTGCGCGCCCTGCTGGACGAGGACGCGGCGGCGGGCGTCGTGCCCGTCATGGTGTGCGCCACGGTGGGCACCACCTCCACCACGGCCGTCGACCCGGTGGCCGCGCTCGGCGCGGTGTGCCGCGAGCGCGGGATCTGGCTGCACGTGGACGCCGCCTACGCCGGGGTCGCGGCGATCTGCCCCGAGCTTCGCTGGCTGAACGACGGGGTGGCCGAGTACGCCGACTCCTACTCCACGAACCCGCACAAGTGGCTGCTGACGAACTTCGACTGCACAGTGCTCTGGGTCGGCGAGCGGGCCCCGCTGCTCGGCGCGCTGTCGATCCAGCCGGAATTTCTCCGCAACGCCGCCACCTCGACCGGCTCTGTCGTCGACTACCGGGACTGGCAGGTGCCGCTGGGCCGGCGGTTCAGAGCGCTGAAGCTGTGGTCGGTGATCCGCTGGTACGGGGCGGAGGGCCTGCGCGCGCACATTCGCGACGGCGTGCGGCTGGCCCAGGACCTGGCGTCGTGGATCTCGGCCGATCCCGGGTTCGAGGTGTGGGAGCCGCACCCGCTCGGGCTCGTGTGCTTCCGTCCCCTCTGGCCGGGGCTGCCGGCGGCCGAGGCGGACCATGCCACGATGCGGCTGATGGAGCTGCTCAACGCGAGCGGGTCGATGTACATGACGCACACCAAGGTCGCCGGACGGGTGCTGCTCCGCATGGCCATCGGGGGCGTGGCGACCCAGCGGCGGCACGTGGAGCAGGCGTGGGAGCACATCCGCTGGGAGCACGCGGCGTTGTCCGCCTCGCTCCCCGGCCACTCCTGACCCGCTCTCCGCGCCCCGCCGGCTCAGGAGCCTTCGACCCGGCGGCCGAACGCCGACAGCCCCTGCTCATGGTGCTCGATCAGGCCGAGGCGGCGGTAGAAGGCGTGGTTCGCCGCCCCTTCCGGCGTGGACTCGTGATCGGTGGTCAGCAGGAAATATCGGCAGTGCGCGTACCGCTCCATGAGCTCCTCCAGCAGCCGCCGCCCGATGCCCTGTCCCTGGAACCTCTGGTCGACCAGCAGCTCCTGGACGTAACACACCAGCTCGCCGTCGGACACCGTCCTGGCCAGGCCGAGCAGCCGGCCCGACTCGTCCCTGGCGGCGAGCACGACGTGCGAGTTCGAGAGGGCCCGGCAGACTCTGGCGATGTCCCGCGTCCACGGCCCCCAGCCGACCGAGTCGTACAGCTCGAACACCTCGGCCTCGTCGAAAGAGGTAGCCTGACCGATGATCACCAATGATGGAGCTCCCTGACTTCCCGCAACGGACGACGGACCCCGGCGCCTGCGTGGCCTCCTCCGAAGGGGCCGACGCGGCCCCGGGACGACTGATCCTGCTCTGCGGCCTGCCGGGCTCCGGGAAGACCACGATAGCCAAGCGCCTGGCGGCCGGGCTTCCCCTCATCCGGCTGTGCCCCGACGAGTGGCTCGCGGACCTCGGCATCGACCTGCACGAGGAGGAGCCCCGCGACCGGCTCGAAAGGCGGCTCTGGCGGCACGCCCAGGACCTGCTGCGGCTGGG
Source organism: Nonomuraea zeae (assembly GCF_005889725.1). GTDB lineage: Bacteria > Actinomycetota > Actinomycetes > Streptosporangiales > Streptosporangiaceae > Nonomuraea > Nonomuraea zeae. Next base: position 4,198 of record NZ_VCKX01000400.1, read on the forward strand.
CCAGAGCGTCATCCTGGAGTACGGCTTCTGGGCCAGGGCCGAGCGCGACGAGCTGCGCCGCACCGCCCGAGCTCTCGGCGTCGCCGTCGAGCTGCGCTATCTCGCGGTGCCCTTCGAGGAGCTGTGCCGCCGTCTCGAATCCCGCAACGCCTCCGCGACGCCCGGCACGGCGGTGGTCACCCGGGACATGATCGAACGGTGGGCGGCGCTGTTCGAGGCCCCGACCGACGAGGAGCTGGCGCTGTTCGACGCGCCCGAGCCGGCCCGCGACGCTAGAGAACGGTCACGTCCAGCTTGAACAGGTAGCCCATGGCGCTCTCGTGGATCTCGCGGACGGTGGCGTCGTAGAGGGCGGCGGCCCGCTGGTGGTAGCGGGCGCGCGGGCTCTGCGGATCGTCCCCGGTGAGCCAGTAGGACAGATACTCCAGCGCGATCAGGTGCTCCCGCCAGACCCGGTCGGTGACGACGATCGCGACCCGGCGCGTGAGCTCGGCGGCGACCTCGTCCCCGAGGTCGCTCCGCCGGCGGGCCAGGGCCGCCCGCGCGTCGGCGTGGACGCGGGCGAGCACCTGCGCCCGATCCCCGGTCAGGTCGTCGGCCGTCAGCGGCGTCGAGTAGAGGTCGTCCAGGTCCTTGTGCAGGGCGCGGGCGTCGGGGTGCCTGGCGGCCACGTATCCGCCGACGACCGACGCCAGTGTCCGCCCGGCCCAGTCGTCGTCCTGGCCGGCCAGGAACGCCCGGCGGGAGGCGTAGATCGCGGCCCGGTGCCGGCGGCGTACGTCGGTGAACTCCAGCATGTCGGCGACCCACTGGCGCAGGGAGCGCCCCATCGGGCTGTCCGTGTCCTGCTTCGAGCCGACCAGGGCGGGCGACGCCCCATCCTTGAGCTCGACGACCGCCGTTCCGGCCAGCTCGTCCAGCGCGGGCGCGGCGACGACCGCCGTCGGCGACAGGCCGACCAGCGTGCCGTACTCGCGGTAGAAGTCCCAGGGCAGGATCTCGCCGAGCGTGTGCCGCACGGCGGTGATCGCCAGGCCCTCCTTCGCCTCCAGGGCGTGCCGGACGCCCTCGGGCACGTGGCCGGCCACGACGCCGTCGCGGACGGTGTAGTCCTTGTTCAGGTGGAAGCAGTGGGCGGCGGCCAGCGCCTCCTCGGCCATGCAGCGCCGGATGAGGGCCGATGGGGTCAGGACGTCCTCCAGGCGCAGCCGGCGCAGGCCGCGCGGCGTCAGCCGGGCCAGCCGGCCGGAGACCTCGAAGTCCTCCTCCCGCCGCAGCGGCTGGACCTCCTCGTGGAACTGGCGGCACCGGGCCGACTCGTCGACCGTGTCGGCGATGACCGCGGGGGCCCGGCCCTGACGGAGGAGGATGTCGTCGATCCGGTCGAGGATCGCGACCTGGCGGCCCTGCTGGACGCGCTCGTCGGGGCTCCAGGCCATGTGGTCGCGCACGTAGTCGTAACACGGCTCGTAGGTCCCGCTGTAGACGACGTCCGCCGTGTAGGCCGCCTTGTGCATCTCCCACTCGCCCTCGGTGAGGAGCGACACCCGCAGGCCGAGGTGCTCGTACATGGGGGCGAAGCGGCCGAACTCCGCGGCCTCGGGCGGCAGGCGCGTGATCACGTGCACGTCCGTGTGGCGCACGGCGTAGCAGCACGCGGCCAGCGCCGCCGCGATGGACCTGCCCGCACCGTCCCGCATGTCGACGACGCAGCCGCAGCAGAGCGCGGCGGCCGCGGCGAGGTGCGCGGGCAGGACGGGCCCGAGCCCCGCCCTGGCAGCCGCCTCCCGCGCCAGCGCCAGGGCCTCCGTGCTCACCCCGTCCGCGCCCATCCCGTCCGCGCCCGCTTCGCCCGTGCCCACTTCGCCCGTGCCCGCTTCGCCCGGGTCCGCCCGAGCCGGCCTGTCGTCGGCCGCGGGGCGGCGGCGCAGCTCCGACATGGCCGTACGCAGATCGGCGTGGCCGAGCTCACCTCGCTCCGCCACCCCCGCCAGGATGCGCGAGCACCGCTCCGACACCCAGTCAGCCGCCATGGCCGTATGAAACCACCGGCTGCGGCAGCCGACCAGACAGGCCGGAACATACGAAAACGGCGGCGTCCTGAGGACACCGCCGGATCGGGAAAGAGTGGAGCTATGGGGATTCGAACCCCAGACCTCCTCCATGCCATGGAGGCGCGCTACCAACTGCGCCATAGCCCCTTGCGATCACCAAGTGTACTGGAGTTCCGGAGCCCGCGTGTCACGTCGGGCAGTTGTGGTACGTCTATGGGTTTATGCCGACTTTTGAGGAGCACCGGAGTCTGCTGACGGGAGTCGCCTACCGGATTCTCGGCAGCGTCGCCGACGCCGAGGACGTGGTGCAGGAGGCGTGGCTGCGCTGGGCGACCGTGGACGAGGCGGGCGTCGAGGACCCCAAGGCGTTCCTGATCAGGGTGACCTCGCGGCTGGCCATCGACCGGCTGAGGTGGGCCAAGTCACGCCGGGAGTCGTACGTCGGCCCGTGGCTGCCCGAGCCGCTCAGCACCGCGCCCGACGTCGCCGAGCACGCCGAGCTGGCCGACTCCGTCGAGATGGCGCTGCTCGTGGTGCTGGAGACGCTGTCGCCGCTGGAGCGGGCCGTGTTCGTGTTGCGGGAGGCGTTCGACCTGCCGTTCGCCGAGATCGCGGAGATCATCGGGCGGGCCGAGCCGGCGACCAGGCAGCTGGCGCGGCGGGCGCGCGATCACGTGCGCGACAAGCGGCCGCGCTTCGACGTGGACAGAGGCGAGCGCAGGCGGATCACCGAGCGCTTCATCGCCGCCGCCGGCAACGGCGACCTCGACGGGCTGATCGAGCTGTTCGCGAGCGAGGTCACGATGGTCAGCGACGGCGGCGGCAAGGCACGGGCGGCCCTGCGGATCATCACCGGCACCGAGAACGTCGGCCGCTACCTCCTGTCGATCAACACACCGGCGAACACCGCCCGGTTCCTGGCCTCGATCGGCATGGCTCCCATTCCCGACCTGACCATCGAGATGGCGGAGCTGAACAGCGCGCCGGCGTTGGTCCTCTCGGTGGGCGGCCGGGTGATCACGGTCGTCTCGCTGCTGATCGCGGACGGCCGGATCACCACCATCTACCTCATCGCGAACCCGGAGAAGATCGCCCATCTGACGCCGGGCGGCGGTGCCGGGTGAGCCGCCGTCAGCCGCAGGTGGTGCGCATGGTCAGGGCCGAGTCGGCCAGCGAGAGCGCGACCTCGACGCGGCCCAGCTCCGCCGTGCCGGTCACGTGGGTCCCGCCGCACGGGATGGACGCCTCCCCCTCCGGAAGCGCACAGTGCCACGTGCGGCGGGCCGTCAGTCCCGGTCCGGGCACGTCCACCCGGACCGGCGCGTCCGCCGCCACCCACTCCTCCAGCCGGTCGTTCACCTGCCGGGCCACCAGCTCAAGGTCGAGGTCCTCCGCGGAGAACCCCTTCTTGCGCAGTGACTTGCCCAGCCGGTAGACGTCCACGCTGCCACCCGGCTCGATCCGCGACGAGGAGATCGCCGCCTGGTCGAAGTCCGGATGGCCGAGCCGGTCGAGCGGCGCCTCCTTGCGCCACCTGGCGGCGAGCGCCGCGTTGAGCGCCAGCGCCGCCAGGTGACAGGCCGTGTGACCGGCCGAGAGCGCCGCGCGGAAGCCCGGGTCCACCTCCAGCTCCACCTCGGAGCCCACGGGCAGCGGCGTCTCCGTCACATGGACGACCAGCCACTCCCAGCCCTCGGTGCCGCGCCGCACGGGTATGGCCTCGCCGACGAAGACCTCGCCGGTGTTCGACTGGGCCCCTGTGACGCAGTCGACGACCGGCAGGCCCCCGATGGCGCCCCGGTCGGCGGGCTGGTCGGGCCAGGTGTGGTCAAGGGGGTGGAAGGGCGTCTCGGCGGCGACGAGACCGTGCCGGTCCCCCACCGGCACGACCCCGACGATCGTGGAACGGCCTGCGACCAGGCCCTGAGGAAAGGTGACGACAGTGGATCTCACACGGTGATTCTCTCAGCGCTCCCGTCCCCCGCCCGCGGCCGCTCGTCCTCCAGGTAGCGGTTGCGGCCCGCGTACAGGCCGGTGACCAGCTGCGCGGCGAGCACCACGAAGATCAGCGTGTACGGCAGCGCCCACCCGCCCGTCGCCTGGTGCAGCACGCCGACCAGCAGCGGTCCGGCGCCGGAGATGAGATACCCGGCGCTCTGCCCGAAGGCCGACAGCGCGGCCGTGCTCTCCGGCGTACGGGTGCGCAGCGCCAGCATCATCAGCGCCAGCGGGAACGACCCCATCCCCACGGCCACGAACACCACCGACACCAGCGCCAGCGACGGGGGCGCCGCCCAGAGCCCGGCGAACCCGACCGCGTAGAAGGCGACGAGCCCGGCCACGATGGGACGCTGGTCACGGAAGCGGGAGGCCACCATGGGCACGAGGATGGAGACGGGGATGTTCAGGGCGGTGAAGATCCCCAGCACCGCCCCGGCCTGCGAGGTGCTGAAGCCCGAGTCGGTGAGGATCGTGGCCAGCCACCCGAACATGATGTAGGCGATCATCGACTGGGTGCCGAAGTAGATCGCGATCATCCAGGCCAGCCGACTCCTGACCAGGCCGCGGATGCCCAGGTCCCGGCTGCCCGTGTCCCGCTCCGGCTCACTGCGCAGCAGCGCAAGCCACGGAATGGCGGCGACGGCGGCCAGGGCCGCCCACACGCCGAGCGCGATGTGCCAGTCGCCTGACGCGCGCTCGATCGGCACCGTCGCGGCGGCGGCCAGCATGGTGCCCGCCGCCAGGGCCGTGGTGTAGACGGTGGTCATGATCCCGGTACGGGCCGGGAAGTGGCGCTTGATCAGCGTCGGGATGAGCACGTTGCCGACGGCGCCGCCGGACAGCGCGACCGCGCTGCTCAGCAGGAACAGCGGGGCGGAGCCGGCCAGCGATCTGACCAGCATGCCCACGCCCAGCGTGACCAGCGCGAGCAGCAGCAGCCGGTGCTCGCCGATCCGCCTGGCGAGCGTCGGCGTGACCGCTCCGACCGTGGCGAAGGCCAGCACCGGTAGCGTGGTGAGCAGTCCGGTGCCCACGCTCGTCATGCCGAGCGAGCCGGCGAGCTGGTCGAGCAGCGGGCCGACGCTGGTGACGGCGGTGCGCAGGTTCAGGGCGGCGAGAACGATGCCCAGCACGAGCAACCAGGCGAGAGGGCCGGTCCTGGTTCGGGACTCTTGGGCGAGCACGCTCATGCGGGGGAAGTCCTCCACTCATCAAATCATGGGACGAATCACCACCTTAACAGGGCCGAAACCCGCAATTATTCCTAGCTATGACAAAGCCCCCGAAATCGGGATTCGGGGGCTCGAACCGGTCTCACCGGCGGGTCACAAAACAGGGCGCGGGCCCTGCGGGGGCTCCTCGCGCGGGGGCACCGGGCCGGGAGGCTGGGG
>NZ_VCKX01000401.1 GCF_005889725.1 Nonomuraea zeae
TCCCGGCTGCGGGTGGGCGACGCCATCGACTTCTGGCGGGTGGAGGAGGTGCTGCCCGGCCGCCTGCTGCGGTTGCGGGCCGAGATGCGGCTGCCCGGCCTGGCCTGGCTGGAGCTGAGCGTCGACCGTTCCGATGGGCATACCGTCTACCGGCAGCGGGCGATCTTCCACCCGCACGGGCTGCTCGGGCATCTGTACTGGTGGACGATCTCACCTTTCCACGGCTTGGTCTTCGGGCGGATGCCGGTCAACGTGGCCGCGGCCGCAGCCCGCCGACAGGCCACGAGCGGTGCCGCCGCCCCGCACCCGACCGCCGTCCATGAGCGCTGACGCCCGTCCTCGCTTCCATGCCCCTTCTCGACCGCAGTCGTAAGCGCTGACACGGGGCTTGAGCAGCAACCGAACGGCTAGTGGCGCTGGGGAGCCGTCAGGGTTCGCGCCAACGAAGTCTGCGGGCGTTCGTTGATCTTCAGCCCAGCGCCGTCACCCACGGCCACGCCGACCGGGTCCGGTCCTGCGAACTGCTCGCCGAGCACCAGATCCGTTGGCGCGGTCAGTCCCCGAAGGCCGTGTGGTGGGCCGCGGCGCAGGCGCTCGGAAGGTCCTGCGGTACGACGACGCTGCCGATGACCGTCGTCAGCGGTGCCAGGGGGATCGCCCGCACGCGGGCCGAGCGGATCTCGGCGACCTGGTCGGCGGACAGCACCGTCCAGCCGCGCGGATCCGAGCCCACTTCGACGAGGGTGTCCTGGACCGTCCCCGACGGGCGGCCGAGCGGCGGTTCGATCCCGGCCTCACGCAGCGAGGCGGACACGGAGTCCGGCGACGGGATCCGCAGGTGGCCGCCGTCCAGGTCCGCGACGCCCACGGCCGCGCGCCCGGCAGCGGGGTGCCGCGCGGACACGACCGCGAACAGCGGCTCGGTCCAGGTCGGCAGCACCCGCACCCCGGGTGCCGACCGCACGCCCCTAGCCAGCGCGAGGTCGACGTCCCCCTGCCGCACGGCGTTCAGGCGCGCGGTCAGCGGCAGGTCTACGAGCACGACGTCGAAGCCCGGGGCCTGCTCGCGCAGCGCGTCGATCCCGCGTTCCAGCCGGGTGGTGAACTGCCCGGTGCCCGTCCCGATGCGCATCACCCCGCCCTGCTCGCTCGCCGCGGTCCGGACCCGATCGACGGCGGCGAGAGCCTCCCTCGCCGTCTCGAGCACGCGGCGCCCGGCCGCGGTGAGCCGAACCCGGCGCGGTGACCGGTCGAACAGCCGGACCCCCAGCTCGCGTTCCAGCCGGGCGATCGTCCTGCTGACCGCCGGCTGGGCGATGCGCAGCCGATCGGCGGCTCGGCCGAAGTGCAGCTCCTCGGCGACGGTGACGAAGTACCGCAACGCCCGTAGTTCCACCGGCCCGCTCCTGTCCTGCGACGATGCCCCCAGGTTATCGCTGCGCGTCCGGACCGGGTCTGGTTCGCGGCGGACGCCCCCTGGTGTACTCGCCGCATGAGCATCGATCTCGGACTTCTCGGCGCCCACCTGCGCGAGCACGAAGTGACCCCGGACGGGGCGGCGGACCCCGAACGCGCCGGCTACGGCACGCTCTGGCTGGACGCCTCTCCCCCGGCCGACCTCGCCCTGGCGGAACGGCTGCTGGACGCGACCACCCGGCTGGCGATCGGGACGAGCGTGGTGAACGCGTGGACCGCGGATGCCGAGACCGTCGCCGCCTCGTACCACCGGCTTGAGGCGAAGCACCCCAGCCGGTTCCTGCTCGGGGTCGGGATCGGGCACCCCGAGGTCCACGCCGAGTACGCCTCGCCGTACGCCACCCTGATGTCCTATGTGGACCGGCTGACGGGGGCCGGTGTCCCCGCCGGCCGGATCGTGCTGGCCGCGCTCGGGCCGCGGATGCTGCGCCTGGCGCGCGACCGCACGGCCGGGACCCTCACGGGCCTGATCACCCCCGAGCACACCCGGCGGGCCCGCGCGGTCCTCGGCACGGGGAAACTGGTGCTGCCCGGGCATTTCGCGCTCCCGGAACCCGACGCCGATCGAGCTCGCGCGATCGCTCGGTCCGCGCCGCCCGGCACCGCATTGGGCGTGACGAACTACGCGCGCAACCTCCGGCGGCTGGGGTACACCGAAGCGGACCTCTCCGGCTCCGGGAGCGACCGCTTGATCGACGATCTCGTCGCGCACGGCACCCCGGACACCGTGGCGAAGCGTCTGCTCGCGCACTTGGACGCGGGCGCGGATCAGGTCGGGGTGTACCCCCTCGGCAACGACCCGATCGGTGCCCTGCTCGTGGTCGCCGACGCGGTGCGCGCCACCTGGCGCGGGTGACGGTCGGCCCGTCTCGATCCGCCGGAAGGCTCTGCGTAGCCGCCAGGTCAGCGGAACGACCTAGGTATCAAGTTACAGGTTTTGACATCTGTAACCAACCCGCTTAGCGTTTCTCGCATGGAGCAGAGAACACTCGGCGTGGTCGGGCTCGGCGGTGCAGGCACGTCCGGCGCGTACGGACGCAGCACCGACGAGCAGACCATCGCGACGCTTCGCAACGCGCTCGGCGCCGGGATCACGGCCGACCACGACGGGATGGGGCACGACGAGACGCTCGTCGGGCAGGTGCTGCGACCCGCCGATCGCGACCGCGCCGTGGTGAGCGTGAAGTTCGGCGCGTTGTCCGGGGTGGACGGCAGCGTGCGCGGCAGCAACAGCGGCATCGACAACCGGCCCGACGCGATCCCGGACTTCCTGGGCTACTCGCTGCGGCGGCTGGGCACCGGCTACGCGGCCTCCCGTGGCGCCACGGTCGCGCAGCTCGCGATCGCGTGGGTGCCCGCGCAGCGTCGCGTGCACCGAGAGCCGGTCGCGGGAGAACGCTGCGCCCCCGCCTTGCTCTCGCTGCCGGACAGCGAGCGAACGGGCGGCAGCCGCTGATGCCTGCCCGAACCCCGCTGGACGCGAACGCCATCCTGGCGGCCACCGAGGAGATCCTGCGCCGCCACGGACCGGACAAGGCAACGGTCGTCGACGTCGCCCGGACACTCGGGGTCAGCCACGCCGCCGTCTACAAGCACTTCCCCTCAAAGCAGGCGCTGCGCGAGGCCGTGACCCGGCGCTGGCTCGACCGCAACCGCGACGCCCTCGCCGTCATCGCCGCCGACAGCGCGGTCCCGCCGGCGCAGCGCCTGCGAACCTGGCTGCACGCCGTCCTGGCCGTGAAGCAGGCCAAGATCCGCGAGGACCCGGAGCTGTTCGCCGCCTATGGAATCCTCGCCGCCGGGCACAGCAGCGTCGCCACCGACCACGTCGCCGACCTCTTGGGCCAGCTGACGGGCATCATCGCCGACGGCGCCGCCGACGGCAGCCTCCGCACCGACGACGCGGGGGCCACCGCCCGCGTGGTCTTCAACGCCACTGCCAAGTTCAACCACCTCGCCCACGCGGCCGAATGGCAGGACCCGGGCGTCGGCGCCGAACTCGACGATGTGTGCAGCCTGCTGCTCGAAGGTCTTCACGCCCCCGCATCGCCGTAGCCGAACCGGGGTCGAGCACACGCCGCGACTCGTCAGCGGCACGGCCGGCCCTGCCCATCGCCACCCAGGCGGCAACGAACAAGGAGTAAGTACGACCATGGTTCAAGCAATCGGAGTGACGCAGCCCGGCGGACCGGACGCTCTGGGCGAGCTCGACCTGGCGGCCGAACCGATCGGTCCCGGTCAGGTCAGGGTCCGGGTGAGCAGCGCCACGGTGAATCCGACCGACGCGATGATCCGTTCTCGTCCGCGGCAGGGCGAGGCGGACGCGGTGCGGGTGCCGGGCATGGAGATCGCCGGCGTGATCACCGAGATCGGCCCCGCCGTCGACCGCCCGTTCGCGATCGGGGACGCCGTCATGGCCATCGTGGTGCCCTCAGGTGCGCACGGCGGCTACCGGGCAGACCTCGTCATCTCGGCACGCTCGGTCGCGAAAATCCCGGCCGGGCTCTCGGACGTCCAGGCCGCCACCATCCCGATGAACGGGCTCACCGCCCGGCTCGCACTCGACACGCTGGCGCTCCCGGCCGGCGCGACGGTCGCCGTCACCGGCGCCGCCGGCACCGTCGGCGGGTACTTCGTCCAGCTCGCCAAGCAGGCCGGGCTGGTCGTCGTCGCCGACGCCGCCCGGCAGGACGAGACCTTCGTCCGCGAGTGCGGAGCCGACGAGGTCGTGCCGCGGGGGGACGACTTCGCCGCGATGGTCCGCCGCCACCACCCGGGCGGTGTCGACGGGCTCGTTGACGCCGCCGTGCTGGAGGCCGCCGTGCTCCCTGCCGTCAAGGACGGCGGCACCGTCGTCACCGTCCGCGGTTACCGGGGCGACGGGACCGACCGGGTCCGCGTCGCCCCGATCTTCGTCCGCGACTACGTTGAGGCCGCGGCCGAGCTTGACCGGCTCGCCGAGCTCGCCGGTGAAGGACGGCTCACCGTCCGCGTGGCCGGCGAGTTGCCGGCCTCCCGAGCCGCCGACGCGCACCGCTCGCTCGAACGGCGCGGCGTTCGAGGGCGGTTCGTCCTGCGGTTCGGCTGACCGATCCTCACGGTGGGGTGGCGGCGCGGGTACTTCGGCTCCGAGTGCGGCATGACGCGGCCCAGGAGCGGCCCGTGCTCGGCCACGTGGCAGACCCTGAGCGGTGCGGCTCGGCTTGGCGGCGGGCCGGGGAACGGGGCCCCGTCCGCTCCCCGAGCGCAGGCCATGACCCGGTAAAGCCTGTCTGGGGCGCGGTGTGCCCGGCGGGGCTTCGGGTAGCCGACGGCACGTGAGTGGTGACGGGGAATCGCAGTGGTTCGGCTTCGCGTTCGAGGACCGATATCGCCCGCTGCTGAGCGTGCTGGGCATCCGCCCGGACACGTGCAGGTTGACGCTGACCGATGAGTTGCTGCGGGTGCGGTTCGGGCCGTGGCTGGTGCTGTCGCCGCGCGGCAATGTGGCCGGTGCCGAGCTGTCGGGCCCGTACTCGCCGCTGAAGGTGATCGGGGTGCGCATGTCGCTGGCCGATCGGGGGCTGACGTTCGGCACCAGCACGGCGCAGGGGGTCTGCCTTCGGTTCCGCCGGCCGGTGTCCGGCAGCGACCCTCTCGGGCTCCTGCGGCACCCCGCGCTGACGGTCACGGTCGACGATCCAGCCCGTCTCGTGCAGCAGGTCACCCCGAACTGACGATCACGGTCCGGCCTGGCTGGTGCGGTGGATCGCCGCAGGCTGAAGGGGTGCCGCGCGGTGGGAGTAGGCGGTCTGTCATGTGCGGCGCGTACGCTTCAGTGTCAGCTGTCGCCGAGCCGAGGAGTACTGCTTGCCTAGCAATCCGGTCGATTTACGCCTGAGGACCGCGACCGCGATCTATCCCGCGGGCATGCTGGCGGCACCGCCGCGCACCCTCATCGATGTCCTTGACGAGACCGCACACCGCCACCCGCACGCGCCGGCGATCGACGACGGCACCGTGCTCCTCGACTACCGCTCGCTGCGCGCCGAGGTGGAGCGGCTGGTCGCCGGGCTCGCCGCCGCCGGGGTCGGCCACGGCGCCCGGGTCGGCGTGCGCGTCGCCTCGGGCACCGCCGAGCTGTACGTCTCCATCCTCGCCGTGCTCGCCGCCGGCGCCGCCTACGTGCCCGTCGACGCCGACGATCCGGCCGAACGCGCCGAGCTGGTCTTCTCCGAGGCCGAGGTGGACGCGGTCATCACCGGGAACCTCACGGTGACCGGCCCCGCCGGGCATCTCAACATGACCGGTCCGGCCGAGGACACGCTGGTGACCGGCTCCACCGGACCCCTCACGATGACCGGCTCGGCCGAGGACGCGCCGGCGGTCGGGTGCGTCGAGGCGGTCCGGACCGTGGAAGGCTCCGCGGCGGCCCGCCCCACCGCGCGGCCCGGGCTCGACGACGACGCGTGGATCATCTTCACCTCCGGCTCCACCGGCAAGCCGAAGGGCGTCGCGGTGACCCACCGCTCCGCCGCCGCGTTCGTGGACGCCGAAGCGGGCCTGTTCCTCCAGGACCGCCCGCTCGGCCCCGGCGACCGGGTGCTGGCCGGGCTCTCGGTGGCCTTCGACGCCTCCTGCGAGGAGATGTGGCTGGCGTGGCGGCACGGCGCGTGTCTCGTGCCCGCGCCCAGAGCCCTCGTGCGCACCGGGATGGACCTCGGCCCCTGGCTGGCCGCGCAGCGGATCACGGCCGTCTCGACCGTGCCCACTCTGGCCGCCCTCTGGCCCGCCGAGCACCTCGACGGCATCCGGCTGCTCATCTTCGGCGGCGAGGCGTGCCCGCCCGAGCTGGCCGAGCGGCTGGCCGTACCGGAGCGCGAGGTGTGGAACACCTACGGCCCCACCGAGGCCACGGTGGTGGCGTCGGCGGCGCGGCTCACGGGCGACGGCCCGGTCCGCATCGGGCTGCCCCTCGACGGGTGGGACCTCACGGTCGTCGACGGCGCCGGCGAGCCGGTGGCGATGGGCGAGACCGGCGAGCTGGTGATCGGCGGCGTCGGCCTGGCCCGCTACCTGGACCCGGTCAAGGACGCCGAGAAGTACGCGCCGCTGCCGTCGCTCGGCTGGGAGCGCGCCTACCGCAGCGGCGACCTGGTCCGCGCCGACCCCGAGGGCCTCGTCTTCGCGGGCCGGGCCGACGACCAGGTGAAGCTGGGCGGACGCAGGATCGAGCTGGGCGAGGTGGACGCCGCGCTGCAGGCGCTGCCCGGGGTCGCGGGCGCGGCCGCCGCCGTGCGCACCGCGGGCGGCGGGCACCAGGTGCTCGTCGGCTACGTCGTCACCGAGCCGGGATTCGACCTCGCCGGGGCGCGCGAGTTGCTGGCCGCCACGCTGCCGGCGGCCCTGGTGCCGCGCCTGGCGCCGGTCGGCGCGCTGCCCACGAGAACCTCCGGGAAGATCGACCGGGCCGCGCTGCCCTGGCCGCTGGCCGAGCCGGCCGCGGCGGAGTGCGCGCTGAGCCCGGCCGAGGCGCTGCTGGCCGAGCAGTGGACCGCCGTGCTCGGCCTGCCGCCGAGCGGCCCTGACGCCGACTTCTTCGCCGACGGCGGCACCAGCCTGGCGGCGGCCCGCCTGGTGTCGGTGCTGCGGGCCGAGCATCCCGACGTGGCCGTGGGCGACGTGTACGCCCAGCCGACGCTCGGCGGCCTGGCCCGGCTGCTGTCCGGCAGGGGCGGGGCCGAGCCGGGACGGCGGCCGGTGATCCCGATGCCCAGGCGCGCCGCGCTGGCCCAGTCGGCGCTCATGGTCGTGCTCCTGGGCGCCGGCGCGACCCGCTGGATCGTGCTGCTGGCCGCGCTCGGCAACCTGCTCGCCCCACCGTGGGCTCCGGCCCTGTCGTGGTGGTGGGTGGCGCTGGGCGCGCTGCTGTTCGTCACGCCCGCGGGGCGGATGGGGCTGTCCGCGGCCGTGGCCCGGCTCCTGCTGCGCGGCGTGCGGCCGGGCGCCTATCCGCGCGGTGGCGGCGTACATCTGCGGCTGTGGTTCGCCGAGCGCCTGGCCGAGCGGCTCGGCGTCCCCGACCTGGCCGGCGCCCCGTACATGGTGTGGTACGCCCGGCTGCTCGGCGCCCAGGTGGGCGGCGACGCCGACCTGCACTCGCCCCCGCCCGTCACCGGGCTGCTCAGGCTGGGCAGGGGCGCCTCCGTGGAGCAGGAGGTCGATCTCAGCGGCCACTGGCACGACGGCGACCTGCTGCGCATCGGCGAGATCCGGATCGGCGCGGGCGCGACCGTCGGCTCCCGGTCGACGTTGCTGCCCGGCACGAGGATCGGGAAGAACGCCCGGATCGCCCCCGGATCGGCGGTCGCCGGCGCGGTGCCCGCCGGGCGGCTCTGGGCCGGCGCCCCGGCGTTCCGGCAGGACAAGTCACGCAGGTCGCGGCCGGTCGAACGGCCCGCCCGCTCCCGCTTCTGGGCCGCGACGTACGGTGTCAGCGCCATGCTGCTCAGCCTGCTCCCCGCCGTCGCGGCGGGCGCCGGGATCGCGGTCCTGGCCGCGTTCGCCGGAGACGCGCCGACGATCGGCGCGGCCCTGACCGCGGCCCTGCCGGGCGTCCCGGTCGCGACCGTCGCGGGCATGGCCGCCTTCGCCCTGGTCACGCTGGTCAGCGTGCGGCTGCTCGGGCTGGGCCTGCACGCGGGCCGCCACCCGGTGCACAGCCGCCAGGCCTGGCAGGCGTGGGCGACGGGCCGGCTGATGGCCTCGGCGCGCGTCTGGCTGTTCCCCCTGTACGCCAGCGTCCTGACGCCCGTGTGGCTGCGCGCGCTCGGCATGAAGGTGGGCCGCGGCGTCGAGCTGTCCACCGTGCTGGCGCTGCCCACGATGACCTCCGTCGGCGACGGCGCGTTCCTGGCCGACGACACGATGGTGGCCCCGTACGAGCTGGACGGCGGGTGGCTGCGCATCGCCTCCGCGCGGATCGGCAAGCGTGCCTTCCTCGGCAACTCGGGGATGACCGCGCCCGGCCGCAAGGTGCCCAAGGACGGCCTGGTCGGCGTGCTGTCGGCGACGCCGAAGAAGGCCAGGTCCGGCTCCTCGTACGTCGGCATGCCCCCCATGGAGCTGCGCCGCACCGCCGAGGAGGGCGACCGGAGCCGCACCTACGACCCGCCCGCCCGCTACAAGGCGGCCAGGGCGCTGGTCGAGGCGTGCCGCGTGGTGCCCGCGATGTGCACGGTCGCGCTCGCCGTGCTGGTCGCCGCCGCCTTCGAGTGGCTGGCGGCGGCCTACGGCTTCGCAGTGGTGCTGGCGCTGGGCGGCGTGGTCATGGCGGCCGCGGGCGTGGCCGCCGCGCTGGTCGCCACGGCCGCCAAATGGGCGCTGGTCGGCCGGATCAGGGCCGGCAGCAGGCCGCTGTGGAGCTCGTTCGTGTGGCGCAACGAGCTCGCGGACAACTTCGTGGAGGTGCTGGCGGCGCCCTGGTTCGCGCAGCCGTGGCTGGGAACCGCGCCGCTCAACGTGTGGTTGCGTTCGCTCGGGGCACGCATCGGGCATGGGGTCTCATGTGACACGTACTGGCTGCCCGAGGCGGATCTCGTGACATTGGGCGACGGCGCCTGCGTCAACCGGGGCTGCGTCCTGCAGACCCACCTGTTCCACGACCGGGTCATGAGCATGGACACCGTGACCCTTGAGGCGGGCGCGACGCTGGGCCCGCACGGTGTGGTGCTGCCCGCCGCGCGGGTGGGCGCCGACACCACGATCGGGCCGGCCTCGCTCGTCATGCGCGGGGAGGCGGTGCCCGGCCGTACCCGCTGGTTCGGCAACCCCATCTCGGCGTGGCGATGACCCCGTACTTCCCTGGGCACGGCGACCATCGCTACGGGGTCTCGCACTACGATCTGACGCTGAAATACCGGGTCGCGGGCAACCGGCTCGACGGCACGGCGCGGCTGACGGTGGCCGCGGCCGAGCCTCTGCACGTCCTGGACCTGGACCTGGGGCGGTTCCGGGTCCTGGGCGTCACGGTGGACGGCGTGCCCGCCCGCCACCTGCACGGCCAGGGCAAGCTGCGGGTGACGCTGCCCAGGCCGCTGCCCGCCGGCGCCGCCGCGGGCGTCGAGGTGCGCTACACCGGCAGCCCGCTACCGGTGCCGAGCCCGTGGGGCGGGCTGCCGGTGTAGCG
>NZ_VCKX01000402.1 GCF_005889725.1 Nonomuraea zeae
CGAACAGCCCACGAACAGCCCACGAACAGCCACGAACAGCCACGAACAGCCACGAACACGGTGGGCCCGGGCGTCAGCCCGCCTCCCGCCACCCCTCGTACCGCTCCACCAGCTCATCCACCTTCGCCAGCGCGCCCTCGTCGAGCCCCTCGACGACCACCAGCCACTGCGCGTCCTCGGCGTCGTCCTCCCCCGCGAGCGTCTCCCGCACCACCCGCGGCACCCCGAGCGAGGCGAACCACTCGCCGAGCGTCTCCGCGACCTCCTCGGCGTCATCCCGTTCCGCGAACACGAGCAGCTGCCTCATGCCGCAATTGTCCCCGGCCCGGCCCACACGCCTCAACTCCGGCCCCATCAACGTGTATGACCGTTTACGGAACGTGAGCACACCGAGATGGCTACCGTAGGCGACATGACGTCCGAAGCGGCGCCTCCCCCGCTCCCCGCCTGGCTCTTCCCACCACCGAGCGGGCGCGTGGCGGAAGATCTCGATCACATTGCGGATCTGCCCGCGCACACGGAGTTGATCGATGGAAGCCTGGTCTTCGTCGGCCCTCGGCGCGACTTTCACACTTCCGTCCTGTTCCTGCTTGAGGCAGGCCTGCGCACCGCGGCGCCGAAGGGCCGTCGGGTGCGCCGGGAGATGAGCGTCAAGCTCGGCCCCAGGCAGCGTCCCGAACCTGATCTGATCGTTCTGGGGGATGGCGCGGCCGTCCGGCGAGACGCGACCTACTACGAGGCCAAGGACGTCATCCTGGTCGTCGAGGTGGTCTCACCTGAGTCCGTGGTCCGCGATCGCGAGCGCAAGCCGCAACTCTACGCCCGAGCCGGCATCCCGCACTTCTGACGCATCGAGGACCAAGAGGACGCGGCGGTCGTCTACGTCTACGAGCTCTACCCCGCCACCAACACATACCTCCACACGGGGATCCACCACAACAAGCTCAAAGTGGACGTCCCCTTCCCCATCGACATCGACCTCACGGAGATCGACGCCATATAAGGCGAAGGGCCGGCACGGCACCCGCCGTACCAGCCCTTCGGCCAACCCTCAGGCGCTGCGGAGCTGAGCTCCCACGCGATCGGCCGCCATCGCCACCGCCGCGTCCCTGGCCGCCGTCGTCTCCTCGACGGTCAGCGTACGGTCGGCGGCGCGGAAGCGCATCGAGTAGGCCAGCGACTTGTTCCCCTCGCCCACCTGCTCCCCCGCGTACACGTCGAACAGCCGGATCGACTCCAGCAGCTCCCCGGCGCCGTCGCGCAGGGCCGCCTCCACGTCGGCCACCGGCGCGAAGTCGGGCACGATCAGCGCGACGTCCTGGGTGGCCACCGGGTAGGCGGACACGGCCGGCGCCTCGACCGGCCCCGGCATGGCGGCCTCCAGCCGCGACAGCTCCAGCTCCATGGCCACGGTCCGCTTCGGCAGCCCGTACGCCTCGACGACCCGCGGATGCAGCTCGCCCGCGTGCCCCACCAGCGTGTCGCCGGCGTAGAGGGCGGCGCAGCGGCCCGGATGCCACGGCTCGTGCTGGTCGGCGCTGATCGACAGCTCGATCCGCGACTCGGCCGCCACCAGCCGCGCGGCCTGCACCGCGTCGGCCCACGAGGCCGCCCGCCCGGGGCCCCACCAGCCGGAGCGCTCGAACTCGCCGGCCAGCACGACCGCGACCCGCTGCGGCTGGTCGGGCAGCGCCGCCTCGATCGAGGCCAGCTCCTCGGCGGTCGGCCGGCGCTCGACCCCGAGCACCGGCGCCGCCGCGGGCGCCCCTTCGCGCGGCCGGTAGACCGGCCCCGTCTCGAACAGCGCCACGTCGGTGAACCCGCGGCCGACGTTGCGCACCAGGGTCTTGAGCAGCCCCGGCAGCAGCGTCGTGCGCATCAGCGGCTCGTCCTCCGACAGCGGGTTGGCCAGGCGCATGGCCCGGCGCCGCGCGTCGTCGGCGGGCAGCTGCAGGTGGTCGAAGTCGTCGGGGCTGATGAAGGGGTAGCTGAGCACCTCGACATAGCCGCCTTCGGCCAGCGCGCGGCCGGCCCTCCGGCGCAGCCGCTGCCCCTCGGTGAGCCCGGCCCCGGCCGGAGCCGAAGGCAGCACCGACGGCAGGCTCTCGTAGCCCTCCAGCCGGATGACCTCTTCTGCCAGGTCGTTGGGGTCGGTCAGGTCGGGCCGCCAGGACGGCGGCGTCACCGTGATCATGTCGGGGCCCGTGACGGCCAGCCTGGCCGCCAGCGCGCCGCCGGTCACGACCCCGGTCGGGTCGACGCCGCCCCGCCGCACGGCGGGATCGTCGCCGTCGGCCACCACGCAGCCGACCTGCTCCAGCCGGCCGACCACGGTCTCCTTCCCGTACGGCACCCCGGCCACGACGCCCGGGTAGCCCGACGGGATGGCGATGCGCGCGGGCGAGACCTCGACCTCGGCGTGCGTCACGCCGGGCGAGACGGTGGCGCCGCCCAGCTCGGCCAGCAGCTGCACGGCCCGCCACGAGGCGACGAGCGGCAGCTCCCGGTCGACACCCCGCTCGAACCGCTTGGACGCCTCCGAGACCAGCCCGTGCCTGCGCGACTCGCGCGAGATGCCGGTGGCGGAGAAGTGGGCGGCCTCGATGACGATGTCGGTCGAGCCGTCGGAGATCTCGGTCTCCAGCCCGCCCATCGTGCCCGCCATCGAGATCGGCCCCGACTGGTCGGTGATGAGGATGTCGTCGGGGTCGAGCTCGCGTACGACGTGGTCGAGCGTCTCCAGCCGCTCGCCCGCCACGGCCCTGCGCACGACGATCTCGCCGCTCAGCTTGTCGCGGTCGAACGCGTGCAGCGGCTGCCCGAGCTCCAGCATCAGGTAGTTGGTGATGTCCACGGCCAGCGACACGGGCCGCATGCCGGCCCGCGTGAGGCGTACGCGCATCCAGAGCGGGCTCGCGGCGGCCGGGTCGAACCCGCGGACCTCGCGCAGCACGAACCGGTCGCACGCGGTCGGGTCGGCGATCGAGGCCGGCCACGACGACGCGCTCTCCGCCGGCAGCTCGATGTCGGCGGGGTCGCGGAAGGCCACGCCGAAGGCGGTCGCCGCCTCGCGCGCCACACCTCTGATCGACAGCGCGTAGCCGATGTCGGGCGTGATCTCCAACTCGATCACGTCGTCGCGCAGCCCGAGCAGCTCGACCACGTCGGTGCCGATCGGCGTGTCCGGGGGCAGCACCATGATGCCGTTGTGGTCGTCGCCCAGCCCGAGCTCGCGCTCGGAGCAGATCATGCCCTCGGACAGGCGCCCGTACGTCTTGCGCGCGCCCACCTCGAACCCGCCGGGCAGCACGCCACCGGGCAGGACGACGGGCACGCGGTCGCCGGCGGCGAAGTTCGTGGCGCCGCAGACGATCTCGCGCGGCGTCGCCTCCCCCACCTCGACCTTGCAGTGCCTGATCGGCTTCTTGAACCCGGTCAGCTCCTCGATCTCAAGCACCTCGCCGACGACGACGTTCTTGACGTCGTGGCCATGCGAAGTGATCGACTCGAGCTTGAGCCCGGCCGCCGTGAGCTTGTCGGCCACCTCGTGGGCCGTGACCGCCGGGAGATCGACATACTCCCGCAGCCAGGAGAGCGGGACCTTCATCAGATCTCCATTCCGAACGGGAGCGTGAAGCGCACGTCTCCCTCGACCATGTCACGCATGTCCTCGGCGCTGTGGCGGAACATCAGCGTCCGCTCGATGCCCATGCCAAACGCGAACCCGGAGTATCGCGCGGGATCGACGCCGCACGCGACCAGCACGCGCGGGTTGACCATGCCGCAGCCGCCCCACTCAATCCAGCCCTCCGACTTGCAGGTGCGGCAGGGCGGGTTGCCCGGGATCGCCGAGGCGCCCCGGCAGACGAAGCACTTGAGGTCCATCTCGGCGGACGGCTCGGTGAAGGGGAAGTAGTTGGGCCGGAACCTGGTCGTGATGCCCTTGCCGAACATCACCTCCGCGAACCGGTCGAGCGTCCCCTTGAGGTGCGCCATCGTCAGCCCCTCGTCCACGGCCAGCCCCTCGGTCTGGTGGAAGACCGGGGTGTGGGTGGCGTCGAGCTCGTCGGTGCGGAACGTCTTGCCCGGCGAGATCACGTAGACCGGCAGCTCGCGCTGGAGCAGCGCCCTGATCTGCACGGGCGAGGTCTGCGTGCGCAGCACCATGCCGGAGCCGGTGGACTCGACGAAGAACGTGTCGTGGTCGGAGCGGGCCGGGTGGTCCTTGGCGATGTTGAGTGCGTCGAAGTTGAACCACTCGCCTTCGAGGTCGGGCCCCTCGGCCACCTCGTATCCCATGGCGACGAACGCGTCGGCGATGCGCTCCTGCAGCGTGGTCAGCGGGTGGCGGGCGCCGCGCGGCCGCCGGTCCCAGGGCAGGGTGACGTCGACGGTCTCCTCGACGAGCACCCGCGCGTCGCGCTCGGCCTCCAGCTCGGCCTGGCGGGCGGCGAGCGCCTCGCCGATCGTTTTACGCGCGCCGCCGACGCGCTTGCCGGCCTCGGCGCGGGCGGCCGGCGGCAGGGCGCCGATCTCGCGGTTGGCCAGGGCGATGGGCGAGCGGTCGCCCGCGTGCGCCAGCCGGGCCTGCTTGAGTGCGTCGAGGCTGTCAGCGGCCTTGATCGCCGCAATGGCGTCGGCCTCCATGCGGGACACCTCGTCGGCATGCAACGGTGTCACCTCGACGGGGTCGTAGTCAGACAAGAGTGAGCTCCGTATCCAGGGCTTGAGCGGAAAAGAGTCTAGTGGGGCCCGCCCACCGGGCCCGAATCAAGCGACTAGACAGACGCGAAGTCGGGCGTGCCGGTGGGCACGGTAAATCGAAACTCCGCGCCGCCCTCGGGCGCCCGCTGCACGGCGATCGTCCCGCCGTGCGCCTCGACCAGGCCCTTCACGATGAACAGCCCCAGCCCGGTGCCACCGCGCCTGCGGCTGTTGCCGCCGCGCCAGAACTGCCGGAAGACGCGCGGAGCCAGCTCGGGCTCGATGCCCTCGCCCTCGTCGCGCACCGACACGGCAACTCCCCATCCGACGGACTCGATCTCGATTGTCACAGTGCCACGCCCGTGACGCACCGCGTTTTCCACCAGGTTACCCAGGATCTGGTCGATCTTGTCCTGGTCGAGCCACATCTCGGGCAGGTCGCCGCCGTCGATCAGGAGGAAACGCTCTTCGGGCTCGCCCGCCGCGACCCGGCCCGCGATGAGCCTGCGCGCCCTGGCCGGGATGTCCACGACCTGGCGGCGCACCTCCAGCCGCCCGGACTCGATCCGGGAGACGTCGAGCAGCTCGGTGATGAGCCTGGTGACCCGGTCGGCGTCGTTGTTGACGGTCTCCAGCATGACGCGCTTCTGCTCGTCGGTGAAGCGCGTCCACTTCGCCAGCAGCGTGGCCGTGAACCCCTTGACGCTGGTCAGCGGCGAGCGCAGCTCGTGGGCCACGGTGGAGACCAGGTCGGCGCGGCTGCGCTCCAGCCGCGCACGCGCGCCGCCGTCGCGCAGGGTGATCGCCACCCGCTCGACCTCGCCGCCGCGCTCCGGCTCGCGCACGAGCCTGGCCGCGACGTAGAGCTCCTGGCCGCCGGGCAGATGCAGCGGGCGCTCCGGCACCCGGCTCCGGCTGGGCAGCCCGCCCTCCGGGTCGAGCGCCTTCCACCAGTCGCGCCCGTCGTGGTCGCGGAACGGGTAGACGTCGTTCATGTGCCGGCCGACCGCGCGCTCCATGGCGACCCCGGTGAGCCTCGCGGCGGCCCGGTTGACGGCCACCACGCACCCATATCGGTCGGTCACGATAAGGCCGTCGGGGAGGTCGTCGATGGCTATCGTGCACGCGGCGGCCACCACTCGCCCGTCGGTGTCTGCGCCGTGCACGACCTCGCCTCCTCCGCCTACAACGCCGACAATAGCGGGTTTCCAGCCGCCTAGGACACTCGCTGCGCCCTGGCGGAGGAGTAAAGGCATACCGCCGCGGCAGTGGCCAGGTTCAGGCTTTCAGCCTGTCCGTAGATGGGCACTCTGACCACATCGTCCGCCTCGGCGAGTATCTCCTCCGGCAGTCCCCAAGCCTCGTTGCCGAAGATCCACGCGGTGGGCCCCGACAGATCGACATCGTCGAGCGTGTGCTTGCCCGCGCCGTCTGCCGCCAGCACGCGCAGCCCGCGCTCCTTGAGTTGACGCACGGCGGCGCTCACCGGTGCACCGATGACCACCGGCAAATGGAACAGGCTGCCGGCGCTCGCGCGTACGCACTTGCCGTTGTACGGGTCGACGGACGCGTCGGTGAAGATCACCGAGTCGGCGCCGGCCGCGTCGGCGGCCCGCATGACGGTGCCGGCGTTGCCGGGGTCGCGCACGTGCGCGAGCACGGCGACCAGCCGGGGCCCGCCACCCGCGCCGCTCATGTCGCCCGTGTCGTCCACGCCCCCCGTGTCGCCCGTGTCGTCCGCGCCGCCCGGGCCGCCCGGGCCGCTCGGGCCGCCCGGGCCGCTCGGGCCGCCGAGTGCCTGCTCCAGCGGCACGTGGACGAGCCCGCACACGGCCAGCAGCCCCTGGGGCGTCACGGTCTGGGAGAGCTCCGACATGACCTCGCCGCTGGCGCGGTGGACGGGGATGCCCTGGAGCGTGGCCTCGGTGATCAACTCGGAATGGCGCAGCTCGGCCTCGGCCGTGGCGAACAGCTCCAGGGTCACGCCGTCGAGCTTGAGCGCCTCACGCACCGCCTGCGGCCCCTCGGCCAGGAATCTGCGGTCCTGCTCCCGGTAGGCCCGCTTGGTGAGCCGCCTGGCCGCCTTCACCCGCGGCGACCTCACGTTGGTCAGCTCAGACCCGGCCATGCTCTCCCTTTCGTGGGCATACAGCGTGTGCATACAGCAAAGGGCCCACCGTCATCGGTGGGCCCCTCGTTCAAGACGGTCGCTTCAGCTCGCGGCCGGAGCGTTCACGTTCGCCGGGAGCGCCTTCTTGGCGGCCTCGACGAGCGCGGCGAAGGTCTGGCTGTCGTTCACCGCGAGGTCGGCAAGGATCTTGCGATCGACCTCGATGTGAGCCAGGCGCAGACCCTGGATCAGACGGTTGTAAGTCATGCCGTTCTGGCGGGCGGCGGCGTTGATCCGCTGGATCCAGAGACGGCGGAACGCACCCTTACGGTCCTTGCGGTCCCGGTAGGCGTACGTCATCGAGTGGAGCATCTGCTCCTTGGCCTTGCGGTAAAGCCGTGACCGCTGGCCACGGTAACCGCTCGCCCTCTCGAGGACGACCTTGCGCTTCTTCTTGGCGTTGAGCGCCCGCTTCACGCGTGCCATGTTCTTCTCCCCGGGGGTTCGCGCTACTTGGCGAGCAGCTTCTTGATCTTCTTAGAGTCGGCGTCAGAAAGGACGACCTCGTTCTTGAGACGGCGCGTCAGCGTGGACGACTTCCACTCGTTGTAGTGCGCGCGGTTGGCACGGCGACGCTTGATCTTGCCGGTGCCGGTGACCCGGAACCGCTTCTTCGCACCGCTGTGCGTCTTCATCTTCGGCATGTCGCCGTCTCTCCTCGTTTCGGTCGTGCCGGTGGCCGGGCCGGTGCTGGCCGGCCCGGTCGCGGCGTCTTCAGTCTGCCGGTGGCTGCTGGGGTAGGCGCAGACCCCGCTACCTGCGGTATGCCGCTGGAGGCGAGGCACCGTTGTAAGGCTAACCCCAACTGCGGGTCACTCTTCCGGTGCGGAAGGCTCCTCGTCGCCACGCTGTGCCTTGGCTGCGGCCTTTTCGGCCTTGGCCTCGGCTTTCTTCTTGTGCGGACCGATCACCATGATCATGTTACGGCCGTCCTGCTTGGCGTGGGACTCGACGAACCCCAGCTCCTGGACGTCGTCCGCCAGCCGCTGCAGCAGCCGGAACCCGAGCTCGGGCCTGGACTGCTCGCGACCACGGAACATGATCGTGACTTTGACCTTGTCCCCCGCCTTGAGGAACCGCACCACGTGACCCTTCTTGGTCTCGTAGTCGTGCGGGTCGATCTTCGGCCGGAGCTTGATCTCCTTGATGATCGTGTGCGCCTGATTCTTGCGCGCCTCGCGCGCCTTCATCGCGGACTCGTACTTGAACTTGCCGTAGTCCATGAGCTTGCACACGGGCGGTCGAGCCGTGGCCGCGACCTCGACGAGGTCAAGGTCGGCCTCCTGGGCGAGCTTCAGGGCGTCGTGAATCGAGACGATGCCTACCTGCTCGCCGTTCGGGCCCACGAGGCGAACCTCGGGAACTCGGATACGCTCGTTGATGCGGGGCTCAGTGCTGATGGGGCCTCCTAGGTTTGCGATCCCTACGTGCTCGTCGTGCCGGGAGCTTCACGTAAACGCGAAAAGCCCCGCACGTCGCGCATGCGGGGCCACAGAGCTCTTCGGCTTCGTGACCTCGAGCTCCCCGGAGTAGTCCGGCGTGATCCTGGACCCGGCCGCCTTTCGGTGACACAGGTGGGAGGGAGACCTCCGCTTGCGCGTCCAGCAAGGAATGCCGGACCGATCAGGGAGCTACATTACCACAACCACGAAGGTTCCTCGAATCATCCCTGCTGGCCAGGAAGTTCGCGCCGCCTGCGAATCTCGGCCTCCCCGGCCGCCCGCATGGCCTCCACCGGCACGTCCGTCCGTCCGGTCATCAGCTCCACCTGCCGCACCGCCTGGTGCAGGAGCATCGGGAACCCGCCGACCACCGTGCCGCCCGCGGCCCGCACCGCCGCCGCCGTGCCGGTCGGCCAGGGCGAGTAGACCACGTCGAAGAGCGCCGGCGCCCCCGCCAGCCGGGCCGCGAACACGTCTGCCGCCCCGCCGGGCAGCGTGGACACCACGAGGTCCACCCGGGTCAGCGCGTCAAGCTTGTCGAACGTCTCCACCGCCAGCGCCACGCCGAGCCGCTCGGCCACCTCGGCCGTCTCCCCCGCCCGCGCGGGGTCGCGCACCAGCAGCGTCGCGGAGTACAGGCCCAGGTTGCGCAGCGCCGCCAGCGCGGAGGCCGCCGTGGCCCCGCCGCCCAGCACCGTGGCCGAACGCGGGGCGGGCACTCCGGCCTCGGCCAGCGCCTGCTCGATGCCGTAGACGTCGGTGTTGTCGCCGTGGCTCCGCCCGTCGCGGAACACCACCGTGTTGGCCCCGCCGACGTCGACAGCCAGCTCGGAGACGGTGTCGAGCAGGGGCAGCACGGCCCGCTTGAGCGGCATGGTCAGCGACAGGCCCGCCCAGGCGTCCTCGTCGCCCGGCACCTGCCCGCGCACCGGCCTCAGCTCCCGCAGCAGCCCCGGCAGCCGCGCCTCATCGCACTCGAACACCTCGTAGCTCCACCCGCCGAGCCCCATCGCCTGGTAGGCGGCCCTGTGCAGGTAGGGCGAGAGCGAGTGATCGATGGGCGACCCCATCACCGCAGCCCGCATCCGCACTCCTTCCGAACACGAAGACCTTACCCCCAACCTCCCTGACTCTTATACACATCT
>NZ_VCKX01000403.1 GCF_005889725.1 Nonomuraea zeae
GGTGTCGAATTGATTGCTGATCCTTATATGGTTGTTTTTTTTTTTCAGGCAGAAGACGGAATACGAGATGTCTTAGGGTCTCGTGGGCTCGGAGATGTGTATAAGAGAAAGAGGTGGGGGCGGGCGTGGAGTGGTCGGCGAGCCGGTCGAGGGAGATGCCGAGCACGTCGGCCAGCGCCGCGATCGTGAAGAACGCGGGCGTGGCGATCCGGCCGGTCTCGATCTTGCGCAGGGTTTCGGCGGACATGCCGGCCGCGGCGGCGATCTCGACGATGCTGCGTTCGCCGCGGGCTTGCCGGAGCACCAGGCCGAGTTGTTCGCCGCGGAGCCGCTCTTCCAGGGTCAGCGGAGGTCGTACCATGGCGCTCACTCTATACCCTGCGATACAAATACCGGTATTTTTATCGCCTCATGCCGGGGGCCTGCGGGCACAGGCCGCCACTCACCTCGACGGTGACACCAGGCCCGCCTCGTAGGCGAGGATGACAAGCTGCACCCGGTCCCGCGCATCCAGCTTGCTCAGCAGCCGGCCCACGTACGCCTTGACGGTGGCGACGCTGATGACCAGATCGGCGGCTATCTCGGTGTTGGTCAGGCCGCGCGCGATCAGGGTGAGGACCTCGCGTTCGCGCTCAGTGACGCCCGCCAGCTCCCGCGGCACGGGATCGGGCGCGGGATCGGGTGCGGGGCGGCCGGCGAACGCCTCGATCAGCCGCCGGGTGACGCCCGGCGCGATCAGGGCGTCGCCGGCGGCCACGACCCGGATCGCGGTGAGGATGTCGTCCAGGGCCATGTCCTTGACCAGAAACCCGGACGCGCCCGCGCGGAGCGCGCCGTAAACGTAGTCGTCCTCGTCGAACGTGGTCAAGACGATGACATGGGCCCGGCTGGGGCCCTGGGCGATCAGCCGGGTGGCCTCGATGCCGTCCATGACGGGCATGCGGATGTCCATCACCACGACATCCGGGTCGAGCTCCTCGGCCACCTCCACGGCGCGCAGCCCGGTCGCGGCCTCCGCGACGAGTTCGAGGTCGGGGGCGTCGGACATGACCATCTGCAGGGCGGCGCGGATCAGCGGCTGGTCGTCGGCCAGGACGACGCGGACGCTCATCGCGCTCGCGCGGTCAGGGGCAGGCGGGCCGTGACCCGGAAGCCGCCCTCGGCGCGCGGTTCGGCGCGGAAGCTTCCCTGCAGCAGGGTGACACGCTCCCGCATCCCGGCCAGGCCGTAGCCGCCCTCCGGCCTGCGGCGCAGGCCGCGTCCCCCGTCGAGGACCTCGACGGCCAGCTCGTCGGCCCGGTATTCGATCGACACTTGGCAGCGGCTGGTGCCGGCGTGGCGCACCACGTTAGTGATCGCCTCCTGGATGATGCGGTAGGCCGAGACGTCGATCTCCGGCGGCAGCGGGCGTCGCTCGCCCAGCCGGCGCACCTCGACGTGGACACCGGCGTCCGTCGTCGTCGCCGCGAGCCTGTCGAGGTCCGCCAGGCCGGGGGCCGGCTCGCACGGCCGGCCCTGCCCGCCGTGCCGCAGGACGCCGAGCATGCGCCGCAGTCCGGACAGCGTCTCCCGCCCGGCCGTCTCGATGTCTGCCAGCGCCTGGCCCGCCCAGCGCGGCTGGGTGTCGATGACCCGCCGGGCGGCGCCGGCCTGCAGGGCGATGACGCCGATGCTGTGGGCGACCGTGTCGTGCAGCTCGCGCGAGATGCGCAGGCGTTCGTCGGCGACGGCCTGGGCGGCGGCCGTGGCGAGCAGGGTGTCGGCGTGCTCGCGCGCCTGGCGTACCGAGTGGCCGACCAGCCAGGCGATGACCGCCGTCATGGCCACCGCCAGCTCCGCCGAGGTGCCGGCGGGCCAGCCGGACAGCAGCCGGGTGGTCAGATAGCCGGCGAGCAGGGTGAGCGCGCCGAGCAGGGCGGTGATCCCGGTCCGGCGCGGGCGTTCGGCCGCGATGAACAGCAGCGCGGCATCGGCCGCCAGGAACTGCGCCAAGGGGATCTCGGCCACTCCCAGCGGCACGCACGCCAGGACCGCGGCGGCGAGCAGCAAGCCCAGCGCGGGCAGCGGCCGCCGGCGCAGCAGGACCGCGGCGAGGTGCGCCAGCACGGTGGCCGCCGCCAGCCAGGCCAGCCCGTCCCACTGGAAGAAGAACGGCCCGGCCAGCTTGGCGGGCCCGGACTCGCCGGGGAGCCTGATCCGGATGAGGAAGGTGAACACCAGGCCCGCCCACCAGGCCAGGACCGTCCACGCGCCGGGTGGGACCCGCTTCAGCGGCGGCATGGGCGGTGTCACGGGCATGACCAGAAGCGTATCGGCGCGTCCGCGGCCCCGGCATCGGACCACGGGTGTACGACCGTGGTATACCGGCACCGCCGTGAATGGCGACGGCGGTCCGATGTGGCGCCGGCATGGCCTGCGGCACCGTCGATCGGGTGATCCACGTCAACGTGTCCCGTCTGCGCCGCACCCTGCTGGCCGCCTCCGTCGCCGCGGCGGTGGCGGTGCCGGTGACGGGTGCGGCGCGTCCTGCGGCCGTGCCCGCTCCCGTCCCCGCCGCCGGGGCCCTGCCTAGGGTGGCGGCTTCGGCGGCCCCGGCGGCCTTGGCCGCACGTTACGCCGCCGTCCGCGGCGACATCGTGGCCGCCGAGCGGATGGCCGCCGGCCACGGCCACCGGCGGCGGGCCGCGATGCTGCACGCCATGGCCGATCCCGCGCGCCGGTTGCTGTCCTTCGACGGCCGTGACGGCGGCCGCGCCGTCGAGGTCTTCGGCGACCTGGCGGCGGCCGGGCACCTCGCCGTGCTGGTGCCCGGCGGTGACACCCACCTGGACAAGTACGGGCTCCTGCGCGGCGGCGCGCTGAGACTGCACCAGGCGCTCGGCGGCCGGTCGGCGGTCATCGCCTGGCTCGGCTACCGGACCCCCGGCACGGTGAGCCTGGCGGCGCTCACCGCCGGCCGCGCCGAGGAGGCGGCGCCGGCGTTACGCGCCTTCGTGCGGGAGCTGACCGCGCTCAAGCCCGCCGCCCGCATCACCGTGGTGTGCCACTCCTACGGCAGCGTGGTCTGCGGCCGGGCCGCACCCGGACTGGACGTCGCCGGCATCGTGCTGATCGGCAGCCCCGGCGTCACCGCCGACGACGTCGGCGCGCTGCGTACCCCGGCGACCGTCTGGGCCGGCCGGGGAAGCCGTGACTGGGTCGCCCATGTGCCGCACACCCGGCTCCGCCTGCCGTTCGTCACGCTGGGGTTCGGCGCCGACCCGGTCTGCCCGGACTTCGGCGCCCGCGTCTTCGCGGCCGGCGACGGCGGGCACAGCGACTACTTCGCGGCCGGGTCCCCGTCGCTGGTGAACATCGCCCGCCTCGTCTCCGGGCAGCCTCCCGCCGGGGCGCGCCGTGGTCTCTGACCTCATCCGGCGCGTCGAGGCGGCGACCCCCGCCGGGCGCGACCGTGGTCTCGACGCGCTGCGCGCCCTGGCCATCGGCGGCGTGGTGCTCGGCCACTGGCTGGTGACCGCGCTGGTCTCCGACAGCGGCACCGTACGCGTCGCCAGCCCGCTGCGGGACATGCCCCACCTCGCCCCGCTGACCTGGATCTTCCAGACCATGGCGCTGTTCTTCCTGGTGGGCGGCCAGTCGACCGCCCGAAGCCACGCCGGCGCCCGGGGCAGGAACGTCACCTACGGGCGGTGGCTGGGCACGCGGATGGCCCGGCTGTTGCGGCCGGTCGCCGCCGTGCCGGCGCTCTGGACCCCGGTGGCGGCCGTGATGCTCGCACTCGGGGCGGACCCCGTGACCGTGAACGCGCTGGCCAAGCTGGTGTGGTCGCCGCTGTGGTTCCTGCTGGTGTACGCCGCTTTGACGGCACTCACCCCGCTGGTGGCCCGGCTGCACCCGGGGTGGCCGCTGGCCACGGTCGCGTTCGCCGACCTGGTCCGGTTCGGGCTCGGCGGGCCTGCCTGGGTCGGCTGGGTCAATCTGGCGGCCGGCTGGCTGGTGCCGTACTGCCTGGGCGCGGCCTGGGCCCGCGACCGCCTGCGCACCCGTACGACCGGGTGGGCGCTGCTGCTCGGCGGCGCCGCGGCCACGGCCGCGCTCGTGCTCTGGGCCGGCTATCCGGCCTCCATGGTGGGGGTCCCGGGCGCCCGCGTCTCGAACCAGTCCCCGCCCACGATGGCGGCCGTCACCTTCGGCCTGGCCCAATGCGGAGCGGCGCTGCTGCTGCTCGGCCCGCTCCGCCGGGTCCTGTCACGGCCCGCCGTCTGGGCGTTCGTGGCGCTGGCGAACCTGTCGGCGATGACGATCTTCCTGTGGCACCAGACCGCCATGATCGCGGTCACCGCGCTCGGCCTGCTCGCCGGCCGGCCCCTGCCGGGCCTGCACACCGTCCCGGACGGTCCGGCCTGGGTGCTCGCCCGGCTGGCCTGGCTGCCGGCGTTCGCGCTGGCCCTGCTCGTGTGCCGAGCCGCCTTCCACGCTCACGAGCGGCGGCGGCACGAAGAACCCGGGCACGGTACGACCACGCCCGGACGCCCGCGGGCGGCTCCTCCACCGCGCCGGGCGCTGTCTCGCGAGGGTGCCCGGCTTCGGTGCTTCAGTCGCTGAGCAGCCGCCGTGCGGTCAGGGCGAGCCTGGCCCGGATCAGCCCGGCCGGCTGGGTGAGGTCCAGGCCCATGGTCTTGCCGATCTGCTCCAGCCGGCGGGCGACGCTGCTGTGGTGCAGGTGCAGCAGGTCGGCGGCGCGGCGCAGGGAGCCGGTGGCGCAGTAGGCGTCCAGCGTCTCCAGGTCCTCGGGGTTGGCGGCCACGCGGTCGATCGCGGCCACGTCGGTGTTGCCGCGCGCGGCGTCGTGCGGTATCTCGGCCAGCAGCGCCAGCGCGCCCAGGTCGTCGTAGCGGATGACCGGCTCGCGCGGGCCGGTGAAGCGCAGGGCGGTACGGGCCTCGCGCCAGGACTGGCCGGGGCTCTGCGCGGCGCCGATGCCCGCGCGCACGCCGTCGGGGAAGCGGGCCGCGTCCATGGTGGTGGCCAGGATGACGCCCACGTCGGCGAGCGGCGCGGCCTTGACCGGGCGGGCCGGGCAGATGAGGCCGCCGACCTGGTCGAGGGGAAGCCGGGTGTGCACGGCGGCGACGCGTACCGGCACGTCGGCGGCGAACCCCAGCAGGCGCAGCGCGCGGGCCCTGGCCGCCTCGTCGCTGCCGGCGCTGATCACCAGCTCGACGAGGGCGGGGTCGGCCATGGTGGTGCGGGCCGGGCCGTACCTTTCCACGACCGCCGCGGTGGCGATGGCCAGCCGGTCCAGCAGCAGCTCGTCGAGCGGGTCGGGCGGGCCGGGGCGCTCCAGCCACACCGTGCCGATCTCCTCCCCGTCCAGGACGATCGGCGCGGTGGTGGACGACGGCGGCGGCGGTTCGGGCGCGGGCCTGCCGTCGGGCGAGACGCGGATCACCCGTCCCGTGCCGTGCAGGCGCGCGCCGGCCACGCACTCGGCCAGGCCCGCCGAGGCACGGGCGAGCGCGGGCAGGTCCACCCGCCGGCGCATCAGCGTGTCGTAGAACATGACGACCCGGATCACGCCCTCGGCTTGCGGATCCAGTTGCGACAGCCGTTCGGCCAGTGCCTCCATGACAAGGAGGATATGCGCCGACCGGTGCGTCATTTCGGCTGAACATCCGACAGATGGCGGATGATGTCCCTTGTGGCAATCAACAGGATAGACGGCATGGATCCAGAACTGGAAGCGTTCATCCCCTTTCTCCCGCAGGTCGACCTGACCGACCCGATCGCCTCGCGCAAGAACTACGCCGAGCTGGCCACCGCCAGACCCGCACCGGAGGCCACCGGACTGGAGATCGAGGACCGCACGGTGCCCGCCGACCCGGACGTCCCGGTACGCATCTACCGCCCCCTCCACGCCCAGGGCGCCGTCGTGTGGCTGCACGGAGGCGGATTCGTCATGGGCGACCTGGACACCGAGCACCCGTGGGCGTCCCGCATCGCCGACGGCTCCGGCGCGGTGGTGATCTCCGTCGGCTACCGGCTCGCCCCCGAGCATCCCTTCCCCGCCGCCCTGGACGACGCCTACGCCGTACTGACCTGGACCGCGCAGCACGCGCACGACCTCGGCATCGACCCGGAGCGGATCGCGATCGGCGGCCACAGCGCCGGCGCGGGACTCGCGGCCGCGGTGGCGCTGCGGGCACGCGACGAGCAGGGGCCGGCGATCCGCTTCCAGCTGCTCAACGAAGCCGGCCTCGACGACCGGCAGCAGACCTGGTCACAGCGGCACTTCACCGACACGCCCTGGCTGTATCGGGAGAAAGTCTCCACGATCTGGCGCTACTACCTGGGCTCCACCCCGGCCACGCCCTACGCCGCCCCCGCACGGGCCGCCGACCTGGCCGGCCTGCCACCCGCCTACATCGCCACCGCCGAGTTCGACCCCGGCCGCGACGAAGGCATCGACTACGCCCTACGCCTGCTGCAAGCCGGCGTACCGGTCGAACTGCACCAATGGCCCGGCACCTTCCACGGCTCCCAGGCGTTCCTGTCCGCCGAGGTCTCACAGCGGCAGATCGCCGGCCTCACCGCCGCCCTGCGCCGCGCCCTGGCCAAGTGACGCCACGATGACACCTGCCCCGATCGACCTGTTCGCCTCCTCCATCCACCTGCACCAGGACGGCAAGATCCACGCCGGACGACGAACGAGCGACACCGGCCAGGACGGCTGGCAGCTGACCGCCTTCCACGCCAAGACCGCCGCCGACGTCCACGCCGGCCACGGGGAGGTCCACCCGCACGCCGAGACGATCGTCTCCTGCCTCATCGGCAAGATACGCCTCTACCTGCACCCGGAACGGCCGGGCCAGCAGGAGGAAGAGATCAGGCTGCCGGCCGGGACCGCCGCCATCGTCCCGCGCGGCCGCCGGCACCGCATCGAGCTGGACATCCCCAGCAACATCCTGACCGTCACCCTGCCCCCCGGCAGCCGCCTGAAGCAGCGCCCCGAAGCCTGAGCCACCCCGCCACCACCCACGAGAAAACTGTCAGACCCCTGCCCTAACGTGACCGCATGGACGACAGCATCATGATCACCGGAGCGCGGGTGAACAACCTGAAAAACCTCACCCTGCGCATCCCGAAAAACAAGCTCGTCGTGTTCACCGGCGTCTCCGGATCAGGCAAGTCGTCCCTCGTCTTCGACACCATCGCCGCCGAATCCCAGCGCCAGCTCAACGAGACCTACTCCTGGTTCATCCGCAACCGGCTCCCCAAACACGACAAACCCGAAGCCGACGCGATCGACAACCTCAGCGCCGCCATCGTCGTCGACCAGAAACCCATCGGCGGCAACACCCGCTCCACCGTCGGCACCATGACCGACATCCTGCCCATCCTGCGCGTCCTGTTCTCCCGCTACGGCACCCCCAGCGCCGGCTACTCCTACGCCTACTCCTTCAACGACCCCCAAGGCATGTGCCCCGGCTGCGACGGCCTCGGCCGCGCCATCCGCCTCGACCTCGACGCCTTCCTCGACCCGGCCAAGTCCCTCGACGAGGGCGCCATCCGCTTCCCCCTGTTCGGCGTCGGCACCTGGCAATGGCAGATCTACGCCCGCTCCGGCACCTTCGACCCCGCCAAACCCCTCGCCGACTACACCCCCGCCGAGCACGAGCTCCTCCTGCACGGCAGCGGCTTCACCGTCGACGTCCACGGCAAGAACGGCACCCTCAACAAGGTCGACTACGAAGGCGTCGCCGACCGCTTCACCCGCCTCTACCTCAAACGCGACCTGTCCACCCTGTCGGACAAGAACCGCCGCGCCGTCCTCGCCTGCGTCACCGAAGGCCGCTGCCCCCAATGCCAGGGCGCCCGCCTCAACCAGGCCGCCCTCGCCACCACCATCGGCCCGCACACCATCGCCGACTACGCCGCCATGGAGATCACCGACCTCATCGCCGTCCTGACCGGCCTGGACAACCCCGTCGCCGGCACCGCCGTACGCGCCCTGACCCGCGTCGAGCAGATCGGCCTCGGCTACCTCAGCCTCGACCGCGAAACCTCCACCCTCTCAGGCGGCGAGGGCCAGCGCCTCAAGACCGTACGCCACCTCGGCTCCAGCCTCACCGGCATGATCTACGTCTTCGACGAGCCCAGCGTCGGCCTGCACCCCAGCGACGTCGGCCGCCTCAACCAGCTCCTGCTGGCCCTGCGCGACAAAGGCAACACCGTCCTGGTCGTCGAACACGACCCCGACGTCATCACCATCGCCGACCACGTCATCGACCTCGGCCCCGGCGCCGGCCGCCACGGCGGCGACATCGTCTTCCAAGGCACCGTCGACCAGCTCACCCGCTCCGGCACCCGCACCGGCCGCCACCTGCACCGCCGCGCCCCGCTCAAACCCGCCGTACGCCACCCCGCAGGCCGGCTCACCATCACCGCCGCCACCCTGCACAACCTGCACGACCTGACCGTCCACATCCCTACCGGCGTGCTCACCTGCGTCACCGGCGTCGCCGGCTCCGGCAAGTCCACCCTCATCAGCGGCGTCCTGCCCACCCAGCACCCCGGCACCATCGTCGTCGACCAGAACGCCGCCGGCACCTCGGCCCGCTCCAGCCCCGCCTCCTACATCGGCGCCCTCGACCCCATCCGCCGCCTGTTCGCCCGCACCACCGGCGCCGACCCCGGCCTGTTCAGCCACAACTCCACCGGCGCCTGCCCCGCCTGCGAAGGCCGCGGCGTCATCCACACCGACCTGGCCTTCATGGACCCCGTCACCGCCGTGTGCGAAATGTGCGCAGGCAGCCGCTACAACCCCCAAGCCCTCAGCCACCGCCTGCGCGGCCACACCATCGTCGACGTGCTCGCCCTCACCGCCGAGCAAGCCGCCGCCTTCTTCACCGAACGCGCCGTCACCACCCGCGTCCGCACCCTCCTCGACGTCGGCCTCGGCTACCTCACCCTCGGCCAGCCCACCAGCACCCTGTCCGGCGGCGAACGCCAGCGCATGAAACTCGCCGGCGAGCTCACCAAGACCGGCAACCTCTACGTCCTGGACGAGCCCACCACCGGCCTGCACATGTCCGACGTCGACAGCCTCCTCGACCTGCTCGACCGCATCGTCGACGCCGGCAACACCGTCATCGTCATCGAACACGACCCCGACGTCATCAAACGCGCCGACTGGGTGATCGACCTCGGGCCCGGGGGAGGCAAGCACGGAGGGCGGCTGATGTTCGAAGGCACCCCGCGCGACCTGCTCACCACACCCGGCTCCCTCACCGCCACCCACCTGGCCGCCGCCCTGCCCGCCTGACCACCCAGGCGAGCCGGCAGCACGGCCCGCTCACCCCACCAG
>NZ_VCKX01000404.1 GCF_005889725.1 Nonomuraea zeae
GCGTACCGGGGGTCAGGCCGGATGAGGGCGGCCTACCGGGGTCAGTCGGAGATGAGGCCGGCCTACCGGGGTCAGGCCGGGATGAGGGCGCGGAGGTCGGCGACGGCGACCTCCGCGAGGGAGGAGACGACCAGGCGGCCGGGCGCGGGGTCGATGGGCAGCAGGCTGGGCACGGCCACGACGGCGCACCCGGCCGCCGTGGCGGCCGCGACGCCGTTGGGTGAGTCCTCCAGCACCACGCACCGCACCGGCTCGACCCCCAGCCGCTCCGCCGCGGTCAGGTACGGCTCCGGGTCCGGCTTGGTACGCACGACGTCGCCCGCCGTGACGACGACGTCGAAGCGGTCCCGGCCCACGCTCTCGAGCACCGCGTCGGCGATCTCCTTGAGCGAGGAGGTGACCAGCCCGACGGGCACGCCCTCGGCCCGCAGCGCGTCGAGCAGCTCGGAGGCGCCCGGCATGACGCGCACGCCCTGCGACAGGCGCGTCACCATGCCGCCGGTCATCCAGGACGCCACCGCCTCGGGGCTCTCGCCGGAGCCGGACACGGCGAGCATGTAGCCGACCGTGCGCTCCATGGAGCCGCCGACGAGGTGCGCCTGGTGCTCGGGCGTCCATTCGGCGCCGAGCCTGGCCATCACCTCGGTCTCGATCTCCAGCCAGACCCGCTCGCTGTCGACCAGGAGCCCGTCCATGTCGAAGAAGACCGCTTCCAACCCTGCCCCCGTATCGGTAAGAACGGGGCGAAGGCCCTTCCGGCCCCGCCCCGGCGTCGGTGCGTACGGGGACCGAGCCGGGCCGGCCCTGCCCCCACGTCGATGTGCGCGGCGGCGGGATCGTCCGGATCCCGTCTCCGTGCCCTCGTGTGCCGGGCGGGCCCGCGGCGCCGTACGGCGGCGCGCCCGGCCCGCCGGTCAGACGTTGAAGTATTTGGCCTCTGGGTGGTGGGCGACGAGCGCGGAGGTGGCCTGCTCGGGGTGGAGCTGGAACTCCTCCGACAGCGTCACCCCGATCCGCTCCGGGTCGAGCAGCTCGAACAGCTGCTTCTGGTCCTCGAGGTTGGGGCAGGCCGGGTAGCCGAAGGAGTAGCGGCAGCCCTGGATGTTGACCTTGAGCATGTCGTCGAGCGACTCCTCGCCGCCGATCCCCCACTCCGCGCGCACCCTGGCGTGCCAGTATTCGGCCAGCGCCTCGGTGAGCTGCACCGACAGGCCGTGCAGCTCGAGGTAGTCGCGGTAGGCGTCCTTGGCGAACAGCTCGGCCGTGGCCTCGGAGATCTTCGAGCCCATGGTGGCCACCTGGAAGCTGATCACGTCGACCTCGCCGGAGTCCTTCGAGCGGAAGAAGTCGGACAGGCACAGGTGGCGGTCACGGCGCTGGCGCGGGAAGGTGAAGCGGGTGCGCTCCTTGCCGTCGTCGTCGAGGATGATGAGGCTGTCGCCGTCGGAGACGCACGGGAAGTGGCCGTAGACGACGGCCGCCTCCAGCAGGCCCTCGGTCTGCATCCGCTCCAGCCACATGCGCAGCCGCGGCCGGCCCTCGGTCTCGACCAGCTCGTCGTAACCGGGCCCGTCGCCGCCCCTGGTGGGCTTGAGCCCCCACTGGCCGAGGAACAGGGCGCGCTCGTCGAGGAAGGCGGAGTATTCGGCCAGCGAGATGCCCTTGACGACGCGGTCGCCGTGGAAGGGCGCCCTCGGCACGAGGTTGTCGGCGGCCACGTCGGAGCGGGCGGGCAGCGCCTCGACCGGCGTGCGGGTCAGCACGGCGCCGGTCTTGACCCGCCGCTCGCGCAGCGGCGGCAGGGTCGCCCCGGCCACGCCGCGCTTGACGGCCATGAACGAGTCCATCAGCCGCAGCCCCTCGAACGCGTCGCGGGCGTAGCGCACCTCGCCCGCGAACACCTCGGCCAGGTCCTGCTCGACGTAGGCGCGGGTCAGGGCGGCGCCGCCGAGCAGCACGGGGTAGCGCTCCGACAGGCCCCTGGAGTTCATCTCCTCCAGGTTTTCCTTCATGATGACCGTCGACTTCACCAGCAGCCCCGACATGCCGATGACGTCGGCCTTCTGCTCGTCGGCGGCCTCGAGGATGGCCGAGACCGGCTGCTTGATGCCGAGGTTGACAACCTGGTAGCCGTTGTTGGACAGGATGATGTCGACGAGGTTCTTGCCGATGTCGTGCACGTCGCCCTTGACGGTGGCCAGCACGATGCGGCCCTTCGTCTCGCCTTCGACGCGGTCCATGTGGGGCTCGAGGTAGGCCACGGCGGTCTTCATCACCTCGGCCGACTGCAGCACGAACGGGAGCTGCATCTGCCCGGATCCGAACAGCTCGCCCACCGTCTTCATGCCGTCGAGCAGCACGTCGTTGATGATCTCCAGAGCGGGGCGCTGCGCGAGCGCGCTCTCCAGGTCGGCTTCCAGGCCCTTCTTCTCGCCGTCGATGATGCGCCGCTTGAGCCGCTCCCACAGCGGCAGCGCGGCCAGCTCCTCGGCCTTGCCCGCGCGCATGGCGGCGGCGTCGACGCCCTCGAACAGGTCCATGAACTTCTGCAGCGGATCGTAGCCCTCGCGGCGGCGGTCGTAGACCATGTCGAGCGCGACCTGGCGCTGCTCGTCGGGGATGCGGGCCATCGGCAGGATCTTGGAGGCGTGCACGATGGCGGAGTCGAGCCCGGCGTTGACGCACTCGTTGAGGAAGACCGAGTTGAGCACCATGCGGGCGGCCGGGTTGAGGCCGAAGCTGATGTTGGACAGGCCCAGCGTGGTCTGCACGCTCGGGTAGCGGCGCTTGAGCTCGCGGATGGCCTCGATGGTCTCCAGGCCGTCGCGCCTGGTCTCCTCCTGGCCGGTGGCGATGGGGAAGGTGAGGCAGTCGACGATGATGTCCTCGACCCGCATGCCCCAGTTGGCGGTCAGGTCGTCGATGAGGCGGGAGGCGACGCGCACCTTCCACTCGGCGGTGCGGGCCTGGCCCTCCTCGTCGATGGTCAGCGCGACGACGGCCGAGCCGTGCTCGCGCACGAGCCGCATGATCTTCTGGAAGCGGGAGTCGGGGCCGTCGCCGTCCTCGTAGTTGACGGAGTTGACGGCGGCGCGCCCGCCGAGCATCTCCAGACCGGCCTGCAGCACCGCGGGCTCGGTCGAGTCGAGCATGATCGGCAGGGTGGAGGCGGTGGCGAAGCGGAAGGCCAGCTCCTTCATGTCGGCCACGCCGTCGCGGCCGACGTAGTCGACGCACAGGTCGAGCATGTGGGCGCCGCCGCGGGCCTGGTCGCGGGCCGTCTCGACGCAGTCGTCCCAGCGGCCCTCCAGCATGGCCTCGCGGAAGGCCTTGGAGCCGTTGGTGTTGCAGCGCTCGCCGATGGCCAGGTAGGAGGTGTCCTGCCGGAACGGGATGGTCTGGTAGAGGGAGGACACGCCGGGCTCGGGGTGCGGGCGGCGGTGCGCGACCGGCCGGCCCGCCGGCGCCTCGTCCTCGCTCGCGGGCTCGCCCCCGGCCAGCGCGCCGACGCGCTCGACGACCTGGCGCAGGTGCTCTGGGGTGGTGCCGCAGCAGCCGCCGACCAGGGACAGGCCGTAGTCGCGGGTGAAGGTGTGGTGGGCGCCGGCCAGCTCCTCCGCCGAGAGCGGGTAGTAGGCGCCGTCGGCGGTCAGCACCGGCAGGCCCGCGTTGGGCATGCAGGACAGCTTGAGCCGCGAGTGGCGGGCGAGGTAGCGCAGGTGCTCGCTCATCTCGGCCGGGCCCGTCGCGCAGTTGAGTCCGACGATGTCGACGCCGAGCGGCTCGATCGCGGTCAGCGCCGCGCCGATCTCGGAGCCGAGCAGCATGGCGCCGTTGGTCTCGATGGTCACCTGCGCGATGATCGGCACGTCGCGGCCCGCGTCGTCGATGGCCCGCTTGGCGCCGATGACGGCGGCCTTGACCTGGAGGAGGTCCTGGCAGGTCTCGATGATCAGCGCGTCGGCGCCGCCCGCGATCAGGCCGGCCGCGTTGTCGCGGTAGGCGTCGCGCAGGCTCGCGTAGGGCATGTGGCCGAGCGTGGGCAGCTTGGTGCCCGGGCCCATGGAGCCGAGCACGAACCGGGGCCGGCCGGGCGTGGACCAGTGGTCGGCGGACTCGCGGGCGATCCTGGCGCCGGCCTCGGAGTATTCGAAGACCCGGTCGGAGATGTCGTATTCGCCGAGCGCCGCGAGGTTCGCCCCGAAGGTGTTGGTCTCGACGCAGTCGACGCCCACGGCGAAGTACGCGTCGTGGACGCCGCGCACGATGTCGGGCCGGGTGACGTTGAGCACCTCGTTGCAGCCCTCGTGACCGTGGAAGTCGTCGAGGGTGGGGTCCTGGGCCTGCAGCATCGTGCCCATCGCTCCGTCGGCCACGATGACGCGCTGGGACAACACTTCTCGGAAGGACGGGGAGATGCTCATGGGGTAGAGCTTATCGGCTGCGCCTCGGGAACCGTTCGACCGTTCCTCGTCCGGCAACCGCCCTGCTTGAGTGTAGCCCCGGGCGGTCCGCGGTCCCCATGCGACCGGTCGTAGGGCTATTGTGCCGACTGTCAATTGAACTCGGCGTCCAATTGGGGTCTCCATGACCTACCGCACCGTGCTCGTCGGCACCGACGGCTCCACCTCCTCCTTCCGCGCCGTCTCCACGGCGGCGTCCCTGGCCGCGGCGACCGGCGCCGTCCTCGTCCTGGCCTGCGCGTACCTGCCCATGCGGGAGAGCGAGCGCGCGGCCGCCGCCGACCGGCTCGGCGACCTCGCTTACAAGGTGGGCGGCTCGACCCCCGCCGACGACGCCCTGCGCGCGGCCCGCCAGCACGCCGTGGCGGCCGGCGCCCTCGACGTCGTCCTGGCCGCCGAGCGGGGCGACCCGGTGGACGTGCTCATCTCGCTGGCGGCCGGGCATCGCGCCGACCTGCTCGTGGTGGGCAACCGCGGGCTCAACAGCCTGGCCGGGCGGCTGCTGGGGTCCGTCCCCTCGGGCGTCTCGCACCGCGCGGGCTGCGACGTGCTGATCGTCCACACCACGGACGGCGGCCGCTGACGGCACGCGCGCCGCGCACGCCCGTGCGGCTCCCCTCTGACGTCGGCCCCAGGTGCTCCCTGGGCCCCGGGCCGGGTGCGCGCGCGTGCACCCGGCGTGCCCGGGTACGTCCCGGGGATGACCCCTGCGTGGTGTGCGCCCGCGTTCGTCCCGCCGATGGATGCTGTATGCGCGTGCGCCCGCGTTCACCCCGCACGCGCGCGTACGCATGTGCGTGCGGGGGTTGGTACGGGCTTCCCCCGCCCCGCCGGCGTGCCCGCGACCGGCCGGAAACCGCCGGTACGTCGGGGCGCGGGCGTTCGGACGGAGATCGGTGACGCTGACGCCTGCTTACCGCATAGGCTTAGCGGGATGGTTGAGAGAGGAGGCGACACGTGATCGAGTTTGAAAGGCTCCCCGAGCTCGTTGACCCGGTGCTCATAGCCGCGTTCGAGGGGTGGAACGACGCGGGCGAGGCCTCCAGCGGTGTGGTCGCCCATCTCGAGTCCGCCTGGAAGGCCGAGCCGCTGATCGCGCTCGACCCCGACGACTACTACGACTTCCAGGTGACCCGGCCCGTGGTGGAGATGACCGACGGGCTGGCCAACTCGATCGTGTGGCCCACCACGCGGCTGCTGCGCGCCCGCCCGCCGGGCGTCGAGCGCGACGTGGTGCTGCTGCGCGGCATCGAGCCCAACATGCGCTGGCGCTCCTTCTGCGCCGACATCATCGAGGCCTGCCGCGAGCTCGGCGTCGAGCTGGCCGTGATGCTGGGCGCGCTGCTCAACGACTCGCCGCACACCCGCCCGGTGCCCATTCTCGGCGGCGCGACGGACGAGACGCTGGCCCGCTCGACCAACCTGGAGCTGAGCCGCTACGAAGGCCCGACGGGGATCGTGGGGGTGCTGCAGCACGAGTTCGGCCTGGCCGGGCTCGACGCCATCTCCCTGTGGGCCTCGGTGCCCCACTACGTCGCCCAGCCGCCCAACCCGAAGGCCACGCTCGCGCTGCTGCGCCGCCTGGAGGACGTGCTGGAGATCCCGATGCCGCTGGGCGACCTCGACGAGGAGGCCCGCGCATGGGAGCGCGGCGTCGACGAGCTCGCCTCCCAGGACACCGAGGTGGCCGAGTACGTCAAGGAGCTCGAGGAGCGCAAGGACGCCGCCGAGCTGCCCGAGGCCAGCGGAGACGCGATCGCCGCCGAGTTCGAGCGCTACCTGCGGCGCCGGGACCGCGACACTGACAGCTAAAACTCAGGGAATAAGAACTGACATTTTTTCGCGGTTTCGGGTAATAATCGGTGACCGTACAAGATTGCATCAAGCTGGGACTCCAGACCCCGGCTCCGCACGTGAAACGAGAATTTCCCTCGGCTTCGCGCCGTGTTGCCTGCTTCACCTACCGCGCACGTTAGGCACGCCATGGCGACTTCCCATGTGGATCCGCATCAGAGAAGTCAGGACACCAGGCGGCGCATCCTCGAGATGGCCGTCTCGATCAGGGAGGACCGCACCGGCGGCTCCGTGGATCACTTCCTCGCGCTGCTCCAGGACCGGCTCCCGCTCTGGCTGAGCATTCTTCACGACCTTTCCGCTCGCATCGGGAAAGGGCACGTAACAGACAATCTCCTCCCGGTCGCCCGAGCGGGGATCAACTATTACATGGAGGTGCAGGGCGCGGCGCTGCCCGCGTTCACCTCGCCGAACGTCACCGTCCGCTTCCGTAAGGCCGTCCGCGACACCGGGCTCGGACCCCGCACGGAGACCGCGCCCCTGGCCGACTATCTGGCGGCCGAGCAGCGGCTGGGGCGGGTGGGGCCCGGCGTGGACCCGGAGGCGAGCGCGCGGCTGCTGATCGCGGGCTGCTTCCACCGGGCCTACATCGAGATGTTCGTCGGCCCCGACGAAGGGCCCACGATCGAGGACAGCGCCCTGGAGATCGTCAGAGAGCTCCGGCTCGAACCGGTCCCCGCATAGCCGAACTGCCCGGAAAGGGGCTCAGAGCACCCCGGCCCCCCGCGCCGGCGGAACGCGCACGGGCCCCGTGGCCCGGCGGGCGCGCAGAGCCTCCTCGTAGCGGTGCCAGACCAGCGCCGCCACGTCCTGGTCCGCTCCCAGCGGCTCGCTGACCAGGTCCGCGCCCGCCGCCGCCAGCCGGTCGTGGAAGAAGCCGGGCGCGAGCACGTACGAGGCGATCGCGACCCGGGCGGCCGGGGTCGAGCCGAGCCGTTCCATGGCCTCCTCCAGCGACGGGCTGCCGGCCGAGGCGAAGGCCGCCGTGACGGGCCTGGCCAGGCGTACGGCGAGCCGGTGGGCGGCGGCGCGGACGTCGGCGAGCGCGGCGGGGTCGGAGGACCCGGCCGCGCCGAGCACGACCGCGTCCGTGGAGCGCAGCCCCGCCCGCGCCAGCTTGCGGACCAGCGCCGTGGTCAGCAGCCGGTGCGGCCCCAGCCAGCCGGCCACGACGGCGTCGGGGCGGCGTTCGGCGATCACTTCGGGCAGATCGATGTGGACGTGGTAGCCGCCCGCCAGCAGGAGCGGGACCACCACCACGGGGCCGCGGACGGCAGGCAGCACGTCGGACAGGAGCGGCGAGCTGATCTCGAGGTAGCTCAGCTCGACGCGGCGCCCGGGGTGCATCCTTCGTACCGTTTCCGCCAGGGCCGCCAGGGTCTCCTCCCCCGCGGCGCTGCGCGTGCCGTGCGCGGCCAGGACGAGTGCGGGCGTCACAGTCCTGCCTCGTACAGGCAGGCGAGCCGGTAGCCGCGCTTGACCACCGTCTCCACGATCCCGCTCGGTCCGAGGGCGCGGCGCAGGCGCGTGATCGCCATCTCCACGGCGTGCTCGGCGGAGTCGCGGGCGATGCTGCCCGGCAGCACGGTACGCAGGTCGGCGCGCGAGACCACGTGGCCGGGCTTGTCGGCCAGGCGCTTGAGCACCGCCATCGGGGCCGGCGGCAGCGGCCGCAGCTCCCCGTCCACCACGACCGCGTGGCCGCGGATCTCCAGGCGGTGGTCGCCCGCCACGAGCTTGGTGACGCCGTGCTCGGGCAGGTGCCGGGCCAGGGCGCGGGCCAGCGCGCCGAGCCGCGAGCGGTCCGGCTGGAGCGTCGGCACCCCGCGCGAGGTGAGCGGGTCGGCCGTGACGGACCCCACGCAGGCGGCCACCACGGAGCCGCTGAAGGCCGCCAGCAGCGCGTCCTCCAGCCCTTCGGCCCGCGCCGCGCCCAGCATGGCCTGCACGGCGGGCGCGCTGGTGAAGGCCACCGCGTCCACCGAGCCGCTGATGGTCTGGCTGATCAGGCGGCGCAGCGGCGCGACGTCGCGGTACGGCAGCCACCGGTAGACCGGGATCTCGATCACCTCGGCCCCCGCCGAGCGCAGGTCGGCCACGAACTCGCTGAGGGGCTCGCCGTGCTGCTGCACCGCGATGCGCCGCCCGCGCAGGTCCTGCGCGAGCAGGTACTCCTTGACCTCGGAGCAGGACTCGGTGGCGGGGGTCCAGTGGTCGTTCAGCCCCGCGGCCCGCACCGCTCCTCTGGCCTTGGGCCCGCGGGTCAGCAGCCGCGCCTTCGACAGGTGCTCGCCCAGGTCGGCCGACAGCCCCCAGCCCTCGGCGGCGGCCATCCAGCCGCGGAACCCCACGCCGGTGGTGACCACCACGTCGTCCACGGGCTCGGCCAGGCTGAGCCGGGTGGCGGCGAGCAGGTCGGCGTCCTCGGCCAGCGGCACCAGCCGGATCGCAGGGGCGCTGACCACGCGGGCGCCGCGCCGCTCCAGCAGCGCCCCGAACTCCTCGCGCCGCCGCGTCGCGGTCACGCCGACCGTGAAGCCCGACAGGGCGTCGGGCGCGGTCTCCGGAGACGGGACGCCCTCCACGGGAAGCGCGCTCATGCGCTCCCCCACGCCGGCACCACAGCGCCGGCTCCGATCGTCGACTCGATACGCTCGCTCACGGACACCTCCAGGTCGTATCTCGGCCTGGCCGGGCCCCGAGCACCCGGCCAGGCATCACAGGCGTCTGTGACGCAAGTGAGATCACCCTCCGATACTGCTTTCGGGTGGTTTCACTCCTGGGTCTCCTCTGTTACCGCTGTGCTACAAGGCAGGACCTTCGCGGTTGGCGGGACGCGGTCGAGGGAAACGTTCAGCATGACGACGCGGCCTATCGGGGAGTTTCGGGTGACGGTCCGGCCTATTCGCGTGTTCGACGATCCGGTGCTCCGCTCGGTGGCGGCGCCCGTCCAGGACTTCGACCGGGAGTTGCGGCTCCTGGTGAAATCCCTGACCGCCACGATG
>NZ_VCKX01000405.1 GCF_005889725.1 Nonomuraea zeae
GCGCCGAGCGGTCCACCTTGCCGTTCCTGTTGAGCGGGATCTCGGGCAGCGGCACGTACTGGGCGGGCAGCATGTACGCGGGCAGCCGCCGGGCGAGTGCCGCGTGCATCTCGGCGGGGGTGGCCGTGCCGACGACGTAGGCGACGAGCCGGCGTCCTCCGCCGGGTGCGGGCGCGGCCACGACGACCGCGCCCGCCACGCCGGGCACCTCGTCCAGGGTGGTGGCGATCTCCCCGGGCTCGACCCGGAATCCCCTGATCTTGACCTGGTCGTCCAGCCGGCCGAGGAACTCGAACTCGCCGTCGGCACGGAGCCGGCCCAGGTCGCCGGTGCGGTAGAGCCGCGCGCCGGGCTCGCCGTAGGGGTCGGGGACGAACCGTTCGGCGGTCAGCGCGGGCCGTCCGTGGTAGCCGCGCACGACGCAGGCGCCGCCGATGTACAGCTCCCCCGGCACGCCCGCCGGCACCGGCCGCATGGCGGCGTCGAGCACGTACATCGTGGTGCCGGGGATCGGCCTGCCGATGGGGACGAGCTCGCCGCTGACCGGCCCTGTCACGGTGTGCACGCAGTTGGCGACGCTGGCCTCGGTCGGGCCGTACTCGTTGAGCAGCACCGGCGGCGGGTCCAGCGCCTGCCAGAAGGCCAGCGCCCGGCTGGGGAACGCGTCGGCCCCCACGACCAGCACCCCGGCCAGCCCGGCCGCCTGCCCGGCGTCGAGCTGGCCGGCCAGCACCTCCAGGTGGCCGGGGGTGAGCTTGACGAACCCGTACGGCCGCGCCGACAGCCCCTCCCCCAGCTCGTCCAGCTCCGTGCCGGGCGGCAGCACGTGGACGGACTGCCCCACGGCCAGCGGCGTGTACAGGTTCGGCACCACC
Source organism: Nonomuraea zeae (assembly GCF_005889725.1). Taxonomy (GTDB): domain Bacteria; phylum Actinomycetota; class Actinomycetes; order Streptosporangiales; family Streptosporangiaceae; genus Nonomuraea; species Nonomuraea zeae. The sequence continues at coordinate 876 of NZ_VCKX01000405.1, forward strand.
ATGTCGTAGGCCACGGAGGAGAACAGCGGCGCCCCGCCGACCCCGCCAACGGCGTAGGCGGACACGCACCAGTGCAGGAAGTTGACCAGCCCCCGGTGCTGGACGAGCACGCCCTTGGGCCGCCCGGTGGAGCCCGAGGTGTAGATGACGTACGCGAGGTTGTCCGGCGACGAGCCGGCCTGCGGCGCGGTGGCCGGGGCCGACGCGACCGCGTCCGCCAGCGCGGCGGCGTCGCGCAGCACCAGCATCGCGCCCGAGTCGGCCACCATGTGCTCCAGCCGCTCGGCGGGCAGCGCGGGGTCGAGCGGCAGGTAGGCGGCCCCGGCCTTCCACACGCCGAGGAACGCGGCGACCAGCCAGTCGGAGCGCTCCAGGCAGACGCCGACCACGCGCTCGGGCCCGGCGCCGCGAGCGCGCAGCCAGTGCGCGATCCGGTTGGCCCGCTCGTCGAGCTCGCGGTAGCTGAGCCGGACGGCGCCGAAGGTGACCGCGGTGGCCTGCGGGGTCAGCCGGGCCTGGCGGGCGAAGAGGTCGTGGGCGCGCAGGTCCAGCGGGCCGAGCGGGGCGGGGCCACGGGAGGCGTCGAGCACGGCGGCGCGCTGGCCCGGCGGGAGCAGCTCCAGCGAGCCGATCGGCCGGTCGGGCGCCTCGGCCAGCTCGCCGAGCAGGTGCAGGAACGCGTCCACGAGCCGCTGCGCGGTGGCGGGCTCGTACAGGTCGCTGCGGTAGGTCAGGTGGCCGGACAGGCGGTCGCCCGCGGGCATCAGCGACAGGGCGAGGTCGTACTTGGCGGCGGTGTCGGGGAACGGGAAGGGCTCCACGTCCAGCTCACCCAGCCGGGTGTGCGCGGGGACGCCGGCGTGCAGCTCGTACAGCACCCGGAACAGCGGGGTGCGGCCCTCGCCCAGCATCGAGTAGGGCAGGTGCTGGTGGGTGAGCGCGTCCAGGCAGCGGGCGCGGGTGCGGGTCAGCAGCTCGGCGAAGCTGGGGTCGCCGGACACGTCCCCGCGCATGACGACGGTGTTGAAGAACGCGCCGATCACGTGCTCGGCGCCGGGCACGCCGCGGTTGGCGACGGTGCTGCCGACCGCGATGTCGTCCTGGCCGCAGTAGCGGGCCAGGAACGCGGTGAAGGCCGCCAGCCCGGTCATGTACGGGGTGACCCGCGCCCGCCGGGCCACGGCGGCGAGCGCCGAGGTCAGGCGGGGCGGGACGATGAAGCGGATGATCTCGCCCGCCGCGCCGGGCTCCGCGCCCGGCGAGCGGTCCGTGGGCAGGTCGAGCGGCGGCATCCCGGCCAGCGCGCGCCGCCAGTGGCCGAGCGCGGCCGACAGGTCGGCCCGCCGTTCGGCGGCGACCACCTCGGCGTGGCTGGCGGGCAGCGGCGGCAGCGGGTCAGGCGTGCCGTCGAGCGCGGCGCGGTAGAGCGCGTCGAGCTCGGACAGCAGCAGCCCCACCGACCACTCGTCGACCGCGATGTGGTGCACGGTGAGCAGCAGCACGTGGTCGTCGGCCGCGAGCCCGGCCACCAGCGCCCGCAGCACGGGGCCGCGGGCCAGGTCGAACGGCTCCCGCGCGGCCTGCGCGGCCAGCCGCCTGGCCTCCTCCTCGCCGGCCACCGGCCGGACGGGCACCTCGACGGGCCAGGGGGCGAGCACGATGGCGGCCGGGCGGCCGTCGCGGGCGGAGTAGACGGTGCGCAGCGCCTCGTGGCGGGCCACGACGCCGGTCAGGGCGCGGGCCAGCGCGGCGGTGTCGAGCGGGCCGCGCAGCCGCAGCGCCAGGCACACGTTGTACTCGACCGCGGCCGGATCGACCTGGTGGTGCAGCCACATGCGCTCCTGCGCGAACGACAGGCGCGACTCAGGCGCTGTGACGGTCACCGCTCACCTCCAGCAAGCCGGTGACCACCTCGGCCAGCTCCCGCACCGTCGGGCAGGCGAACACGTCGGCCACCGGCAGATCGACGCCGTAGCGGGCCCTGATCCTGGCCACGAGCCTGATCGCGACCAGCGAGTGGCCGCCCAGCTCGAAGAAGTCGTCGTCGGGGCCGACGTCGTCCAGGGCGAGCAGCAGCTTCCAGTCCTCGGCCAGCGCCGCGCGGACGGTGCTCATCGCGCTCTCCTCGCCACGCCGGCCGGCTCGGCCTGGTCGATCGAGCCCGGCACCGGCCTGGTGGGGTCGGCGTCGATGTCGACGATCTCGTTCAGGGCGTTCACGTGGACGACGCGCGGCCGGTGGGTGCCCAGCTCGCCGGGGCTGTACTGGCCGTAGGAGATCAGGATGACCATGTCGCCGGGCGACACGAGGTGCGCGGCGGCGCCGTTGACGCCGATCACCCCGGTGCCGCGCTCGCCGGCGATGACGTACGTCTCCAGACGTGCGCCGTTGGTGATGTCGACGACGGCCACCATCTCGCCTTCGAGCAGGTCGGCGGCCTCCATCAGCGCCTCGTCGACCGTCAGCGACCCGACGTAGTGCAGGTCGGCGTGCGTGACGGTGGCGCGGTGGATCTTCGACTTGAACATGGTGCGCAACATTGCGGTCCTTCGCTCAGGTAAGAGGGGCCGGGGACACCGCTGAGAGCGGCTTGAGCGGATCGCGCGTCGCCGCTCTCAGCAGGTGTATCCAGACATCCACCAGCCCTTCGACGGTTCTGCCGTCGAACAGGTCGGTGTTGTAGGCGACCTCGCCGATGATCGAGTCCGGGGTCTCCGCGACCGAGCAGACGAGGTCGGCGACCGTGGTTCTGGCCGCCAGATCGATGGGGGTCACCGTCAGCTGCGTGAGCCGCACGCCTTCCGCGCTGGTCAGCGCGCTGATCGGGACACCGTTGAAGATGACGTTGAAGAAGGGCATGCCGCCGCGGTCGCGCGGCGGGCGCAGCGCCCGCACCAGGCGTTCGAACGGGATGTCCTGGTGCGCGTACGCCCCGTGCACGACCTGCTTGACCCGGCCGAGCAGCTCGGCGAACGAGGGGTCGCCCCCGCAGTCGGCGCGCAGCACGAGCATGTTGGCGAAGAAGCCGATCATGTGCTCGGTCTCCGGCCTGGTCCTGCCGGGCACGGGCGAGCCGACGGCCACGTCGTCCCGGCCGCTCGCCTGGGCCAGCATGGCCTGGAAGCCCGCCAGCAGGGTCGCGAACAGGGTGGTGCCCGCGTCGCGGCTGAGCTTCCTGAGCCGTTCGGTGAGCGCCTCGTCCAGCAGGAACGAGGTGCGGTCGCCGGTGAAGGTCTGCATGGGCGGGCGCGGCCGGTCGGTCGGCAGCGCGAGCCTGGTCAGCCCGGCCAGCTGGTCCCGCCAGTAGGCGAGCTGGCTCTCGTCGCCGGGCTCGGACCGCTGCCAGGCGGCGTAGTCCACGTACTGGGCGGCCGGCTCGGGGAGCACGGCGGGCCGGCCGGACAGCTCCGCCTCGTAGAGCGTGCCCAGCTCCTGCCAGAACACCTGCTCGGAGCCGGCGTCGTACGCGATGTGGTGGATGACCAGGGAGAAGACGTGCTCGTAGTCGTCCAGCCTGGTCAGCCGCGCCCGCAGCGGCGCCTCCTTGGCCAGGTCGAACGGCGTGTCCCAGTCGGCGCGCAACGCCAGGGACGCCGACTCCTCGCGCGAGATCCGGTCCGCGCCCTCGGCCGCGCCGAACGTCAGGCGCGGGCCCACCTCGTCGATGCGCACCTCGGGGATGCCGTCGAGGCTCTCGACGTACCGGGTGCGCAGGATCTCGTGCCGCGCCACGAGCCGGTCGAACGCCGTGCTGAACGCGGCGACGTCGAGCCGCCCGCTCAGCCGGCACGCGGTTGGCACGTTGTAGGCGGTGGAGCAGGGGGCGAGGCGGTGCAGGAACCACAGCCGCTCCTGGCTGAAGGACAGCGGCAGCGCCCGGTCGCGGGGGACGCGCGGCAGCGCGGGCGTCTGCTCGGCCCGGCTCTCCTCGACCTCCTCGGCCAGCTCCTCCAGCGTCTCCGCGGAGAACAGCAGGTAGAGCGGGAACTCGATGCGCAGGTCGTCCTGGATCCTGAACATGACCTGGGTGGCCAGCAGCGAGTTGCCGCCCAGCTCGAAGAAGTTGTCGTCCAGGCCCACCCGCTCGACGTCGAGCACGTCGGCCCAGATCGCGGCCAGCGCCCGCTGGGTGGCCGAGACCGGCTGCCGCCCCGGAGGCGGGCCGCTCGCCGCCGGCTGCGCGGCGTCGGGCAGGGCCGCCCGGTCCACCTTGCCGTTCGGGGTGAGCGGCACCCGTTCGATCGGCACGATCTGCGCCGGGATCAGGTACGGCGGGAGCTGCTCGACGAGGTGGGCGCGCAGGCGTACCGGATCGGCGCCGGCGCCCACGACGTAGGCGAGCAGCCGCCCGCCCTCGACGACGGCCACCGACTGGCGCACGCCGGGGTGTGTTTCCAGGGCCGCCTCGACCTCGCCCAGCTCGATCCGCACGCCTCGGATCTTGACCTGGTGGTCGCGGCGGCCCAGGAAGTCCAGTGCCCCGTCGGGGCGGCGCCGTCCCAGGTCGCCGGTGCGGTACAGCCGCGAGCCCGGCGGCCCGAAGGGGTCGGGCAGGAACCGGGCGGCGGTCAGCGCGGGCTGCCGGTGGTAGCCGCGGGCCAGGCCGATCCCGCCGATGTACAGCTCGCCCTCTTCCCCGTCGGGCACGGGCGTGCCGTCCTCGCCGAGCACGTGCACGGTGTTGCCGGTGAAGGGGGCGCCGATGGACACGACGGGCCCGGCGTAGGGGTCGTGGGGGTCGTAGGTGTGCAGCGTGGAGTCGATGGAGACCTCGGTGGCGCCCCACTGGTTGTGCAGGCGGCAGCCGTACACGCCGAGCTGCTCGTGGAAGGCCAGCGCCAGCGGGGCGGTCAGCGCCTCGCCGCTGGAGATCACGTGACGCAGGCGCGGCAGCGGCGGCAGCCCTGCGCGGCGGTGCGCCTCCAGGAACAGGCTCAGCATGCTGGGCACGAACTGGGCCACCGCGGCGTCGAAGCCGCGCACCGCCGCCAGCAGCGCCACCGGGTCCTTGTGCTCGCCGGGCGGCAGGATCGCCACGGTGCCGCCGGCCGACAGCGGCCAGAACACCTCCACGGCCGCGTCGTCGAAGCTCAGCGTGGTCTTGTGCAGGACCGTCTCGCCGGGGGCGAGGCGGTGCTCGTCCTGCATCCAGCGCATGCGGTTCACCCAGCCGCCGTGCGTGCTGGCCACGCCCTTGGGCGTGCCGGTCGAGCCGGAGGTGTAGTAGATCGACACCAGGTGGTCGTCGCGCACGCCCGCCTCGATCGGGGTCACGTCGTTCGCGCCGATGATGGCGCTGTCGCGGTCGAGCAGGACGGCCGTGGCGAGGTCGTCCGGCAGCAGGCCGGCCAGCGCCTGCTCGCCCACGCACACCGGGGCGCCGCTCTGGGCCACCATCAGGCGGACCCTGGCCGCCGGGGTGTCGGGGTCGATCGGCAGGTACGCGCCGCCCGCCTTGGCCACGCCCTGCAGCGCGACGACGAGGTCCAGGCCGCGGTGCACGCACACGGCCACGGGGGTGTCGGGCACCACGCCGAGCCCGCGCAGGTGGCGGGCGAGCTGGTTGGCCCGCTCGTCGAGCTCGCGGTAGGTCAGCCGGCCGCCGTGTGCGTCGACGGCCGCCACGGCGTCGGGGGTGCGCGCGACCTGCGCCTCGACTAGTTCGTGCAGTCCTGGCACGGCTTCTCCTATCCGTTCGCCGACGCCAGCAGAGCGACGCGGTCGATCTTCTTCGTGGGGGTGAGTGGCAGCTCCCGCCGTACCTCGATCCGGGAGGGGATCATGGAGACGGGCAGGTGGGCGGCGAGGTGGCGGCGCAGCGTACGCGAGGTCACCGCGCCCTGGACGAACAGCAGCAGGGCGTCGCCCGCGACGTGGGCGGCGGCCAGCTCGACCTCCGGGTGCTCCTGGGCGACGCACTCGATCTCGCCCAGCTCGACGCGGTACCCGTTGAGCTGGACCTGGCGGTCGCGGCGGCCGGCGAAGTGCAGCAGGCCGTCCGGTCGCAGGCGGCCCATGTCGCCGGTCCGGTAGAGGCGGCCCAGCTCGGGGTGGACGACGAAGCGCTCGGCGGTCAGCTCGGGGGCGCCGCCGTATCCGATGGCCACGCCGGGGCCGCCGACGTGGATCTCGCCTTCCGCGCCGTGGGGGACGACGCGGCCGTCGGGGCCGAGCAGCTCGACGCGGTAGCCGGGCAGCGGGCGGCCGATCGGCAGCGGGTCCCGGTCGTCCGGCGTGACCTGGCCCGCGGTGGCCCAGACGGTGACCTCGGTGGGGCCGTAGAAATTCCACACCTTGCCGGCGCGGGCCGCCAGGTCGGAGACGAGCCTGGCGGTGAGCGGCTCTCCCCCGCACACGGCCTGCAGCTCGGTGCGGCCCGGGGTCAGGTGCGGCAGGAGCCATCGCCAGGCGGTCGGGGTGGCGTGGACGACGGTCACGCCGTGGCCCTCCAGCCAGCTCGCGAGCCGGGCGGCGTCGGTCTGCAGGGTCTCGGAGGTGACCAGGGTGGCGCCGCCGTGGGTCAGCGGGAGGAGGACCTCCAGCAGGGAGATGTCGAAGGCGAAGGTCTGGTTGGCGGCGTACCGGTCGGCCGGGCCCGGGTGGAGCAGCGCGGACACGGCCGACACGCAGTGGCGCAGCGACGCGTGGGTCACCTGCACGGCCTTCGGCCTGCCGGTGGAGCCGGAGGTGAACATGACGTAGGCGCACTGGTCTCGCTCGGCGTCCCCCGTGTCCATGTTCGCGGTGGCCGGGGGGCCGGAGGCCGCCGGAAGGGTGTCCAGCAGGAGCGTCGTGCCGGCCTGCCGCTGCTGGTAGCGCAGGCGCTCGGGCGGCAGGGTGCGATCCAGGGGGACGAAGACCGCCCCCGCCTGCCAGACCCCGAGGATCGCCGCCACGTAGTCGGCGGACCGGGGCAGCGCCACCGCCACCACGTCGCCCGGCCGGACGCCGCGGGCCCGGAGGCCGGCGCCCACGGCGTTCGCGCGGGCGGCCAGCTCGGCGTAGGTGAGGCTCTGCCCGGGGTCGAGCACGGCCGGCGCGTCCGGAGTGCGCGCGACCTGGGCGGCCACCTCGTGCAGCACGGTGCCGGCGCTCATGCGGTCACCTCCACGCAGGACCATTCGCGGGACCAGGGCAGCAGGGGGACGGACGTCACGCCCGCCGCCGGGGTGAGCACGGCCCAGTCGGGGTCGTGCCCCAGCTCGTAGAGGCGGATCAGCGCGCTCGGCACGTCCGCCTGGCCGGCGCAGCGGACGAGGCGGGCCTTGCGCCCGCCGTCCACGGCGCGGAGCCGGGGGCCGAGGACGCCGGGGCCGATCTCGACGAAGGTCCGCACGCCGCGGTCGAGCGCGTACGAGAGCGCGTCGCCGAGCAGGCCGGGCCGGGCCAGCTGGCCCGCCCAGTGGGCGGCGTCCAGCGCCTTGCCCGCCACCGGCCCGCCGGTGACCGTGGACACGAGCGTGACCCGGCCCTCCTGCGGGGCCAGGCCGGCCAGCGCGGCCGCCAGCTCGGGTGCGGCCTTCACGGCCGGCTCGCCGTGGGCGGCGGTGACCGGGCCCAGGTCGGCGCAGAGCACGCCGCCGTCGGACAGCGCGGCGCGCACCCGGGCCAGGGCCTCGGGCGGGCCGGCGATCACGCAGGTCTGCGGGCTCTCCACGGCGGACACCGCCAGCCCAGATCCCATCCGCCGGCACAGCGCCTCGGCCAGGCGGGCCGCCATCCGGACGCGCAGGGCGTGCGGGGCCGGCAGCCCGGCGAGCAGCCGGGCGCGCCGGGCGGCGACCGCGCGGGCGTCCGCGGCGGACAGCGCCCCGCTGTAGTGCGCGGCGACCAGCTCGGCCGCCCCGTCGCCGATCACCATCTCGGGCACGACCCCCGCGCGCCGCAGCGCCTCGGCCACCTCCGCGCCCGGCAGCCCTCCGGTGGGGGGCTCGGATGCAGTGGGCTCGGCGGTGAAGACCAGGGCCAGGCCGCCGGCGGCGGATCCGGCCGGTGGCGTGGCGACCAGGTCGGTGAGCGCGCGTTCGAGCTCGCCGGCCAGCTGGGCGGCGTCCGTCCCGGACACGGCGAGCCGGTAGGCGTGGTGGTCCCTGCGCGCGCCCGCCGTGTGGCAGGCCGCCGCCAGGTCCAGCGCGGGCTCGGCCAGCAGGTCCCGCCACCGCTCCGCCAGCTCGCGCAGCGCCTGCGGGGTGTGCGCGGACAGCGGCAGGAAGCGGCGGGACGGCGCGGGCACGCGCCCGCCGGAGGACTGCGCGACCTGCCTGGACGGCGGCGCGGCCTCCTTGGACGGCGGCGTGGCCGCGTCTAGGGCCTGTCTCTCATACACATCT
>NZ_VCKX01000406.1 GCF_005889725.1 Nonomuraea zeae
ATGCGAGCCAGCCCTCTCGCGGCTCCGGGCCGCCCTTCCCGAGTTCCGGGCCCTGCGCGTCTCCAGGCCCTGCGCGACTTCCGACCGGTTTCTGGTGTTCAAGCCCTTTCGCGGAGTTCCTGCTCTCTCCCAAGCCCCCGATCCGGTCACGCCGTACGCGTTCGGCCGGCCTGCGCCGTCAAGCTCCATGCCCCGGCGCTTGGTGCATGACGCCGCACTGACGCTTGGCGTGGGGGCAGCCGCCTGACCAAGCCCAGCCCTCGACACCGACCCGTGGCGCCGATCGTGGCCTCAGCCGTGACGTCGCCGTGGCGTCGGCCGTGACGTGTGGGCTGACGTCGCCGGAGTTCTGCCCGCGTGCACCGGTGGTCACGGAAGCCCGTCTCGCATGAACCCTGCGTCGCAGGTCGGGCGGGCCCGGGAGCCCGCTCCCCACGCCCGAAAACCCGCAGGTCCGGACGCCCGGGAACCTCAAGGCCCCACCGCCCGGGGACCTCAAGGCCCCACCGCCCGGAAGGCTCGAAGGCCCCAACGCGGAAGACCCGAAGGCATGAACGCCCGAACGCCCGAACGGCGCTAAGGTCCTGCGCGCCCGGAAGACCCGACGCCCCACACCCGGGAGACCCGACGCCCCAGGCCCGGGAGACCCGACGCCCCACGCCCGGGAAACCCGAAAGCGCCCACGCCCGGGAGAAGCCCCTATGCCTCGGGGGTCACCGCCACCGCCCCGGCCGCCTCAGGCCCGTCGTTCAGCAGCACCTCGAACCCGGCCCCGTCCAGGATCGGCACCCCGAGGCTCACCGCCTTGTCGTACTTCGACCCCGCGTTCTCCCCCGCCACCAGGAACGACGTCTTCTTGGACACCGACCCCGACACCTTCCCGCCCCGCGTGGTGAGCGCCTCCGCGGCCGAGTCGCGCGTGTAGCCCTCCAGCGTCCCCGTCACCACGAACGTCAGCCCCTCAAGGGTCTGCGGCCCCTTCTCCGGCGCGGGCTCGTCCTCCATCCGCACCCCGGCGGCCTTCCACCGTTCGATGATCTCCCGGTGCCAGTCCACCGCGAACCACTCCCGGATCGTCGCCGCCACCCTGGACCCGATCCCGGCGACCGCCGCCAGCTCCTCCTCCGAGGCGTTCATGATGGCGTCGATCGAGCGCATCGCGTTGGCCAGGTCGCGGGCCGTGGGCGGGCCGACGTGCCGGATCGACAGCGCGACGAGGAGCTGGGCGAGCGGGACCTGCTTGGCGCGTTCGAGCTCCTCCATGAGCTTGAGCGCATTTTGGCTCGGCTCACCGTTGAGGTTGGAGAAGAACGTGACGACCTTCTGCTCGCCGGTCTTCGGGTCGATCTTGGGCAGGCCGGTGTCCGGGTCGCGGACCACCGACTTGATCGGGATGAGCTGCTCCAACGTCAGGTCGAACAGGTCGGCCTCCGTGCGCACCACGGGCTGCTGGGGCGGGAGCGGCTGGGTGAGCGCGGTGGCCGCGACGTAGCCGAGGCCGTCGATGTCGAGCGCGCGCCGCCCGGCGGCGAAGTAGATCCGCTCGCGGATCTGGGCCGGGCAGGCCCGCGCGTTGGGGCAGCGCAGGTCGGCGTCGCCCTCTTTCTCGTAGGCCAGCTCCGTGCCGCACTCGGGGCAGTGGGTCGGCATGACGAACTCCCGCTCCGACCCGTCGCGCATCGCCGTCACCGGCCCGACGATCTCGGGGATGACGTCGCCCGCCTTGCGCAGCACCACGGTGTCGCCGATGAGCACGCCCTTCTTGACCACGACGGCGGCGTTGTGGAGCGTGGCCCGCTCGACAGTGGAGCCCGACACCACGATCGGCTCCATCACCGCGTACGGTGTGACGCGCCCGGTGCGGCCGACGCCCACCTCGATGTCGAGCAGCTTGGTGTTGACCTCTTCCGGCGGGTATTTGAACGCGATCGCCCAGCGCGGAGCCCGCGACGTGGAGCCCAGCTCGCGCTGCGTGCGGAAGTCGTCGACCTTCACCACGACCCCGTCGATCTCGTAAGCGGGATCGTGCCGGTGGACCCGATAGTGCTCGATGAACTCGTTGATCTCGGTCAGCCCCGGCAGCACCTTGTAGAGGTCGCTGACCGGCAATCCGAACTCGCGCAGCCGGTCGTAGACCTCGGACTGCGCCCGCGGCTCGGCCGCGCCCTCCCAGACGCCGATGCCGTGCACCAGCATCCGCAGCGGCCGCTGGGCCGTGATCCGCGGGTCCTTCTGGCGCAGCGTGCCCGCCGCGGAGTTGCGCGGGTTGGCGAACGGCGCCTTGCCCTGCTCGACGAGCTGCTCGTTGAGCTGCTTGAAGCCCTCGACCGGAATGTAGACCTCACCGCGCACCTCGACCAGGCTCGGGACGTCGTCGCCGGTGAGCCGGTGGGGGATGCCCTTGATCGTGCGGACGTTGGCCGTCACGTCGTCACCCGTGCGCCCATCGCCCCTGGTCGCGCCGCGCTCCAGCTTGCCGTCCCGGTAGACCAGCGCGATCGCCAGCCCGTCGATCTTCAGCTCGCACAGGTAGGGGCCCGGATCGCCCTCGGCCAGGCGCTCGGCCCGCGCCTGCCAGGCGGCCATGTCCGCGTCGCTGAAGGCGTTGTCGAGGCTCTCCAGCCTGGCCAGGTGCTGCACCTTGGCGAAGTCACCGGAAACCGGCGCGCCCACCTTCTGCGTGGGCGAATCGGGCGTCTGGAGAGTCGGATGCGCCTCCTCCAGCGCGAGCAGCTCCCTGAACCACTCGTCGAACTGCGCGTCGCTCACCGTCGGCTGGTCGAGCACGTAATAGCGCCAGCGAGCGTCCTCGACCAGCTCGCTGACCTCCGCGTGCCGCTTCAGCGCCGCCACGGGCACGCCACCGACCTCAGTGCTCGGCTCGCTCACGACCAGGTCTCCTTCCGTCCGGCCCCCTGACCGACACCCTGAGCAAACGCTACCGCCGAGCACCGACAGGAGCACGCCCCGCCGGACGACCTCAGCCGCCGTAGCGCGAAGCCGGGTCCTCCCAGCCGTCGTACCGCGAAGCCACGTCCTCAGGCCGCTCAGCCGCCCTGCGACCAGACGCCTTCCCACGCCGAGCACCTACCGGTGGGCTTCTTGGCCGTGCCCCGGCACACCTTGCCCTCGATCGAGAGCATGTAGCCCGTCTTGAGCGCGAACGCCAGCGGCTTCGTCCCCGAGCAGGAGTGGTAGGTCTTGTACCCCTTGCCCCCGCTCTCCTTGACCCACCGGAACGTCAGCCACGAGCACCCCTTACGCCCGGGGAAGTCGTACAGCTTGCCGCTCACGACGAACCCCGGCCGGTCGAGCACCACCTTGCCCTTGGCCTTGCCCGCCCGGTCGGCAGAGTAGATGGAGCCCCAGCTCCAGATCTCCGGGTTGGCCGTGCCGCCGGCGGCCAGCGCGGGCGCGGCGAACGAGGCGGAGGCGATCACGATCACGGCACCGGCGGCCAGCGTACGAAGGATCATGACCGGCACGCTACTCAGCCGCCTTGCATCCCGCTTGCGGGATCCTCCTTCAGCACCTGCGCCGCCTTCCTGCAGGCCGCCAGCGCCGCCCGCGCGTACTGCGGCGAAGCGCCCGCCAGCCCGCACGCCGGAGTCAGCACCACCTGCCCGGCCAGCCGCTCGGGATCGAACCCCAGCCGGCGCCACAGCTCCACGGCCGGCTTGGCCACCGCCCCGGCATCGGGGAGCCGCACGTCCCTGCCCGGCACTACGCCCAGGAACAGCGCCATCCCCGCCTCGACGATCTCCCCCAGCGCGTCCTCCTCCTTGCGCCGCAGCAGGGCGGCGTCCACCGAGACGCCCCGGACCCCGGCCCTGCGCAGCAGGTCGTACGGCACTCCGGGAGCGCAGCAGTGCACCACCGGATCGCCGAACAGCCGCAGCGACTCCTCCACCCGCCACTCCTCGACGGCGGCCAGCCGCCCGAACCCCGAAGCGGTCGGCACCGTCCCCGCCAGCACCCCCGGCAGCCCCGGCTCGTCGAGCTGCACGACGATCTCGCTCACCCCGGGCAGCCGCCGCCGCACCTCGGCGCAGTGGTCGGCCAGCCCCTGGGCCAGCGAGGCGGTCAGGTCCCGGACGGCCCCCGCGTCGGACAGGATCTTGTCGCCGAACTTGAGCTCGATCGCGCCGGCCAGCGTCCACGGCCCGCACACCTGCAGCTTCAGCGGCCCCGAGTAGTCGTGCCCGATCTCCTCCAGCCCGTCGATGTCCCTGCGCAGGTGGTCGACGGCCCGCCGGTGGTCGCGCCCCGGCCGGTCGCTCAGCCGCCAGCCGGACGGTTGGACCTCGACGGGCAGATCGACCAGCAGCGCCGCCGTCCTGCCGATCATGTCGGCCCCGACGCCCCTGGCCGGCAGCTCAGGAAGGTACGGCAGGCCGGGCACCTCACCGAACACGAGCCTGATGGTCTCCAGATGATTCTCGCCCGGATGCGAACCTATCCCGGTGGCTTCCCACGTTGACATGGGGCCAAGCGTAAGCTCTGCCGAATGGAGCTCACGAAATTCGACCACGCGTGCGTGCGCGTGGAGAAGAACGGCAAGACTCTGGTCATCGACCCCGGCGCGTTCAGCAAGGGCCCGGTGCTCGACGGTGCCGACGTCGTTCTGATCACCCACGAGCACTTCGACCACGTCGACGTCGACCGGCTCAAGGCCGCCTCACCCGACCTGGAGATCTGGACCTGCGAGGGCGTCGCCGCGGTGCTGACCGAGGTGCCGGCCAAGGTCCAGGTGGTACGGCACGGCGACGACTTCGAGGCGGCCGGCTTCCAGGTGAAGGTGTTCGGGGAGTGGCACGCGAGGAACCATCCCGACATGCCCATCGTCCAGAACGTCGGGTTCATGATCGACGACCGGCTCTTCTACCCGGGCGACGCCCTGACCGTCCCCGGCGTGGAGGTGCCGACCCTGCTGGTGCCGACCAACGCCCCGTGGATGAAGCTCACGGAGACGGTGGAATATCTGCGCACCGTACGCCCGGGCGGGGCGTTCTCCACGCACGACGGCCTGCTCAACGACATCGGCCTGTCGCTGGTGGACAACTACCTGAAACTGGAGTCGGACAAGCAGGGCGTCGACATGCGCCGCCTGCGGGTCGGCGAGTCGGCCACCCTGAGCTGACTCACCCTGAGCTGACTCACCCTGGGCTGACTCACCCTGGGCTGACTCACCCTGGGCTGACTCACCCTGGGCTAGCTCAGGCGGTGCCGGTCGCCCCGGGCGCCGGCTCAGGCGGCGGAGACGATGGTCGCCGAGCCGATCACGGTGGCGCCCGCGTAGAGCACCGCCGCCTGGCCCGCCGCGACCCCGGTGGCCGGCCGGTCGAGCTCGACGCGCAGCCCGCCGCCTGGCGTCTCCTCGAACCGGCAGCCGTAGACCTCCCCGTGCGCCCTGAGCTGCACGGTCAGGTCGCCGGAGACCTCGGGCCCGTTCCAGACCGGGGTGCCGCAGGCGATCGAGGTGACCTCCAGCGCCGACCGCGGCCCGACCGTGACCGTGTTGGACACCGGCTCGATCGACAGCACGTAGCGCGGCCTGCCGTCGGCGGCCGGCCGGTCCATGTGCAGGCCCTTGCGCTGGCCCACCGTGAACCCGTGGGCGCCCTGGTGGCTGCCGACGACCGCGCCGCTCTGGTCGACGATCGGCCCCTCGGCCGAGCCGAGCCGCCCAGCCAGGAAGCCGCGCGTGTCGCCGTCGGCGATGAAGCAGATGTCGTGGCTGTCGGGCTTGTCGGCCACGGTCAGGCCGCGCCTGGCGGCCTCCTCGCGCACCTCGGCCTTGGTCGAGTCGCCCAGCGGGAAGATCGCGTGGCTGAGCTGCTCGCGGGTGAGCACCCCGAGCACGTACGACTGGTCCTTGCCCTGGTCGACGCTCCTGGACAGCACCCCGTCCGCCAGCTTGGCGTGGTGGCCGGTGGCGACGGCGTCGAAGCCCAGGGCGAGCGCCCGGTCGAGGACCGCCGAGAACTTGATCTTCTCGTTGCAGCGCAGGCACGGGTTGGGGGTGCGGCCGGCGGCGTATTCGGCGACGAAGTCCTCGACCACGTCGCGTTGGAAGCGCTCGGCCATGTCCCAAATGTAGAAGGGGATCCCGATGACGTCGGCGGCGCGGCGCGCGTCGCGTGAGTCCTCGATCGTGCAGCAGCCCCTGGCACCCGTGCGGTGGGATTGGGGGTTGGCCGACAAGGCCAGATGCACACCAGTGACGTCGTGACCGGCCTCGGCGATCCGAGCGGCGGCCACGGCGGAGTCGACGCCGCCCGACATGGCGGCAAGCACACGCAGTCCCATGACCTTTCCAGCGTACTGTCCGGCTGGGAGTGCGCGACCATGAGCCGGGTCTGGAAGGATTCAGCACATGCGACTGTTCGGGCGCAAGGACGAAGAGCAAGAGGCCGGCGAGCCGGGCGACGGCATCGCCGAGTTCTGGACGTGGTGGCAGGAGGCCAGGCCGGGGCTCGACTCGATGGTGGCGTCGGGCGAGGCCGAGGGCCTGGAAGAGCGGCTGGCCCCGGCCGTGGCGGCCATCCATCCCGGCCTGGTCTGGGAGGTGGCTCCCGGCAGGAACGCCGCGCACGCCCTGGTGGTGACCGCGGCGGGCGACGCCGAGCTGCGCTCTCTCGCGCACCGGTGGGCCAAGGCCGCGCCGCCGGCCGACCTGCTGTGGGAGTTCCATCCCTCGCGGCAGGCCAACGCGCAGGCACTGGAGCTCACCCTCGACGTGGGCGGCTACGAGTTCGCCCTCGACAAGCTGATGCTGGGGCTGCGGGTTCCGCGCGGCCAGCCGCGCGTGGACGTGTCCGCCTACCATCCGATCTTCGGCGAGCTCGACGAGGAGACCCGGCTGGAGGCCGCGCTGCTGGCCCTCGACTGGCTGCTCGGCGAGGACGACGTGGCGAGGTGGGTCGGCGAAATTACGCCTGCCACGTTCCAGCCGATCGACTCCGTGGCCGCGGCGCATCTGCCCGCCGTGGTCGCCGACCTGGCCTCCGGCTACACCGAGGAGGAGTGGGTGCTGCTGGAGGGCCAGACCGCCGGCGGCGCGCCGCTCGTCGCCACGGCCCGCCATCCGCTGCGCTCGGTCGACTATCCGCTGTTCGACCAGCACATCGCGATCACCCTCCCCTACGCGCACCGCGACGAGAACGGCCTGCCGGTCGGCGACTCGCTGACCGCGCTGCGGGACTTCGAGGAGCGCCTGGCCGCCCGCCTGCTCAAGCTGCGCGACGACGCGGTGCTGGCGGCGCATCTGAGCGCGGAGGGGCACCGGATCATCCACGTGTACGCCGATCCGACCGGCGATGCGGCCATCCACGCCAAGGAGCTGATCGTCAGCTGGGAGGAAGGCGAGCCCCGGGTCGACGTGGCCACCGACCCCGCGTGGACCGCCGTGCTCCCCTTCCTGACCTGACGGACCTGACCTACCTGACTGACCTCGCCCCGCGCGGGCGGGGTCAGCTCAGGCCGGCCCGGCGGGCGCGCTCGACGGCGGCCGGGAGCACCTCGATCAGGCGGTCGACGTCGTCACGGGTCGAGGTGTGGCCCAGCGTGAACCTGAGCGAGCCGCGCGCCGCCGCCGGCTCCGCCCCCATGGCCAGGAGCACGTGGGACGGCTGCGACACGCCCGCTGAGCAGGCCGAGCCCGTCGAGCATTCGACGCCCTTGGCATCGAGCAGCATGAGCAGCGCGTCGCCCTCGCAGCCGGGGAAGGAGAAGTGGGCGTTGCCGGGCAGCCTGCCCACCGGGTCGCCGTTGAGCACCACGTCGGGGACGGCCGCGCGGACGCGCTCGATGAGCTCGTCGCGCAGCGACGTCAGGCGGCGGCCGAGCGCCTCCTGCTCCTTGACGGCGGTGCTGACGGCGGCGGCGAGCCCGGCGATGGCCGGCGCGTCGAGCGTGCCGGAGCGCACGTCGCGCTCCTGACCGCCGCCGTGCTGCACGGAGACCGGGGTCAGGCCCCTGGTCAGCAGCAGCGCGCCGGACCCCATCGGGCCGCCGATCTTGTGGCCGGTCAGCGTCAGCGCGTCGGCCCCCGACTCCGCGAACGACACGGGCAGCTGCCCGAGCGCCTGCACCGCGTCGGTGTGGAACGGGATGCCGTGATCATGGGCGACGGCCGCCAGCACGTGGACGGGCTGGACCGTGCCGACCTCGTTGTTGGCCCACATGATGCTGATCATCGCCACGCTGCCGGGGTCGCGCTCGATGGCGGCGCGCAGCGTGTCGGGGTGGAGCCGGCCGAGCTCGTCGACCGCGAGCAGCTCGACCTCGGCGTCCTGGCTGTCGGCCAGCCAGTGGGCCGGGTCGAGGGCGGCGTGGTGCTCCACGGAGCTGAGCAGGACGCGCCGCCTGGGCCTGCGCGCCCAATAGAGGCCCTTGATGGCGAGATTGTCGGCCTCGGTGCCGCCCGAGGTGAACACGACCTCGCTGGGCCGGGCGCCGAGCGCGTCGGCTATCGTCTCGCGTGACTCCTCCACCACCCTGCGCACCTGGCGGCCCGCCGCATGCAGCGAGGAAGCATTTCCGACCCGTTTGAGTTGCGCCGTCATGGCCTCGATCGCCTCGGGCAGCATGGGGGTGGTAGCCGCATGATCAAGATAGGCCGACGGTCTGGTCACGTGCTCAGAGTATCTCGTTTGCGACTGTACCGTCCGGACGGTACAGTTGTGGCATGCGAAGGGACGAGTTGTTGGACGCGGCGGAGGAGCTCCTCTGCGACCAGGGCTCGACCGCGCTCACCCTGGCCGCCGTGGCGGACCGGGCCGGTGTCAGCAAAGGCGGCCTGCTCTACCACTATGGCTCGAAAGAGGCCCTGATCAAGGGCATGGTCGAGCGGCTGATCGAGGATTTCGACGAGCTGCTGGACGCCCAGCCGGGCGAGACCTACACCGAGCGCTACGTCGGCGCGACCCTGACCGCCGTCCGGTCGGGCCGCCTGCGACGATGGGCGGTCGTGACGGGCGCCTCCGGCAACCTCTTCCTGCTCGCGCCGCTGCGCGAGGCGATGGCCCGCTGGCATCGCGAGGGGCTGTCCGATGAGCCGGATCCACGGGCCTCGCAGGTCGTACGACTCGCGTGTGAAGGGCTCTGGGACGTGGCCAGCCACGACCCGGAGCTGAACTCCGAGGACGATCTCCAGGCGCTGGAAAGCCGCCTCATGGCGCTGCTCAAACCGCCGCCCGCCTGAGCCTCCCCTTCCCCCCTGCCGTCC
>NZ_VCKX01000407.1 GCF_005889725.1 Nonomuraea zeae
CCCCCAGCATCTCCCGCCGCCCGAGCCCGTTTCCGGGCATGGCTCCGCCCCGCTCCGTAACCGTCATCTTGTTGCCGACCCTCCGCGTCCCCGCTGACCCCGTGCAGGTCAGGCCGTTACCCTTCATCAACTTTATGGGCGGCACCCCTCGGTCCGGTCAGCGGGTGGTAGGCCCGCGGTCAGCGGCGCGGGCCACGCTGCGCCCATGACTCTGACGACCGAAGGCCCGCAGGAATCCGCCGTCGAGCGCGCCAGGACCCGGTGGTGGCGCCGTCCGTGGGTGGCGCCGCTCGCGGTGGTGGCCGCCGCGTTCCTGGCGTTCTCCGTGCCGCCCTACCTGTCCCTGGATCCCGCGCAGTCGCGGGTGCCGGCTCCCGACTTCTTCCCGCCGCACTTCGTCATGCTCTCTCTGCACGTGGTCTTCGGCTCGGTCGCGATGATCACGTGTTGCCTGCAGATCTGGCCGTGGTTCCGGCAGCGCCACCCGCGGGCGCACCGCATGATCGGCCGCGTGTACGTCTTCGGCGGCTGCCTCCCCGCCGGCCTGCTGGGCCTGGTCGTGGGTGTGGCCACCCCCTTCGGCCCGATCACGATGGTGAGCGACGTCATGCTGGCGCTGCTCTGGCTGGGCTGCACGCTGGCCGGCTGGCGGATGGCCAGGCAGCGCAGGTTCGTCGACCATCGCCGGTGGATGGTGCGCAGCTTCGCCCTGACGATGTCCATCATCACCAACCGCCTCTGGGGCGTGGTGTTCACGATCATGCTGTCGGGGCAGCTCGACACGACGTTCCACGGCGACGCGGCCCTGCTGTCCGCCACGGTCTCGGGGCTGGGCGCGTGGCTGGGCTGGGTGCTGCCGCTGCTGGTGGCCGAGTGGTGGCTCGAACGCGGCGACGCCGCCAGACGCCGCCGCCGCGCCACCCGTTGAAGCCGTCGACGAACGCACCCGAGCCACCTGACGCCAAGCCGGCCAGGGAAACGGCACCCGAAGCCGACAGCGGTCGCCCGCCCAGAACCCCGCACTACCGCTCAGGCCGGGCGCCCGCCGTCGGGCTCAGAACTCGAAGATCTTACGCAGGAACCGCCCGGTGTGGCTCTCGTCCACCAGCGCGACCTCCTCCGGCGTCCCGCTGGCGACCAGCGTGCCACCGCGGGAGCCACCCTCCGGCCCCATGTCGATGATCCAGTCGGCCGTCTTGATGACGTCGAGGTTGTGCTCGATGACGATCACGGTGTTGCCGCCGTCCACCAGCCGCCCGAGCACGCCCAGCAGCCGCCGGATGTCCTCGAAGTGCAGCCCGGTCGTCGGCTCGTCGAGCACGTAGATGGTCCGCCCGGTCTGCCGTCGCTGCAGCTCGGAGGCGAGCTTGACCCGCTGCGCCTCGCCACCGGACAGCGTGGTCGCCGGCTGCCCGAGCCGCACGTAGCCCAGCCCCACGTCGTTGAGCGTCTGCAGGTGACGCTTGATCGCGGGGATCGCGTCGAAGAAGCCCAGGGCCTCCTCGATCGGCATGTCGAGCACCTCGGCGATCGTCTTGCCCTTGTAGTGGACCTCCAGCGTCTCCCGGTTGTAGCGGGCGCCGTGGCAGACCTCGCAGGGGACGTAGACGTCCGGCAGGAAGTTCATCTCGATCTTGATGGTGCCGTCGCCGGCGCACGCCTCGCAGCGCCCGCCCTTGACGTTGAAGCTGAAGCGCCCCGGCTGGTAGCCGCGCACCTTCGCCTCCGTCGTCGCCGCGAACAGCTTGCGCACGTGGTCGAACACGCCGGTGTAGGTGGCCGGGTTGGAGCGCGGCGTCCGGCCGATGGGCGACTGGTCGACATGGACGACCTTGTCCACCTGGTCCATGCCGTTGATCCGCGAATGCCGCCCGGGGACCGTGCGGGCGCCGTTGAGCTCCTTGGCCAGCGCGCTGTAGAGGATGTCGTTGACCAGCGTCGACTTCCCGGACCCCGACACCCCGGTGACCGCCGTGAACACACCGAGCGGGAACTCGATGTCGACGCCCTTGAGGTTGTGCTCGCGTGCGCCCTTGACCGTGATCTGCCGCTTCTTGTCGCGCTTGCGGCGCTTGGGCGGGATCGCGATGCTCTTGCGCCCGGACAGGTATTGCCCGGTCAGCGACTCCTCGCTGGTGAGCAGGTCCTGGACGGTCCCGGAGACGACGACCTGGCCGCCGTGCTCGCCGGCGCCCGGCCCGATGTCGACGACCCAGTCGGCCGCCGCGATCGTGTCCTCGTCGTGCTCGACCACGATCAGCGTGTTGCCCATGTCGCGCAGCCTGATCAGCGTCTCCAGCAGGCGCATGTTGTCGCGCTGGTGCAGCCCGATGGACGGCTCGTCGAGAACGTAGAGGACGCCGACGAGACCGGAGCCGATCTGCGTGGCCAGCCTGATCCGCTGCGCCTCACCGCCGGCCAGCGTCGCCGCCGCCCTGTCCATGGTCAGGTAGTCGAGACCGACGTCGAGCAGGAAGCCCATGCGGGCGTTGATCTCCTTGACGACCCGCTCGGCGATCTGCATGTCGCGGTCGGACAGCTTGAGCGCGGCCAGGAACTTCGCGCACTCGCCGATCGACATGCCCGCCACCTCGGCGATCGACTTGTCGGCGACCGTCACTGCCAGCGTGACCGGCTTGAGCCTGGCCCCCTTGCAGGCGGGACACGGGATCTCGCGCATGTAGCCCTCGAACCGCTCGCGGCTCGAGTCGCTCTCCGCCTCGGCATGCCGGCGCTGCACCCACGGGATGACCCCGTCGTAGGTGGTGTAGTAGGAGCGCTGACGGCCGTAGCGGTTGCTGTAGCGGACATGGACCTGCTCGTCGTGGCCGTACAGCAGGGCCTTCTGCGCCTTCTTCGGCAGCTTGTCCCACGATGTGTCGAGGGTGAACCCGACCGTGTGGCCGAGCGCCTCGATCAGCCTGACGAAGTATTCGCTGGTGTGGCCGCCGGACCAGGGGTGGAGCGCGCCGTCGCCGAGCGTCCGCTCGGGGTCGGGCACCACCAGGTCGGGGTCCACCTCCATCTTCGTGCCGAGGCCCGTGCACTCGGGGCAGGCACCGAACGGCGAGTTGAACGAGAACGAGCGCGGCTCCAGCTCCTCGAACGACAGGTCGTCGTAGGGGCAGTAGAGGTGCTCGGAGTAGAAGCGCTCGCGGTTGGGGTCGTCTTCGGGCAGGTCGACGAACTCGAGCGTGATCGTGCCGCCGGACAGCTGCAACGCCGTCTCGACCGAGTCGGTGAGCCGGCGCCGGGCCGACTCCTTGACCGACAGACGGTCGACGATGACCTCGATGTCGTGCTTCTCGTACTTCTTCAGCGTCGGCGGCTCCTCCAGCCGCACGACGGTGCCGTCGACCCTGGCCCTGGCGAACCCCTTGGTCTGCAGCTCGCGGAACAGCTCGCCGTATTCTCCCTTGCGGCCGCGGATGACCGGCGCGAGCACCTGGAAGCGGGTGCCCTCCTCCAGGTCCATCACCCGGTCGACGATCTGCTGCGGCATCTGCCTGGCGATCGGGCGCGCGCAGACCGGGCAGTGGGGCTTGCCGATGCGCGCCCACAGCAGGCGCAGGTAGTCGTAGACCTCGGTGATCGTGCCGACGGTCGAGCGCGGGTTCTTGCTGGTGGCCTTCTGGTCGATCGACACCGCGGGCGACAGGCCCTCGATGAAGTCGACGTCCGGCTTGTCCATCTGGCCGAGGAACTGGCGCGCGTACGCCGACAGCGACTCGACGTATCGCCGCTGGCCCTCAGCGAAGATCGTGTCGAAGGCCAGGCTCGACTTGCCCGAGCCGGACAGGCCGGTGAAGACGATCAGAGAGTCTCGCGGCAGGTCCAGCGAGACGTCTTTGAGGTTGTGTTCTCGTGCACCACGCACGATCAGGCGGTCTGCCACGGCGATCCCGGAAGTCGAAAGGCGGATAGGTCCACGGGGGATGGTAGACGGGGGCTCCGACAATTTCGGCGAGCCGGTCCCCGGCCCCCGAAAATCCGTCCCTCACAGGTTACGGCCATCTGCCACCCCGGCAGGAAGCCTTTAGCTTTCAACCGTCCGACCAGCGACTTTATGCCCTCCATCCGCCCCAGACACCTCTAATGATGAAATATCAAGACATGACAGTCCTACCCGCGTTGCATGCCGAGCTGACCTCGGCGACCGGGGGGCTGCTGGCCACGGCCGCGTCCCTCAGCGACGCCGACATCGCCGCACCCTCCCTGTTGCCGGGCTGGACCAGGGGCCACGTGCTCACCCACGTCGCGCAGAGCGCCGGCTCCCTCATCAACCTCCTGACCTGGGCGAAGACCGGCGTCAAAACCCCCCAGTACGCCTCGTACGCGGCCAGGGCCGCCGCCATCGAGGCCACGGCGGGCCGGCCGGCCATCGCGCACCTGGCGGCCCTGGAGCAGGCCGCCGCCCGCCTGGCCGCCGCCGTCCGCGACCTGCCGGAGCAGGCGTGGTCCGCGCTGGTTGAGCCCATGCGCCCGCCCGCGCACCCGGCCTGGTACGTCCTCGTCCGCCGCCTGCGCGAAATAGGCCTGCACCACGTGGACCTGAACGCCGGATACGGCCCCGCGGACTGGCCGGAGCCGTTCGTCCGCCGCGAACTCCACGACTGCCGCGCCTGCTGGCCGTACGAACGGAGCACGGTGCGTGAAGTCGTGCTCACGCGAGGCGGAGAGGTCATCGCCACCTGGCGCGACCTCGGCACCGGCCCGGCCGTCCAGGGCGCGCCGGCCGACATGCTGGCATGGCTGACCGGCAGGTCGGGCGGTGAGGGCGTTAGTCTGGTGCCCGTGGGGCAGCCGTTCACGCCAGGCCCCGGGGGCACAGGGCTTCCAGAGCCGCCACCGTGGCTGACGATGCCGGCCCCCGCTGATCTGCCCACGACGCCCCCAGAGGACTATCCATGACCTACACAGGTGACGTCCAGGTCGGCGGCCCCGCCGACGTGCGCGAGCTGCCCGCGCTCACGATCTGCAAACTCGCCGTCGGCCAGTTCGACAACAACGCCTATCTGCTGCGTTCCACGGAGACCGGCGACGGCCTGCTGATCGACGCGGCCGCCGACGCCGACCGCCTGCTCGCCCTGATCGGCGACCAGTCCGTCGGCTCCATCGTCACGACCCACCAGCACGGCGACCACTGGCAGGCTCTGGAGCAAGTGGCGAAGGTCACAGGCGCCCAGCTCATCGCCCACCCGCTCGACGCATCCGCCCTCCCGCTGCCGGTGGACCGCACCGTCGAGGACGGCGACACGATCACCGTCGGCCCGATCACGCTGGAGGTCATCCACCTGCGGGGCCACACGCCCGGCTCGATCGCCCTCCTGTACGACGGCGGCGAGGACGGCCGCCACCTGTTCACGGGCGACTCGCTGTTCCCCGGCGGCGTCGGCAACACGTGGAAGGACGCCGAGCGCTTCAACCAGCTCTACACCGACGTGACCGAGCGCATCTTCGACCGCCTCCCCGACGACACCTGGGTCTACCCGGGCCACGGCAAGGACACGACGCTCGGAGCCGAGCGCCCCGCCCTGCCCGAGTGGAAGGCGAGAGGCTGGTAACCCGTACGGTCACGAACCACTCGGCAAAAGAGCTCCCTGATCGCGTCAGGGAGCTCCTTCCGAGGCCGGGCTCTCATCGCAGCCAGGCCGGCGATCGTTCACCGAAGCAGGCCGCCGTCACTGCCGCGCGGCCAGAACATGCACGATGCGCTGGGCGGCCAGGGCGGGATCGTCGGTCTGCCCGACGAGCTCGCCCCAGGACCACCGGTAGAACCATCCGTCGGAGAGCGGCACGCAATCGACGGTCTCGGCCAGCATCGCCGCGTCAGGATCGCTGATCCGCAGGGCCGGCGGATACTGCCTGAGCGTCGCCGTCAGCCCGCGCAGCTCCAGCTCCGTCGCCAGCTTGCCGAGATGGTACGTGCGCGTGTGCTCGCGCGGCGTGGCCGACATGGCTCCATCAAAGCCGAAGTAACACGAAAAATCCCGTCAGTTACCGATGCGCTCGGCTTCGCGACGCTGTTCCCGCTTGTAGAACAGCACCCGCAGCGGGATCGCCGCCACGAGCGCGATCTGCATGCTCGCACCGATCTTGATCGGCAGGTCCCCGCCCTCGGGCCAGGCGACCCAGAAGGTCAGGAACGCCACGTTGACCATGATCCAGCCGAGCACGACCGCCGCGAGCTGCCCCTTCGGCTTGGGGTATTCGATGCGGCTGACCATCAGCCACGCCACGCCGAGCACGGCCAGCAGCGACCAGAAGCTCGGCTGGAACAGCAGCACGATGGAGATCACGGTCATCGCGCCCATCGGGATGGGCAGACCCATGAAATCGCCGCTCTTGGTCTTGACGCAGGCGAACCTGGCCAGGCGTACGACCCCGGCGACCAGCACGGCCGCCGCCGCGGTGACCACCGCCGCGAACGGCACCTGGTCGGTGAACCCGCCCCAAATCACGACCATGAACGCGGGCGCGAACCCGAAGCTGATGACGTCGGCCAGGTTGTCGAGCTCGGCACCCATCGCGGACGCGCGGAAGCGCCGCGCGACGAGGCCGTCGAACAGGTCGCACGTCGCGCCGATGAGCAACAGCACGATGGCCGTGGCGAAGTAGCTGGGCGCGGGCGTGAACCGGCCGCCGTCGACCTGGAGTTGCTGGATGGCGGAGTAGGCCAGCACGCACACCGCGAGGAACCCGCAGACCGCGTTGCCCAGTGAGAGAGAGTCGGCGGCGGACAGGCGGAAGGCCTTGCCCACGGGGCCACGAGGCTCTTCCTCATCCGCCTGCCAACTACCGGCGTCAGCCGCGGTCAATTCTGGTCACCCCCGCAACCGTCTTCTCACCCACGGACACCGCAGGAGAGATGCCTTCTGGAAGGTAGATGTCGACCCTCGACCCGAACCTGATGAGCCCGATCCGCTCGGCCGGCTCGACCTTCGCACCGGCACTCAGGTACGGCACGATCCGGCGCGCCACCGCGCCCGCGATCTGCACCATCTCGATGTCACCGAGCGCGGTCGCGAAATGCCACACCACGCGTTCGTTCTGGTCGCTGTCCTTGTTGAAAGCCGGCAGGAACCCACCTGCCACATGCTGCACGGAGGTGACATTTCCCGCAAGAGGGGCACGATTGACGTGCACGTTCAGGGGGCTCATGAAGATCGCGACCCTCGTGCGGCCGTCGGGCCACGGGTCGATGCTCTGCACCACGCCGTCGGCGGGTGACAGGACACGTCCCTCGCCCGGGGTGCGGTCGGGATCGCGGAAGAACCAGAGCATGCCACCGGTGAGAACGCTCAGCGGCACCGCCGCGAGGGCCCAACGCCGGTCCCTGCGCGCCAGCAGCGCGGTGGTGGCCGCCGCGGCCACCGTAGGGAAGAGCCACGGGGAGACCCCGCGTGCGAGCCTCACGCGGCTCGGCTTAGCAGAATCGTCTGACACGTACAACCTTTGGTGGTGACTGGACTGGGCGCTTTGCCGTGATGTTACAGAGCCAGTAACTATTACACGGCACAACTACACAAGCAAAGCGCCTCGAAGCCCTTTTCGCTAGACCTGCTCCGGATGCGTCTCCTCGCCCTTGCGCGCGTCGATGCGCGCCTTGATCAGGCTGGCCACGGTGGTGATGACCATGGTGGCGCCGATGACCGAGAGCGACACCCAGATGGGAATTTCGGGCGCCCAGGAGACATGGCTGGCATGCAACGCCTCCAATATCAGCTTAACCCCGATGAAGCCGAGGATGAACGCCAAACCATAGCTGATGTACACGAGCCGTTGCAGCAGGCCGCCCAGCAGGAAGTAAAGCTGACGCAGTCCCATCAGGGCAAATGCGTTGGCGGTGAAGACGATGAAGGGGTCTTTCGTGAGCCCGAAGATGGCCGGAATCGAGTCGAGCGCGAACAACAGGTCGGTGCTGCCGATGGCGACCATCACGATGAGCATGGGCGTGACCATGCGCTTGCCGTCGATCTTCACGGTCACCTTGGAGCCGACGTACGACTCCGTCGTCGGGAACGCCCTGCGCACCCACCTGAGCACGACGTTCTCGTTGAACTCCTCCTCGTCGCCCTTGAGGTGCTGGCGGACGATGTTGATCGCGGTGTAGAGGAGGAAGGCGCCGAACACGTAGAACAGCCAGCTGAACCGCTCGAGCGCCGCCGCGCCGAGCGCGATGAACGCGCCGCGCATGACCAGCGCGAGCAGGATGCCCACGAGCAGGACCTTGTGCTGGTACGCCCGTGGCACGGCGAACCTGCTCATGAT
Organism: Nonomuraea zeae; assembly: GCF_005889725.1. GTDB lineage: Bacteria > Actinomycetota > Actinomycetes > Streptosporangiales > Streptosporangiaceae > Nonomuraea > Nonomuraea zeae. The sequence continues at coordinate 8,272 of NZ_VCKX01000407.1, forward strand.
GATGAAGAAAATGAAGAGATTGTCGACGCTCAGGCTGTATTCGGTGATGTAGCCGGCGAAGAACTCTCCTGCTTTCGCCCCTCCCACCGTGGTCCACAAGAGCAAACCGAACAACGCGGCGAGGATGACGTAGAACGTTACCCAGTATCCCGCCTGCCGCATGGAGAACTCTCGGGCTTCTCCACGGTCGACGATCCACAAGTCAACGGCGATAACAACAAGAAGACCGCCGATCACGGCGATCCAGGCCCACACGGGTACGCTCACTCAGACCCTCCGGCATGCACGACTCATTGCCGGAGGTCTCTCCCGCCCGCGAAAACCTGCGGACCGGCAGCCCCGGGGGCCCCGTGGAGCGGGGCTGCACCGTGATGACGAGGCTGTCGCGAAGGGATACTCCCCTCCCTAACCCACGCAGTATACGAGAACCCCTCGACCTCGCCTAATCGTCCAGTCGATCTTCACGGCGGTAGACGGCCAGCGCGCTCTCCACCGCCTCGTCGTCTCCGGGCATCTCCCGCCCTCGCCGCTCGGCCGCCGCCGCGAGCCTTTGCGCAGTTCCGGGAGTTACGAGCAGCTCGCGTACGGCTCCGCGCAGCCCCTCCACGTCGCCGTACGGAACGAGGATCCCCGCGTCTCCCAAAATTTCCGGAATCCCACCGACTTCAGAGGCGATCACCGGTTTTCCGGCCATAAGCGCCTCCCTGAGCGTCAGCGGCTGCCCCTCCCACCGGCTGGGCATCACCAACGCGGTGGCCGCCGCCAGGAGGTCGGGCACATCCCGCCGGTTGCCCAGCAGCAGCACGGGCAGCCCTTCGGCGGAGATCCTCTCCTGCAGCTCCGCCCGCAACGGCCCCTCCCCCGCCACCACGAACAAGGGCCCTGCCTCGGCAT
>NZ_VCKX01000408.1 GCF_005889725.1 Nonomuraea zeae
CGTCAGATTTGTATAAGAGACAGGTCGCGGAGGGCTGCGTCGAAGTCGGCCAGCCCGTCGAACGCGCCGCCCTCGCGGACGAAGGCGTTCACCGCCTGGCGGGCCCGTTCGCCCGCAGGGGTGTGGTACTCGGCGCCCGCGAACGGGGTGAGCGTGGCGCCGACCACGCCGACCCCGGCCGCGTGCGCCGTCGCCACGATGCGGCGGTAGGCGGCGACGAGGTCCTCCGCCCGCGCGCCCGCGCCGAGGTCGTTGATGCCCGCCGCGAGGATCACGGTGCCGATGCCCGGCTTGGTCAGCACCTCGGCGGTCAGCCGCTCCTCGGCCGATCGCCCGGTGCCGGCGGTGAGCACGCACCCGCCGGAGACGCCCTCGTTGGCCACGGCCAGCGGCCACGACGCCCGGAACGCCCGGTCCGCCAGCAGGTCAGGCCAGCCGTGGCCGGTCTCGGACCCGACCCCGGTGGCGATCGAGTCCCCAAGCACCGCCACGCCCAGCGCCCCCACGCCCGGCACCCCCACGCCGGACGCGCCCGCCCAGGAATCACCCGCGCCCGGAGCCTCGGCTGGGGCGCAGAGCGTTACCGCGTCCAGCCAGTGCCAGCTCGTCACCTCCCGCTCGTACGCGCTCCCGTCCCCGTCCCCCGCGTGATCACCGGGGACCGACCGGTACGCGGGCGACGCAGCGCACTCACCCGCACGAGCCGGCGCCGTAGCGCGGTTGCGCCCGGTCAGGACGCCGCCCTCGCCGCGCAGGTACACGCTGACCGCGAGCCGCTGCCGGGCGCCCACGACCCCCGGCAGCGGATCGCTGAGCACCGTCGCCCCCGGGGCCAGGCTCACCCCGAGCCGGCCGCCGAACAGCAGCCGCCGGTTCGAGCCGGGCTCCAGCGCCGCCCCCGCCCTCGGCACCCCCGCGTACACGGCCCCGAACGTCACCACCCGGTCCCCGAACGCGTTGGTCAGCCGCACCCGCAGCCCGGTCCCGCCCACGGTGGTCCGCACCACGTTCCGGACCGTCAGCTCGCGCAACGCGCCCCCGAGCCGCTCGGCGGCGGCCGCCCAGGTGGTGACCGGACGGCCGCCGCGACTCAGCGCTCCCACGCCGCGGTGAAGGAGTGAGCGCCGGAGCCCACCCGGCAGACCAGCGCGGTCTCGGTCCTGGACAGCCCGGCCACCGGCCCGCCGGACTCGCGTACCGACGCGGGGTCGGTGGTGGGGACGTGCACGGTGGCCACCGCGCCGGGCGGGATCTGGACCTCCAGCCGCAGCGTCCCCGCGTCCACCTCCCATCGGCCGGCCAGCCGCCCCAGCGGCGTCTCGTACGCGGCCGAGGCCCACCGCAGCGTCCCCCCGACCAGCGGCCGGATGAGCGGCCGGCGGAAGCCCGCCGAGCCCTCCTCCTGCCCGAGCCCGGCCACCCCGCTGTAGAGCCACTCGCCGACCGAGCCGAGCGCGTAGTGGTTGAAGGAGTTCATCGCGACTGGACCGAAGCCCGACTCCTCCGTCCAGCCGTCCCACCGCTCCCAGATCGTGGTGGCCCCCCGCTTGATCGAGTACCCCCACGACGGGTACCGGTCGTCGTGCAGCAGCGCGTACGCCAGGTCGGCGTGCCCGTGGGCCGACAGGACCGGCCCGAGCAGGCCCACCCCGGCGAAGCCGGTGGTCAGCCGCCGCCCCCGCCGTTCCAGGTCGGCCACCAGGTGCGCGACGGCGGCGGGGACGAGCTCGGCGGGCACCAGGTCGTGGGCCAGCGCCAGCAGGTAGCCGGTCTGCGTGTCGCCCGTGACCCGCCCGTCCGGCGACACGAACTCGCGCACGAACGCCTCCCCGATGCGGGCGCGGAGCCCCGCGTACCGGTCGTGCGCCGCGTGGTCACCCAGCACCCGCGCCGCCTTCGCGGTCAGGTCCGCGCTCAGCGCGAAGTAGGCGGTGGCCAGCACGTCGCGCGAGGTGGTCACGCCCGCCTGCAGCCAGTCGCCGTAGTGGCTGCCGACCCGGTCGCGCCAGATCAGGCCGGGGTTGTGGCGCTCGACGTGGTCCACCCACCGCCGCATGCTGGGCAGGCTGTCGCGCAGCACCCGCTCGTCCCCGTACACCTGGTAGAGCCGCCACGGCACGATCGTGGCGGCGTCGCCCCAGCCCGGCGTGCCGTGCCGCTCGGTCATGACGTGCGGCACCACGTCCGGGACCGCGCCCTCGGCGGTCTGCGCGCAGCGCAGATCGGCCAGCCAGCCGGTGAAGAAGGCCGCCACGTCGGCGTTGTAGCAGGCGGTGGCCAGGAACACCTGCGCGTCCGCCGTCCAGCCGAGCCGCTCGTCGCGCTGCGGGCAGTCGGTCGGCACGGACACGAAGTTGTCGCGCTGGCTCCACCGGATGTTGCTCATGAGCTGCCGCACCGTGGCGTCGGAGCAGGAGAACTCGCCGGCCACCGGCGTGTCCGAGTGCATCGCCCGCCCGACGAGGTCGAAGCCGGCGTGCCCGGTGACCTCGACGTAGCGGAAGCCGTGCACGGTGAAGCGCGGCTCGAACGTCTCCTCCGGCCGCCCCGCCGCCACGTAGTGGTCGGTGGCCTCGGCCGAGCGCAGGTTCTCGGTGTAGAGGTCGCCGCCGGCGGTCAGGGCCTCGCCGTGCCTGAGCGTGACGCGCGTGCCCGGCTCGGCGCCGCGCAGCGTCAGGCGTACCCGGCCGGCGATGTTCTGGCCGAGGTCCACGATGGTGCGGCCGTCGCGGGTGCTGATCTCGACGGGTACGAGGTCCTGCGTCACGCGTACGGGCTCGGCGGCCGACGGCACCAGCACGCTGTGATCGGTGTCCGCGACGCGGGCCGGAGCCCAGGAGGAGTCGTCGAAGCCGGGCAGGTCCCAGCCGTCGTGCTCCAGCCGGGCGTCGTACGACTCGCCCATGAGCAGGTCGGCGTAGCGCAGCGGGCCCGTCGTCTCGCGCCAGCTCCCGTCCGTGCCGATCACCGTACGGGAGCCGTCCGCGTGCTCGGCCACGACCTGGACCAGGAGCTGCGGGGCCCGGCCGTAGCGCTGGGCCTGCTGCCGGCCGTCCCAGCCGAGGCTGCCCGACCACCAGCCGTCGGCCAGCACCGCCCCGACGCACAGCGGCCCGTCACCGGCCAGGTCCGTGACGTCGTAGACCTGGTACGGGACGCGCTGCCGGTAGTCGGTCCACCCCGGGGTCAGCTCGCCGTCGCCGACACGGTGGCCGTTGACGCGCAGCTCGTACAGGCCACGGGCGGTGGCGGCGACGCGGATCGCGGTGGCGGGGCGCAGGTCGGCGACGCGCCGGAAGTAGCGCGGCGCGGGCAGGTGCGACGTGCGGACGGTGCGGGGCTCGCGGTCGTCCGTGGGCGGCTCGAACGGCGGCTCGGTCTCGGGGTCGTGCGCGATCCAGGCCGCCCGCCACTCGCCGGCGTGCAGCACCCCCGTGTCGAACCACGACCGCGCGGACCCGCCGTCGCGGACCTCGACCTGCCAGGTGTAGCGGGCGAACGACACCAGCGGCGCGCCGCCGTAGTCCACGCTCACGTCCTGGCCGTCGATCCACCCGCTGTCCCAGGCCAGGACGTCGCCGGGCCCCCGCACCCGGATCCGGTGGCCGGCCGGGGCGTCCCCGCGCCGGCCGGAGGCCAGCCGCCAGGCCAGTCTCGGGGTCGGCGTGCCGATGCCGAGCGGGGTCCGGCGGTGCTCGCAGCGCAGGTCGTACGGGCGCAGGGTCGCGGCGGCCCGCGGCTGTGGCAGCGACCAGCCGTCCACCCCGGGCGATCGCACGGCGCTCAGGTCGTTCACCATGTCCACTCCTTGGCGGGCCGGGCCAGCTCGTAGTCCCGGCGCGGGGCGGTCGGATGGACCTTGCGCCCGCTGTACATCGGGCGCGCGGTCCCCTCGGGGCTGATCCCGATCACGTCGTCGCCCCGCCACCGCACCTGGTACTCGCGGCCCGCCGCGACCTCGGTGCTCGTCGTCTCCGGCACGGGGAAGGTGACGGTCACGCGCTCGCCCTTCCGGGGCGCTGGGATCGACAGGTAGCCGTCCGGCGCCCACGCCCCGGCCTGGCCGCCCTCGAAGCCGCCCGTCTCGCGGGAGACGCGGACCCTGGCGTACCCGGCCCAGGCGGGCACCCGCATCCGCAGCTCCGGCAGGTCCTCGTGCACGTCGAGGTCCACCCGGCCCTCGTGGGGGAGGTGGCTGAGCACGGTGACCTGCCGGGTGGCCCTGGTGAGGAGCAGGTTGACGCGGGTCACGCGGTCGCCGGCGGTGACGATGGAGTTCCAGCCCCAGAACAGGCCGCGTACGCCGGAGCCGACGCAGCACGCCTGCACGTCGGCGGTGTGCCCGCGCCCGAGCTCGACGTCGCAGACGTAGTCGTTGGGGGCGCCGTACCCGGCGAAGGCGCCGAGCACGCGCTCGCCCACCCGTACGTGCGTCGTCCAGCCCGGCTCGTCGCCCGAGGCGTCGGGCGCGGACTCCACCCAGCTCAGGTCGAGCAGCTGCGACTCGACGAGGTGGTTGCGCAGGAACCGCTCGACCACGCCCCAGTAGGCGGTGTGCCCCGACCCGGCCAGCGTGGTGCCGGTGCCGATGAGGTCCACCAGGGAGCAGCTCTCGTGCTCGTACCGCTGGTCGGCCAGGTCGCCAGGCGTCCAGCCGAACGCGGTGGCCTGGCCGAGGGCCCAGTCGTAGGCGCGGCGCACGAACGCGGTCAGCTCGTGGTCGCCGGTGTGCGCGGCGTACCGGGCGAGACCTTCGAGCGTGCCGAGGCGGGTGTGGAAGTGGCCGCTGCGGTAGGCCCGCGCGGGGTTGAAGCTGCCGTCCTCGTTGAACACGCCGCTCTTGTGCACGATCAGCCGGGCGAACCAGCCGCACAGCTCCAGCGCGTCCTCGTTGCCCGTGGCCTGGTGGTAGCGCAGCAGCGGCATGATCAGCCGGCCGCTGAAGGAGGCCGGGTCCGGTGCGAGGTGCAGCGCGATGGCGTTGGGCGAGGGCCAGCCGTCCCGGGTGTACTCGGAGGCGGGGTAGAACCACACGTCCCGCTCCTTGATCGCGATCCGCTTCAGCGCGGCCACGTGCCGGTCCACCAGCCTCCTGGCCTCCGGATCGCCGTCGGAGACGAACCACGTGGTCAGCGACAGCAGCACCGCCCGCTGGTCGATGAGGTTGGCGTTGGCCGGCCAGCCCACCTCGGGGCGGGCCAGCCGGTAGCTCAGCCCGTCCGCGCCGAAGAAGCCGGTGAGCCTGCTCCGGAAGCCCCGCTCGACGTCCCGCCAGGTGTCCTTGCCCGTCATGTGCCTGGCCAGCAGGCAGGCGTCGAGCAGCCGGCCGTGGCTGGAGCCCCAGTCCCAGTCGCCGTGCCGCAGCACCGCCGGGCGGGCCAGCAGGTCGGCACTGAAGTACGGGATGCCGCCCATGTCCTCGTCCGGCAGCCCGGCCACCGCGTTCATCGCCAGCGCCGCCCGTTCTTCGAGCAGCACCGTGTCGGGGATATCCGGCATGTCCATCCCTCACATAAATATTCAAGTGTGCATAAATGTCTCACCCACCCTCCTTCGCCCCGTGCGTGCCGTCAAGATGTGCATATATATTCGTATCTTGTTGGATATGTAGGGCTGAGGCAGGATGACGGCATGAGCGATGATTCGGTGGTGCGTCCGCGCCCGGAGGCGGCAGTGACCTTGCGGCCCGCCGCAGGAGGGCGCATCGAGGGCGGCTTCTGGGGCGCGCGGCAGCGGGTCAACCGCGAGGTGACGATCCCGCTGGGCGGCGAGCGGATCCGCGAGTCCGGCGCCTTCGCCAACCTGGAGCTGGCCGCCCGCGGTGCCGGAGGGGAGCACCGCGGGAAGGTCTTCGCCGACTCCGACGTCTACAAGTGGCTGGAGGCCGTGGCCTGGGAGCGCGGCCGGGCCGACGACGAGCGGTTGCGGGCGGCGTACGAGGAGGCGGTGGAGCTCGTCGCGGCCGCCCAGCGCGCCGATGGCTACCTGCACACCCACACCCAGCTCACCGGCCGCGAGCGCTACTCCGACCTGGCCTCCAGCCACGAGCTCTACTGCGCCGGCCACCTCATGCAGGCCGCCGTCGCGGGCAGCCGCGCCACCGGCGACCGCAGGCTGCTGGAGGTCGCCACCCGCTTCGCCGACCACCTGGTCAAGGACCTGCCCGAGGACGCGCTCGACGGGCATCCGGAGATCGAGACCAGCCTGGCCGAGCTCTACCGGGAGACCGGCGCCCGCCCGTACCTGGAGCTGGCCACCCGCATGGTCACCAGCCGTGGGCGGGAGCGGCTCCCGCTCAAGGGACACCACGGGCCCGGCATCCGCCAGGACCGGGTGCCGCTGCGGGCGGCCACCACGGTCGAGGGCCACGCCGTGCGCGCCGTGTACCTGGCCGCCGGGGCGGCCGACGTCGCCGCGGAGACCTCGGACCGGGAGCTGCTGGCGGCGCTGGAGGGTCAGTGGCGTGAGATGGTGGCCACGAAGACGTACCTGACGGGCGGTCTCGGCTCCCAGTGGTACGGCGAGCAGTTCGGCGGGCCGCACGAGCTGGCCCCCGAGACCGCCTACTGCGAGACCTGCGCCGCCATCGGCAGCGTCCAGTGGTCCTGGCGCATGCTCCTCGCCACCGGCGACCCGGCCTTCGCCGACCTCATGGAACGCACCCTGTACAACGCCGTCCTGCCCGGCATCTCCCTCGGCGGCGACCGCTTCTTCTACGTCAACGCGCTGCGGGTGCGCGCCGGCGCCAACCCCGACGACCGGCGCGCCCCCGCCAGGGGCCGCCAGGACTGGTACGGCACCGCCTGCTGCCCGCCCAACGTCATGCGCCTGCTGTCCTCCCTCGGCCACTATCTCGCCACCCAGGACGGCGACGGCGTCCAGCTCCACCTGTACGCGTCCGGCACGGTCCGGGCGGGGGAGGTGCTGCTGGAGGTGGTGACCGGCTACCCGTGGGACGGGCGCGTCGAGATCGTGGTGCGCGAGACCCCCGGCCACCCGTGGACGCTCTCGGCCCGGATCCCGTCGTGGGCGGACGCCGCGGTCGTGACGCCGGGCCCCGCCGGCCCGGCCACGGGCGCCGGCCAGGGCTCCCTGACCGCGGACGCCGAGCCCGGCACCTACCACCGCATCCGGCGCACGTGGCGGCCGGGCGACCGGATCACCCTGGACCTGGGGATCCGGCCCCGCCTGACGTCGGCCGTGCCCAGGCTGGACGTGGCCCGCGGGCAGGTCGCGGTCGAGCGCGGCCCGCTGGTCTACTGCCTGGAACAGGCCGACCACCCCGGCGTCGTCGTGGACGACCTGTGCGTGGCGTCCGCGGACCTGCGCGACGGGACCCCGATCCCCGGGCTGCCCCCCGAGGTGGTGCCGGTCCGCGCCCGGGGCCGGGCCCACGTGCACCGGGAGGACGACGGCGGCTTCCCGTACCGCACCGCCACCGCGCCTCAGGAGCCGGAGCACGCGGGCCCGATCGAGCTGACGTTCGTGCCGTACTACGCCTGGGCCAACCGCGGCATCGGACCCATGACGGTCTGGGCCCCGATGCACTGACCCCCACCCCCGACAGCGTGCGCCCTGGTCAGGGCCACACGGTGTGGGAGTTCCACTTGACGATCTTCTTGAGCTTGGCGACGGGCGGTAACCCGGTCGCCCCGCTCAGCTTGGCGTAACCAAGCTCGGCGCCGGCCAGCTGCACATCGTAGAAGCTGGCCCCGGTCAGGTCCGCCGCGTAGAGATTGGCGCGGCTCAGATCGGCCGACGTGAGCGTGGCCTTGCTCAGATCGGCCAGGTTGAAATTGGCGTCGGCGAATGAGGACCCGATCAGGAAGGCGTCCTTCAAACCGGCGGCGCGCAGGTCGGCCCCGGACAGGTCCGACTCATGGATGAGCGCCCGGCTCAGATCGGCCTGCATGAGATTGGACCGGGCCAGGTAGAGCCCCCGCAGCCGGGCGCCCGGGATCTGGGCACGGGCCAGCTGCAGCCATCCGGTCTTCGGGTCGGCGGGCCGGGTCCGGCCCAGCACCGCGAGCGCTCCCTGGATGTCGCGCGGCTGAAGCGACGCCCCCTTGCGGCCGTTCCCGACGACGTAGGTGGCGAGCAGGTCGGTCGTGGCCTCCCGGTAGGAGGTTTCCTCCCTGGCGACCCCTTCGAGGGCGAACATGCCGGCGACCCGCACGTCCAGGCTCTTGCTGGCGAGCTGCTCGACAGCTCTGCCGAAACGGTCGCTGATCTGGCCCTTCCGCGTGACGGCAAGCCCCTCCCGCGCGACCCGCTGCTCCTCCCGCGCGGCGTCGATCGACTGGGCCGTCTGCGCGAGCCCCTGAGCCGTCAGGAGCAGGCTGATCAGCACCCCGAGAGTCGTCGCGATCTGGACCAGCGTGGTGATGAGCTGACGACGGCTCTCGGTGGCACTGTTGTGCAGCTCCGCGCGATCCTTCGCGGGGAGCGCGTCGAACTCCGCCCGCGTCAGCGGGGCGGTCGGCTGGCCGGTGGAACTCCGACGCCACATCATGTCGGCATTATGTGATCCACCGGTCACGCTGGCGAGAGCATTCCCCTGTCAGGCGACGGAACCCTCACCGACCGTGACGCCCGTGACCGACAGCTCCTCCACGTCGCTCACCACATCCGCCCGCGACACCCGCGCGAACGAGCTGTCCCTGATCGTGATCCCCCGCAGCGGCTGCTCGGGGTACCCCCGCAGCAGGTACGCGCTCCGCGTCCGATCGCTGCGCACCCCCGCCACGTGGACGTTGCGCACCGGCGGCGGGTCGTCCCCGTTGTGCCCGTCGCCGTGGTAGAGGTCGATCGAGACGACCTCCTTGGTCAGCTCGCTCACCTCGACATCCTTGACGAAGACGTTCTCCACGAACCCCCCGCGCACCGAGTTCGTCTTGATGTACAGCCCGAAGTACAGCCCGGGCCCGCCCCACCGGCAGCGGCGCACGAACACGTTCCTGATCCCGCCGGTCGTGTCCGTCCCGATCGCGACGGACCCGTACCGGTATCGCATCTCGCAGTCCTCGATCAGCACGTCCTCGCACGGCACCCCCACCCGCCGCCCGTCCGGCCC
>NZ_VCKX01000409.1 GCF_005889725.1 Nonomuraea zeae
AGATGTGTATAAGAGACAGGGGCGGGGGTGTTGAGGCAGCAGCGGCAGGCCGGAACGGCTGCGCGCCGGGCCGCGGGTCTGGTGAGCCTCGCTGCCCGGCGCGCGGAGATCAACGTCGCTGGTGTGCGCCGCTGCTAATTAGCCGCCGAGTGCGCCGCTGGGCAGAAGGGTGGTGAGCGACGTTGCGTTGTTCAGCATGTTGAGCACGTCGAACACCGGCTGAAGCAGCGCGCCCACCGGGCCTCCCGCCGCCAGGGTGTCGGCGGCGGCGGGCGTGGTGAGGGCTGCGATCAGTAGCGCGCCACCGGCGAGGACACCGGCTGTACGGCCTATGAGTTTCATGGACGCCTCCACGAGAGTAACTAAGGGTGATCGGCACGCACTCTACGTGACCATGGTGTGCCGCTGTTCGATCTGGCGATCCGCCGCGCCGTCCATGAGGTTCCAAGATCGTTAGGCGCGGAACATAACTCGCCTATGGGTGTTACGCTCGAAGAAGATCATCCCTCAGAGAAGGAGGATCACCCATGAGTGTGCGATCGTTTCCGCTGACTCTGCGCGTCATCGTGAGCGGAGCAACACCGGACGAGATCAGAGAGACGGCCGTGGCGCAGGCCCTCTCGTTCTTCGGGGCGAGTGCCGAGCTGGACGTGCTCAGCGCCGAAGCCGAGCCGGACGGGGAGCACCACAGCCGCTACCACGCGACCGTCGTCTTCCGGAAAGTCGCCTGACGAGGCACGCCGGCCAGGGCGTCGGAGATGGCGGGCTGCTGCGGGTGGCCGTCCGGCGTCGATGGCGGTCGATGATCGCTGAGCTGGCTGGGTCGGGGGCCCCGCGAGAGGTCGATGATCGCTGAGCTGCGTGGCCGGGCTCCGCGAGACGGGTGCCGTCGCTCTATTGGTGAGTCGCCTTGGCGGTGGATTCGCGGACGATGAGCCTGGTGGGCGGGATGTCCGGGATGGGCCCAGGCGGCTCCTCGCCGAGGAGGCGCAGGAGCGTCAGTGCCGCCGCCGCGCCCAGCGACGCCAGATCCTGGGCCACGCTCGTCAGCGCCGGGTAGTGCCATGCCCCGATCGGCAGGTCGTCGTGGCCCACCACGGACAGGCCGCCCGGTACGTCGATCCCGGCGCGCTGTGCCGCGCCCATCCCCGCCAGCGCCATCATGTCGTTGGCATAGACGATGGCCGTGGGGCGGTCGGGCCGCCGGAGCAGCTCTTCGGTGATCGTCCTGGCCTCCAGGCTGTCGAAACGCCGCGCCGCGACGGTCGCCGGCGTGACCCCCGCCGCCCGCATGGCCTCGACGAACGTCTCGCGCCGCTGGACGGTGTGCACCCGGTCGTCCGGCCCCGAGACGTAGGCGACGCGGCGATGGCCCAGGTCGAGCAGATGGCGTGCGGCGTCGAGCATCCCGCGCAGCGGGTCGGCCGACTGCACGTGCGGCTGGGGATCGTCGCGCCAGGGGATGCCGATGAGCACGGCCGGCCGGTCCAGCTCGCGCAGCAGGGCGAAGCGGGGGTCGCCGATGCGGCTCTCGGTCAGCAGGAAACCGTCGACCCGCCGCTCGCGCACCAGCTTGCGGTAGGTGGCCGACTCGGCCTCGGGGTCGTCGCCCATCAGGTGCAGCTGGAGGCCGTAGCCGCGCGGCGCGAGAACCTGCTCGGCCCCGGAGATCATCACCGCGAAATAGGGGTCGGTCGCCAGGAGGTCGGTGGAACGGGCGATGACCATGCCCACGGACCGGGTGCGGGAGCCCCGTAGCGCGACGGCGGTGGCCGAGGGCACCCACTTCAGCTTCGCGGCGGCCTCCCGGACGGCGGTGGCGGTCTTGGGGGAGATCCCGCCGCGTCCGTTCATCACCTTGGAGACCGCCGAACGTGACACGCCGGCCAGCGCGGCGACGTCGTCGATGGTCGGCTGGTCCGCGTTCCTGCGCATCCGTTCACGATAACAGGCCGTGGAACGGTTGAGCGGTACGTGTTGACCGCCGGACGAGTTTGCAGGTAGAACGATTGGCCAGCTGATGGAAATCGTTCTACCAAATTTGGTGAGGTCAGGTACGTGAAGCGTCAATCGGCCAAGATCGGCCCGCCCGATGACCCGCAGATCTGGATCGGCGTCAACTACTGGTCCAGGACGGGCGGCCCGCTGATGTGGCGGTCCTACGACCCCGAGGTCGTCGTGGAGGAGCTGCGCGCGATGCGTGACCACGGCATGACCGTGACGCGCAGCTTCTTCTACTGGCCCGACTTCATGCCGACGCCCGACGCCCTCGACGAGGACCTGGTGGCCAGGTTCGGGGACTTTCTCGACCGGCACCTCGACCTCGGCATGAGCAGCATCCCGACCTTCATCGTCGGCCACATGTCCGGGCAGAACTGGGACCCGGCCTGGCGGCAGGGCCGCGACCTGTTCGGCGACGTCTGGTTCGTCTCCCGCCAGGCGTGGTACGTCAGGGAGCTGACCGCCCGGTTCAAGGATCACCCGGCCGTCGCCGGCTGGCTGCTGACCAACGAGATCCCCATCTACGGCGACTGGCCCTCGCGCGGCGTCGGCACGCTCAAGGCCGAGGAGGTCGCCGCCTGGGCGCAGATCCTGATCGACGCGGTCCGCGCGGGCGGCAGCCGCCAGCCCGTCTCGGTCGGCGACGGCGCCTGGGGCGTGGAGGTCACCGGCGCCGACAACGGCTTCAGAGTGCGTGATCTGGCCGGTCTCGTGGACTTCCACGGCCCGCATGTCTACCGGATGGAGACCGACCCCGTACGGCAGCACCTGGGCGCGGCCTTCGTCTGCGAGCTCCTCGACATCGGCGGCAAGCCGGTGATCATGGAGGAGTTCGGGCTGACCAGCGACTACACCAGCGAGGCGAACGCGGCCCACTACTACCGCCAGATCATGCACAACACGCTGCTCGCTGGCGCCACGGGCTGGCTGGCCTGGAACAACAGCGACTACGACGACCTGTACGAGGCCGAGCCGTACCGCCACCATCCGTTCGAGATGCACTTCGGGCTGATCGACTCGGCCGGGCGACCCAAGGCGCAGGCGCTGGAGGTGCGCGACTTCGCGGCGACGCTCCGGCGGGTGGATCTGGCCCGGTGTGGCCGCCCGGACGCCCCGGTCGCGCTGGTGGTGTCGTCGTTCCTGGACAGCCGCTATCCCTTCACCCAGCCCGAGGACGCCTCCGTGGTCTTCGACGTGGGGCGGCAGGCGTACGTGGCCGCGCGCGAGGCGGACCTGACGGTGGGGGTGGCCAGGGAGAGCGACGGCCTGCCCGGCGACTGCGATCTGTACCTCGTGCCGTCGGCCAAGCAGCTCACCGCGCCCGCCTGGCGGGCCCTGCTCGACCGGGCACGTGACGGCGCGACCGTCTACGCGTCGTACTTCGCCGGGGTGCACGCCACGCAGCGCGGCCCGTGGTGGCCGGACCTCGACGGCATGTTCGGCGTGCGCAAGCAGTCTCGCTACGGGCTGATCGAGCCGATCCACGAGGACGAGGTGCGGGTGACGATGACGGCCGGCCTCGGTGACCTGCGGGCCGGCACGGAGCTGGTCTTCCCGGCGGCCGGTACGGTGAACTCCCGGTCGTTCCTGCCGGTCGAGCCCGCGGGCGCGGAGGTCCTGGCCCGCGACGCGCACGGCCGTCCCGCGCTGCTGCGCCACGCGGTCGGGCGGGGGGCGATGGTGCTGGCGACGTACCCCTTCGAGTACATGGCGGCGGTCACTCCCGCCGCCAACCCCGAGCCGACCTGGCGGCTCTACCGGGCCCTGGCCCGTGCGGCGGGCGTGGTCCCGGCAGTCTCCTTCGACACGCCCCTGGTCAACGCCTCGCTGATGCGCCACGAGGACGGCCGGATCTTCGTGTGGTGCGTCAGCCAGTCCGGCGCCGAGACGGCCGCGACGCCGGTGGTCACGTCGGGCGTCCTGCGCGACGCCGCTGGCGCGGACGTCACCGGGGTCGTGCTGCCGCCCTACGGCGTGATCGTGCTGCAGCTCGACCCCGCCTGACCGCAGGCGATCCTCGCGGATCGGCCGTCGCTTCACGGGCGCTCGGCCGTCGTCTCACCGCAGCTCGTACGCCGCCTCACCGGCGCTCGTACGCCGCCTGACCACGGGCGGGTGACCTGCCGGGTGGTGCGGGCGTTTGCCGATCTGTGGGTGGGATAGCACAAGGAGGCTCTGGCGACACCCGCACTCGACGCCCATCCGGGGCTGGCGATTCGACGATGACGATGGAAACTGTGTTGCGCTGTCCTATCAGCGCCGATCTCGACCGCATCCGTGGCATGGTGCGCCTGCACGCCCGCAGCAGCGGACTGCGCGGGCACCGTTTAGACGACCTGGTGCTCGCGGTCAACGAGGCGGTGACCAACGTCCTCGACCACGGCGGCGCGGCCGGCACGGTCACCACTCGCGGCGACGCCCACGCGATCACGGTGGAGGTGCTGGACATGGCCGGCGCGTTGACGCCCGAGCACCTGGCCGCCCCCATGCCCGACCCGCCCGGCTCGTGCGGGTACGGGCTGTGGATCATCCAGTACCTGTGCGACGAGGTCGACGTGGAACAGCGCGACGGACGCTCCCGGCTGACCTTGCGCATGCGCCACCACGCCGAGCCCTCCCGCGGGACTCGGGAGAGGGAGTAATCACCGGTCAACGATGATTTGAGGATTCCACGGGCGTGGGGCGAATCCCGGCGCGGTATGGACCTGAGGTCGATACCAGTGAGGGACGGGGGAGCCCGTGGCGAAATCCTGGCCGGCGGTGGTGGCGTTGCTCGCGGCAGGTGCGGTGCTGGCGGGCGGGTGCTCCGGCGGTCCGGGCGGGTCCGATCCGGAGATGGTCGGCACCCAGCCGGCGGGGCAGATCGTCAAACCGGCCGGGAACATCGTCCCGGCCGGAGGCGGCGGAGACGTACCCGAGGCCACGCTCGCCGTGTGCAGGCAGTGCCAGTCGAAGCTGCAGAACGGCGAGAACGCGGCGTTGATGAAGCAGATGGATCAGAGCCTCACGCAGGCGGCTACCAGGCGGAACGTACGAGCGCCCAGCAAGAGAGCCGTCGCGCTGCTGTGCGCGGGCGCCGCCAGGACGAACCTCGGCCTGCACAAGGAGGCCCTCGAGAAGCTCCGGGCCGCGAGCCAGGTTCGCGAGGACCTGCCCGCCGAGACCCGCCCGCAGCTGCTGGAGCTGCTCTACCACGCCGAGCTCGTCAGCTCCGCGGCCATCGGCGACAGCGCGACGGCCCAGGCCGCCCTTGAGGGTCTGCGCGAGCTGGGGCGGAACACCGACCAGTACATCAAGGACGTGTGCTCGGCGGCGCCGGCCGCCGGGACGCTGCCCGAGTGCGGGGCGAGCACACCTTCGTCAGGACCGGCCGGATCCCCGTCCGGCGGGACGGGGACGCCCGCTCCCGGGCCGACCCCTCCGGGCGGCACCGAGCCCGTGCCCACGGACGACACCACGGTGACGCAGGAGCCGGGGACCCAGGAGCCGGGCAGCGAGGAGCCGGGGACCCAGGAACCGGGCAGCGAGGAGCCGGGGACCCAGGAGCCCGGACCGCAGGAGACCGATGACGGCCCGGCCGCACCGGACGAGACCTAGAAACCGCCCGGGCCGGACCCATCGCCCATGAAGCCCATGAAGACGCCCGAACGTGATGACGAGCCCGGCGCCGCGACCGGTCAGGACTTCGCCCGCGTATGGAGCGTCCTCGCCCACATCGTGACGCCGACCACCTTCGTCGCAGCGCTGATGATGTATTTCGGCTCGGTACGCACCAATACGACCTACCGCATCCTCGGCGTGGACCCCAGCATGCTGGGCCTGTCGTTCCAGGACTACGTGCTGCGCAGCGTCGGGCTGACCATGGAACCGCTGGTGATGATCCTGCTCGTGCTGCTTGCCGCCCTTCCGGCGCACGCCCTGCTGATCCGCCTGGTCGCCGGTCACCGGACCGCCGCGACGCGGGTCGCGGCGGCGCTGGCCGTGCTCGGGGTCGTGGGCGTGGCGCTGGGCGTCGTGGGGCTGGCCGGCTGGGTGAGCCTGAACGTCAGGGCGCCCGTCGTGCCGATCTGCCTGGGCCTGAGCGTGTTCCTGCTGGGCTACAGCGCCTCCGTGCGCGTCGTCGCCAATCCCGGGCGGGCCAGGCCCGGCACGGATCAGGTCATCCGCCGTACTCTCTTCCTGGCTCTCCTCCTGCTCCTGCTGCTGTGGTCGGTCGCCGGCTACGCGCAGCTACGGGGCGAGGACGTGGCCGACCGCTTCCGGCAGCATCCGACGCTCCTGCCGGGTGCGGTCGTCTACGCGCCGCAGCGGCTCTACCTGGAGGGCGCCGGGATCACGGAGACCGCGCTCCCGGACGAGCACGCGATGTTCCGCTACCGGTACGGCGGCCTGAGCCTGCTCATCCACTCCAACCACCGGTATTTCCTGCTCCCGGCCTGCTGGGCGACGACTCCGCAGGCGCGGGCGATAGCCCTGCCCGATGACGAGTCGCTGCGGCTGGAGTTCTTCGTGGTCACCACGCCGCCGGCGTGCCCGCCCGCACCGTGACGGCCGCGGCGGCGAACGCCGGTCAGGCGCGTTCCGCGCGGTGGACGAGAGCGGCGATCCGGGCGCTGACCTCCGGCCAGACCTTGGGCGGGAAATTGTGCCCCATGCCCTCGACGACCACGAACTCGGCGCCCGGGATGGCCTCGGCGGTGGACCGCCCGCCGGCGATGTCGGCGGTGGCGTCGGCGGCGCCGTGGATCACCAGCGCGGGCACGTCGAGCTCGCGCAGTCTCCCGGTACGGTCGCCCGACCCGATGACCGAGGCCGCCTGCCGGAGCATGCCGGACAGGGACCAGCCCCGGTCCCAGGCGCGTTCGGCCACGGCGCGGACCGCCGCCAGGTCGGTCTCGACGCCGTTCGCCCCCGCCCCGCCGACCATCCGCTCGACGTACAGCTCGCGGGTGGTCGGGGCGGGGCCGCTCACGCGCTGCGGCCCTCCGGGACGCGCCGGGGGCACCATGCGGTCGCTGGTCGTGGACATGATCGACGTCAGCGTCCTGACCCGGTCGGGGTGCTCGATCGCGACGACCTGGGCGATCATCCCGCCGAGCGAGGCGCCGACGAGGTGAACGCTGTCCAGCTCCAGCGTGTCCAGCAGGCCGATCGTGTCGGCGGCCAGGTCGGCGAGCGTGTACGTCACCGAGGACAGGTCACCGGCCAGCGCGGCCGGGATGTCCGGCTCGGGCGCGTCGTCGAAATGGGTGGACCGGCCGCTGTCGCGATTGTCGAATCGGATGAGGTGCAGGCCGTGCCCGACGAGCGCGGCGCAGAGGCCGTCAGGCCAGTTGATCAGTTGCCCGCCGGCTCCCATGATCATGAGTACGGGTGGCGCGCCGGGGTCGCCCAGCCGCTCGTAAGCCACCTCGATCCCCGCCGGGCCGACATCGAACGCCTTCTCCTCGGCCACCGTCAGATCATCCCTTCCCGGAAGACCACGCAAGCTGGCAGGGCCTGAATTCTCCTGTCGTGCTCTTGATTCTCGCAAGACCCGAGAATTGCGGGCAATTGCGCGAACGACCTGCACGCGGTCGCGGTCACACCATGGGATAACCTGTCGCAGGACAAGACGCGAGACCCCGATCCCCAACTGGCCGTTCGAGCTCGGGGCCCCGCTGCGGCGGGCTCAGCGGGCTGCCGGCCAGCTGAGCCCGCGGTGCTTGAGGTACCAGTCAAGAAGCATCAAGGCAAGCTGCAGTAACAGCACCTGCCTCTGCATGTCGTCTGGATCCTCCCTTGTGACCTGCAACGGTTTCTCCCATGTTGACCCGATGTTCCTCTTCGAGGGCTGGCCCGGGTCGCTGCGGCCGACCCATATGGAATGCCGGCCGACTGGATGGGGATGTTGCTCCAGGCACGCCTGAATCGTAACGGGCACAGGGGTTCTAAGGTGCGGTTCGCCTAATTTAGGACAGCCATTAGCCGGTGTTTATCGATATTTATGCATCTATAGATGCCATATCGCCGAAGGTGAGCAATCTAGTTATATGTACCTCGGCATGCCGATAGTCCTGTTTTGGGATTTATGAGTAGCTGGGGTATGTGGCGCAATGTCTCGTATGCGAGAGCCCGGCACTCGTGTTCCCATAGGCAGAGCTTCCGCTGTCATCATGCTGATAGACACCTTTGAGCCAGGAGACGACGCCTCATGTCTGGTCCCCACCCGCTGGCCGAGAGTGACCCCGGGCGGATCGGGGACTACCGGCTGATCGGGGTGCTGGGCGTGGGCGGGCAGGGAGTCGTCTATCTGGGGGAGGCCCCCTCGGGGCAGCGGGTCGCCGTCAAGACCCTGCATGCCCGTACGGCCTGCGACGCCGACGCCCTGCAACGGTTCCTGCGCGAGAGCGAGATCGCCCGCTCCGTGGCGGCCTTCTGCACGGCGCGGGTCATCGACGCCGGGGTCGCCGACGGGGCACCCTACCTGGTCAGCGAGTACGTACCGGGCCCGTCCCTGGACGAGCTCGTAACCAGTGAGGCGCCGCGCACCGGCGGCGGGCTGGACCGGCTGGCGATCACCACCCTGGTCGCGCTGGACGCCATCCATCGGGCCGGCATCGTGCATCGGGACTTCAAGCCCAGCAACGTGATCATGGGCCAGGAAGGGCCCGTCGTCATCGATTTCGGCATCGCCCGGGTGCTGGACCACTCCACCACGGGATCCGGCCTGATCGGCACCCCGGCCTACCTGGCGCCGGAACAGCTCAACGGAGAGCCGGCCACGGCCGCGTCCGACGTGTTCGCCTGGGCGGCGACCATGGTGTACGCCGCCACCGGGCACCGGGCCTTCTCCGGCACGGTCGCCGCAGGGGTGCTCAACGCGATCATGACCCATGAGCCCGACCTGGCCGGTGTCCCCGACCACCTCCGCCCTCTGCTGGCCGCCGGCCTGGCGAAGGATCCCGCGTCCCGGCCGAGCGTCGGCGACCTGTTCACCGCGCTCACCCACGAGACCCCGCTCAGGCACACGGGCGCCCGCCGTCCCACGCCCGTCTCGTATACC
>NZ_VCKX01000040.1 GCF_005889725.1 Nonomuraea zeae
GCCCCCCGATAGCCCCACCCGGTCGGCCCTCCCGGCCGCCCTCCGGCGCCCGCCGGTGGTTTCGCTTCGCCAGCAGGTGCCAGAGTGCGGTATGGTTTTCCCCGTCGGCACCGCAAGGAGCCGGCAGGGCGGGCGATTAGCTCAGCGGGAGAGCGCTTCGTTCACACCGAAGAGGTCACTGGTTCGATCCCAGTATCGCCCACGCGGAAGATACAGGTAGAGGGGTTTCGGAGATCATCCGAAACCCCTTCTCTTGTGTCTGGGGGTCGATGGGAGCCAATCGGGGAGCCACCTCACTCGGATCCTCAACCCGTCGGCTTCTCACCGAAGATCGCGTTCATGGTCTGGGCACTCTTGGTGATCACTGGCCTGAGCTGGTGCCGGTAGACCGCTTCCGTGACGCTGGTGCCCGCGTGCCCGACGAGGTCGGCGATGGTCTCGATGGGGACGCCCTGGTCGCTCATGATGGAGACGAATGAGTGACGCAGCTCGCGCGGCGTCCAGTTGGTCCCGATCTCCGCGTCCTTGGTGATCTTACGGAATGCCCGCCGTACGTTCGCCGCGTCCAGCGGGGTGCCGACGGCAGTGCAGAACACCAAGTCGTGATCTTGCCATGCCTCGCCTGCCCTGAGCTTCTGGGTGGCTTGGCTGATGTGGTGCCGCCGAAGTGCCTCGGCCGCCAGCTTGGGCAGTTCCAGCGTGCGCCGCGACTTGCGGGTCTTGGTGTCACCTCCTTCGCGGACGGCGCGCCATACGTAAATGGCGAATCTCTTGTGTTTGAACCCTGCCTCGGTCACCGGATGCCACGCTTTGAGGTCAGGGATCCAGGTGATCACGTGATCCCAGCGCAGTGCGCGGGCTTCCTCGGTGCGGACTCCCGTGGTGAGGCTGATCACCACGTAGGCGTGGAGTTCGGACGACTTCGCCGCCCTGAGCACAGCCGCTGCCTGTTGCCGCGTGAGTGCTCTGCTGGGTCGTCCGTCCGTGCCCTTGGGTGTGGTGACCAGGTCGGCAACGTTCCTGAGCACCATGTCGCGTGCCTGAGCTTGCCGGATGGCTCGCTTCAGTACGCTGTGGATCTCCCGCAGGGTGGTGGTGGCCAGTTTGCCGGCGAGACCGTCGAGCCATTCGTCCACGTGATCCGCGCGTAGTTGCTGGAGCTTGATCTTGCCAAGCCCAGGGATGACGTGCGTCTCGGCGAGGATGCGTAGCTTGGTGACTGTCCTTTCGGATCGGCCCTTGAGGCCCTTGCTGAGCCAGTCGTTGACGGCATCGCGCACGGTGTAGGTCTCCGACGCGGTGACGCCGGACTCAAGCGCTTTGACGGCCTTGATCAGCTTGTCCTTGACCACAGCCTTGGTCTTGCCCTTGCGCTTGAGGCGCTGGCGCTTGCCGTCAGGGCCGAACCCGAGGGAGATGGCTCCGGTGTAGCCCTCCCCCTCGGGATAGATGGTCGCTTCGTACTTGCCGATCAGGATCTTGGCCAAGGGATCACCCCTTCTCGTGACGGTTGAGGTACTCCTCGATCGCCTTCCTGATCACCCACGACACATCTCGTTCCTGCGACTCGGCGTACTTGCGGAGACGGTCTTTGAGTTCCGTGTCCACGCGTACGGGAGGCAGGGTCGTTCGGTCGCTCGTCATAGACGGCTTCCTTTCGTGTCATGCAGTTATCAAGAGGCGCTCGCCGGGTTGTGCGACGGTTGTCGCACAACCCGGCTCTGTAGAACATTGTAGCACGATGTTCTACGCCTCGTCCACGGATTCCAGCGAAGAGACGAACTCGGCAAGGTGGCGATCGGTGATTCGGCGGAGCTTGCCGATCTTGATGCTCTTGAGCTGGCCGGTACGGAGAAGGAAGTAGACCTTGTCACGTCCGACGCTCAGCATCTCCGCGACTTGTTCGACGGTGTACGCCTGCATGTGCATCCCCCCTCTCAGTCGTCGGGGTGTGCGGCTCCCTCGCGGTCATCGGTAACGGAGTGTGATTGTCCGTCTGTTCGTCCGTCCGCGTCTGTTGCGCCCTCTACACGCGCAGACGCGCGGACGGATGCGGACGGCGGACGCGGACGATTACGGATCGTGTACCTCTGGGAGTGCGCGCCAGCGTCCCCGAGAGACCTGTTCGACCTGACGGGCACGGCTCAGGTCCTGGAGGCGTTGGTAGACCCATGTGCGGCGCATGCCGGTTTCGCGCATGAGGTCGCCGATGCTCACCCCGTCGCTCGGGGCCTGTCTCAGCGTGGCTGTCAGGGTCTCCTCAGCCGTCCGTACGGTGCTGTCGCGCGCGTGTCTGGGCGACGGTCGGGCGGTGGGCTGGGCGGGTACTGCGGGCGTCTCAGCCGCGCGTTCCAGGGCTTGGGCCGATACCTCGGCGAGGGGTGGGCGGTGCTGCGCGTGCCGTTCGGCGGTGGCCTGTACGCCCTCGTCGTCGAGCAGGTAGCTGCGGGCGCGGCGGGGGATGTCGTGCTCCGGGGAGCTGATCAGGAACTTGCCGGGAGCGTCCAGCTTGTGCGGGTGCCATCCGGCCTTGACCATGCCCTGCCCCAGGACGAGATCCCCGTCGCGGGCTTCCCGGACGCGGAAGCACAGCCGAACGTCCATCTGGGAGCGGACCGCGCTCTTGCCCATCGCGTCCTTGGACGGGCGTTGGGTGGCGGCGATCAGGTTGACCGCCGGCGCACGGCCACGCCGGGCGATGGAGTCGGCGTAGTCGATCGCGCGTGGGGCTTCGCTGGCCAGTTCAGCGTATTCATCGATGACGATGATCAGCGCCGGTCTGTCCGGCGACGGCTCCCACACGCGTTCGCCTCGCCTGGTGAGGTCGTCGGCGCGACCGTCGAGGATGACCACGGCATCGGCGAGCAGGGTCTCTGCCTCCTGCGGGGTGGTGGCGATGCGACCGATGCACGATGCCCAGGGCAACAGTTCCATGCCGCGCTTGAGGTCGACGGCCCACAGGATTACGTCCTGGCAGGCGGTCAGGTCGCCGAGCAGGACGTTGACGCCACCGGACTTGCCGGCCCCCGACATGCCCGCGAACAGCGCATGTCGTCTGAGCAGGGGGACGCGGACGGGTGCGCCGTCCTCGAACAGCCCCAGCTTGGCCGGTTGCGTGATGGAGGTGATGGACGGGCCTGGCCAGGTGATGGCGTTGGCGTGCGGGTCCGTTTCGATCACCCGGACATCGGCGCGGTTGGCCTTCTTGCTGGCCACGGGTTGGACGCGGATGCCGCCGCGTGTGGTCCCGAGCGCTGATTCCAGGCGGGGGACGGCGTTGATGGCGTCTTCGACGGTCTGGCCGACTCCCAGTCCGAGGCGGAAGCGGTAGCCCCACAGGTCCACCATGGCCGATTGGATGCGGGATCCGGCCAGGCCGACGGCTTGGGCGATGTCCGGCCAGGCGGCCAGCGTGCGCTCTACCCGTACGCGGGCACGCCTGCGGCGGTGCGCCCACCAGGGCACGGCCAGCACGATTGTGCCGATGCCCAGCACGGCGGGCAGGGGGTTCGTGAACGGCCCGAAGTAGGTGGCCAGGGTGAGCCAGGTTCCAGTGAACGCCGTGGTGACGGCGGCGTAGCTGCGTTCGATCGGGCGTGGCAGGTTGACCCACCGGCCCCCGATGGCCAGCGCGCCCGCCGCGATGGCGGTGGCGATGATCAGGGTGGGCCACCATTCGGGGAACCAGTGCCGCATGGCGAGGCTCCCGGCCAGGACGGACGCGACCAAGGTGAGCGGAGCCAGTTCGGACCGGTACCGCCGGGCCAGACGGGCGATACCGGCGATGGCCAGGGGCGCGAACTCCAGGTCCTCGATCCTGGCAACGGGTTGGATGCCGTAGCGTCGCATCCGGCGTGCGTTGCGGCGTATCTGGTGGCGTGAGGCGCGGTGCCGGTTCATCGGCTCTCACCGGCCGTCCGGTCGGGGTGGGTCTGGGCGTGCAGCTCGTCGCGTACGTAGTACAGGGGGTCGTCGTCTCCGTCGTGGTCGGCCGCCAGGGTGGCGCGGATGGCGGCGAGCAGGTTGGCGCGCTGGTAGCGGATGCTGGTCAGCTCGGCGCGCAGGCCGGTGATCTCGTCGATCAGGGTCTCGATGTCGCCGAGCGCCGCGATCACGTACGCCCGGACGGACGGCAGGGAGGTCGGGGTGAGTGCCGCCAGGAGTTGGGCGGCGGTGGTGTTGCGGTGGGCAACCTCCTGAAGATCGGTGTGTGGGTAGGGGTGGCGATGGGTCATCAGGCATCACGTCCTTCGGTTGGGAACGGGGGTCAGTGGCTGGTGAGCCAGCTCAATGCGGCGCGCATGATGGCGCGGATGTCGGGTGCGAGCGTGGTGGCGGCCAGCAGGAAGCCGAACAGCAGCGTGATCAGCGCGTGCCACCAGCGCAGTCCCAGGTAGCGCCAGGCGATGAACACCAGCGCTCCGAACACGAACACCAGCGGGACAGTGACGGTCATGGACTTCACCTCCTCTCACGGACGGGTTCGACGGTCGATGGGGGACGGGTGGGTCAGATGCCGTCGTGGCGGGACTTGCGGCGGTACCAGCGCCAGCGGGCGCGGCACTTGCGGCACCGCTGGTTGCCGGGCGTTGCGGGGGCGCCGCACGGGCACCGGCCAGGTATGAACGGAAACGTGCGCATCAGGGCTTCACCTCCTCCCGGCATAGGCGGCCGGCCGGCCGCGGTGGGCGTAGGTGCCCAGCAGGCGGCGGCTCAGGGTTCCGGTGGGGGCGTGGCGGCGGTCCTCAGCGCGGATCACGGCGACCGCCACCACGAACAGCGTCAGCGTGGCGATCGACAGGGCCAGGGCCAGGAACACGACGAACAGTCCGATGTCCACTGCTCACGCCCCCTCGATCTCGTCGAGGGCGATCACGTCGCGGTAGGAGTCCCGCGCGGCGCGGCGCTCCATCGCTGCTTGCGTGACCAGGACGGCTTCGTAGCGGACGCTGCCGAAGGCGATGCCGGCGACGTGGTGCCCGTTCTCGACGATGGGCGTGGTGCCCAGCAGGGCGGCAATGCGCCCGACTTCGTTGATCGCCTCAGCCTCGGTGGAGGCGTCGGTGTCGTAGTTGGTGTGCACCGACACCCGGACGGGTCCGTACCTGGGAACGGGCACCTGCAGGTGGCTGTCCAGGAACGCCGCCAGGGCGCGCAACCCGCTGATCAGTTCGCGGCGGTGGTGGCGCTGAGCTGGGCTCATCTAGATCACATCCCTTCCGTTTCCGGTGACCTACGAGGTGAAGGTAGGTTTCGGGGAAGGGGTGAGCCCATCGCGCGATGTGATCATGCAGTGAGATCAAAAACATCCGGCGATGAGATGGATCAAATCCCGTGGTGAGATAACTCCCAGCTCACGGCATGCGCCATGAAGGGACCCCCGACAGAGCCCTTGGGAACTGGCACTCTTGCGAGCGCAGAGGACTCTGCCGGGGGCGTTGACGCGACGATGCGGGACGTGAGGCAAGGTGTGAGCGAGCCGGTCAACCGCACCGTCGCGCGTCTGTGGGGTCTTCCTCAGGATTGATTGGGTACGGCTTGCATCCCGTGCAACTCGACTACCTGAGCGGTGGCGAGCGCGTAGGGGTGGTGCTGGAAGTCGTCCCAGGCAACGAACACGTTGTGAGCCGTGGGCATGACGGTGTCGAGCAGACCGGGACGGTACAGGTCGGCCAGCACGCCGACGCTGCGGGCGTTGGTCACGGTGAAGACGGTGAAGTCCTCACGCAGCATGGGGCACTCTTCCAACGCCTTGGGAATGCACCGCCAGCACGTCGGCGGGGCGTTGGTGCGTCCACTGTGCAGTCCAGTGGGCTCGAATACCGTCTTGGTCAGCGGCCACGGGATCAGCCCCGACGCGGAATCGGTCGCTGGGGTGCCGCACACCTGGCACAGCAGCTTGTCCATGCACCTCCACTGCCTGCGCGTGTTCAGCTTGCGCATGCGCTCTGTGCCGCGAGTGGCCGGATGGTCGCGAAGGTCGCGGATGCGGGCGCGCAGGACGCTGCCCTTGCTGCGTACCTTGGCCGCATGCAGGCTCACCCAGTCGCCGGGCCGCGACGGCAGATAGGCCAGCCGTAACCTGCCCGCATGCGGTACGAACCCGATCGGGTCGTTCACCAGCTCGTTGGCGAACGCGATGGTGTACGGGATCGTCGAGTAGCCGGTCACGCCGGACCGCCCTTCCGGAGCGGCGTCTCGTTGGGCTGAGCCGGTGCGGGCTGGGGATGCACGGGCGTGGCCGATCGCAGGTCTCCGACGCGCGCGGCGATACGCCGGGCTGCTCGCTGCGGATCCGCCGAGGGGTGCCATGCATAGACGGGCCGGTCTCGTCGATCGTTCCAGCCCGAACACCACCAGAAAAGATCACCGTTCGTCCACACGACCAGGCCGCGTGACACCGACACCACGGCCAACCCGTAGCCGTCGTTGACATCGGTCGTGATCCCATGGGCGGCCAGCTCTCGTTGCAGCCGGTCAGCCACGGCAACGGCGGTGATGGGAGCGAGACGAGTCGTCTCTTGCTCCGGAGTCATGTGCCGGCCTCCCACAATCCGCTCACCGAGCAATGGATGGCGAAAGCCAGACAAATACGGATCTTCGAAACCACTCAGATCAGCTCTGACCTGCGCCACGGACTGATGTGAGGTTTCCAAGCAAAGCGGTTCCGCATAATCTCACCGTGATATCTCACGGTGTGATGGACTAGAACAGCTCCACTACTCCCGAAAGGCTGCGCTACCAGGGGAACGGAACGCCGCCATGACGATGGACCAAGAGCGAGTTCGCCATGTCCTTGAGACTGTTTTCGCACGTCAGGACGTGGAAGATGTCTGTAAACAACGTGATCTCGGCGGCGTTATCCGCATCCTGACCAAGTACGGCATCACCCAGGGCCAGATCGCCAACCTCACCGGAATCCCTCAAGGGCGCGTCAGCGAGTACAAGAGCGGCAAGCGCGTCCCGACCGCAAAGCATACATTTGAGTCGTTTGCTGACGGTTTGGGCATGCCCGGCTACTTGCGACGCCATCTGGGCTTGGCGTCCCCCGGTGGCGGGGGCGGTGTACGAGTCGTCAGTGATGGGGTGCAGATCCCCACGGACACATTCGACTTGCAGCTCTTCGCTGAAGCGATCGGGAAAAGAGGCGAGCCGTTGAAGCGCCGCGAACTACTGGCCATGGTGGCACAACTCGGTGCCCAGTCAGCTCTGGCTCAAAGTGAGGCATGGGAGAAAGTAGCCTTCGCCCTGTCCAGGCCAAACGCCATCGACGAAGCGGTGGTTCGGGAGATGGAGGCGAGAGCCGCCGGTTTCCACCGCCTTGAAGAGATGCTTCCTGCCCATACGATCTTCAAGGGCTTGGCAGCCCACCTGAACGAGGTCGGAACTATCCTGAACAGCACAGCCACGGATCCCAAGGACGAGCTTCGGAGACGCTTGATCGTGGTCGCCGGCGAAAGCAGCGTGCTTGCTGGCTGGATCGCAACAGACCTCGGCAACATCTCTGCGGCACGGAACTTCTATGACACCGCTGAGAAGGCGTCGAAGGAAGCCGACGACCCGGCAATCATCGCGTGCGCGTTCGGATATAGGAGCTACATACCGAGCGGCAAGGGGAACCACGGCAGAGCCCGAGCTCTCCTGACCACCGCTCTACAGCACTTGCCCAAGCACACCTCCCCTGGAACTACATCATGGCTTGCCGCTAGACATGCCGAAGAGAGCGCAGCACTCGGAGAAAGCGAAGCAGCCCTTCAGTCATGGGAGGAGGCACGCGAAGCGTTCAACATCGCCGATCCGGAGGAGGACCGCGTATGGACACGCTTCCTGGACCGGGATCGTTTCGACTCCTTCGCCATTTCCACCTACGCCCAGATCGGCCGACTGGACGAAGCTGAAGCGGTCGCGCACGCGGTCATATCACGCCTGTCCGAGGTAGAGAGAAAGCGTGCAGGCATCATCCTTGGCGACATTGCTACAGCCCATATCGTGCATGGCTCCGTGCAAGAGGCGGCCAAAGCAGCACGAGACGGCCTCGCCGTAATCCGCGAGACAGAGTCCGGCATCTGGCTGCCACGATTCATCGTCATCGGCGAGGCACTCAGACGCTGGCAGACACAGCCGCCAGTACGCGCCTTCCTAGAAGACCTAGCCATCACGAAGCGTCAATTCTCCGCGTCTCCGCGCTGATCCAGGCCAGGTATTCGTCACTGCCTGCGGTGATCTCAGTTGCGATGATCTCGGGCGTCTCGTAGCTGTGGTTAGCTTTGATATGGACCTCAAGCGTATCGAACAGAACGCGTGTAGTCATGATGGCCAACTGCCATTCTTGCTCATCCCGCAACTCTCCGCGCCACCAGTAGAGAGATCGAATCGGCCCAATAATCTGTACGCTGGCAGCTAGCCGTGCTGAGGCTATACTTCTCGCCAGGGCAACCCCATCCTTTTCGCTCGGTACGGTCGTCAAAACTTGTATGTAGTCCTCCATAAGCCCAATTCCTTTTGAAATCGAAGGTGGCGATCAAGTTAGCCTTGCGGTGTACTGTGAACTGAAGGAGGATACTTCATCGGCCATAGATCACCTAGATAAGGTTGCTATTTGTGGTCAGTAAAATGATGATCAAAGAGGGCTGTCATTGATCGAGATCTGTTCTGGATGGAACTTGTCTAATAGCCAATCGATGACCTGTTCCGCTACTTCATAGTATTCCCATGCTTGGCCTCGACTCATTCCTTGCTGCTTGCCGTGCGCTATGTCGTTACGTAGCCCGATAAGCGCATTTATTCTGGACCTCCTTTCCTCTTTGTCGAGAAACTCCTTGAGTTCCACGGATGCTTCTCGACTGAAGCGCGAAACTAGCTTCACCAGCGCATCATGAGAAAGGTTTGGCATTCTATCTAGCCAGGAAAGCGCAAATGCCTGCACCTCGCCCCACGAGTTCTTCTCGCAGTATTCGCGAAAAATGACTGACGTTGCTTGCTCGAGAAAACCTGATACTCGGACGCATAGATAACGGCCGATGTCTGCCGCTACCTCCTGGTCGGAAAACAACCTCGGGTCGGCTCTCACATATAAGTCTTCGAGATCCTGCCTAAGCTTCTTAATCTGCCAGCGTGCGCTAGTGGAGTGACTGTGCTTTCTTCTGGTCATGCCACACCCTGAAAGGCCGCCTTCGCCAGTCTTAGTCGACGAGCTACGCGATCTTCATCAGCAGTGGCTCTTGCGATTGCACTCACGAACTCTTCGTTTTCGAGGAGTTGCTGTCGTGCATGCACCATTCCTGTCGTGTCGGAAATGGAGCCCTTCGTTAGCCTGCTCGCTATTCCAATCAGTATAGCGTCCGAAAAAGCGGCATTTACTTGAGCGTCGGCTCTGACTGCCTTCCGCCCGAGAGTGCTTGATGCTACTTCGCAGGTTGCCGTGAAAACTGATCGAAGCTCTTCGGGGTCAAGATCTTCTAGATCCCTGTGTTTTGAGAGAAATTCATTGAGGAAAAGTTTAAGTGGTCGCTTATAGTTGTCCTCATTCTTCCAGAACGCCAGAAAGCGCAAGATTAGCTCCTGATCCTTCAGGCGTTCGGAAGCTGGGCCGTATATGTCCCGCCACGTCTTGATCGAGTTGAGTTCCCGTAGAAGCTCAACGAGTTGCCCGTGGTAGAGGGCAACTCGTATCTCCTGAGGGTACAGGTTTGTGCCACCGGTATTGAGTCGCTCGAACAGCGAATAAACACTCTCGTCGCCGCCTAGTTCGCGATTATATTTCACCACGGTGGCGTGAATAAACGTGTTGTCTAGTATCCGTCGCTGCTCATCGTCCAAAGTCTCATATTCAAGCCCTTTGAGATCGTCGCTGACGTTATCAAGCGCGAACTGCGAGCCGTTCTCTAGAGTGCCGGAATAGAACCTCTGTAGAGTTCTGAGGCGCTGCTGCCCATCTAGTACTAGGAGTTGCCTGTTCTTCTGCTGCACCAGGAAGATTCCGGGTACGGGAAATCCGAGAAGTAGTGATTCGATGAATCTGTCCATCTGGGTTTTCTTCCAGACAAATTTTCTCTGAAACCCTGAGAGGTCAGATCCCACAGGTATTGATGGATCGAAATTTGGCACTACAATGTCAGCGTTGTTAAGTCGCCGTACTAGGCCGTGAACGTCGAAATCGGTGCCGAAGTAGGAGAGGGGCTCGAGTTCTGGTATTGCGAGGTCATGTTCGTCGGCGTCCAACACGTCGTCAAGGTCTGTGATGTTGTCAGTACGCTCACTCATAGTTCGTAGCATATCGAGCGGGGGCGAGGGTGTCTGTTGATGGTCATAACCGCAGGCTGCAGGGCGTGTACCCGGCGGCCGGTTTGGCTCCTTGTCAGGAGTGCACCGAGGCGGCGGGGTACCGGGTGGCCATCGTGACAAGTTATGCCTGTCGTTTGGTCGTCGCTTAGGGGTGCCTCCCAAGGACAGGGCTTCCCCGGGAGGCACTTGTCGTTGTACATGGGTTCTGCGTCTTCCGAGGGAGCCACGGGAGCCAATTTCGGGAGCCACCGCTTTACTGCTCCATCAGACTCGGCGAGTCCTCCTCGGATGGTCCTGCAAGGTGAGAGGCATCCGATCGACTCGAATCGACATCCCCAGACTCCCCGGTCTTCCTTCACACCGAAGAGGTCACTGGTTCGATCCCAGTATCGCCCACCAAGGTCAAGGGCCACATCCCAACTCGGGAAGTGGCCCTTTTGATCTTTGTGCAGCAGTAAAGTGCAGCAACGCCAGTGGTCGAGGCTGTCCCCAAGCCGCCGCAGGGCGGTCCTGGTGACCTCGGACGGCACTTCGCTGCATCGTCACAGCGGTCTTGCTGTGGCGGAGGATCTGCATCGCCACGCGAGGACGCACGTCGAGCGCAACCAGCAACGAGGCGCAGGTGCGGCGGGTGTCATGGAGCGAGCGCCGCGATTAGCGGGTCTTGGCGTCGCCTCCTTCCCGGTCGTGGTCAAGCCACTCGTCCACGTGATCCGCCCGTAGCTGCTGGAGCTTGAGCTTCCCAGGCCCGGGGATGACGTGCGTCTCGGCGAGGATGCGCAGCTTGATGACGGTGTTCTCGGATCGGCCCTTGAAGGCCCTTGCTGAGCCAGTCGTTGACGGCGTCGCGCACGGAGTAGGTGTCCGATGCGGTGATGCCTGCCTCAAGGTCTTTGACGGCCTTGATCAGCTTGTCCTTGAGGGCGGCTTGAAGTCTCCAGGAGGGCCGGTAGAGGCAGGCCGCCCCTCTGGCAAAGGCATTCGTCACGCAGGACCGCCCACCGTCGCGCTCTTGCTGCGGCGACCTCGAACCAGAGCGTGATCATTAACTGACGGCATGGCAGCCTCGGGTCTGAGCCGTTGATCATCCGCACCTCCTTGTCCCGCCACACCGCCAAGTTGCCGTCGAGCAACTCATATGGATCGGGATCTGAATCTCAACTCACGCCAGTTGACGATCCCATACATGCTGGTTTACGGTTGTGCCATCCAGATATGCTGAGATAAAGGAGCCGAGGGGCCGCAAGACCCCGCTCCCGGCGGATCCCACCCCCAGGCGACGGGCTATTTCCGCATGAGTGAGCATGTGCGGCGGTTTCCAATCAGAGAGCGACGGGGCCCTCTTCGAATCGCGTTCCCGCGCTCACCACGTAAAGGAACGACGACCACCACCTGTGATACCTCGCCCGAGAGCGGACAAGTCCGGACCGGAACAGCATGAAAGGAAGGAAATGACGATCAGGCGAATCAGCAAAGCGTCGACCGCGTCCCTTCTCCTTTTGGGGAGCATCGCCATCGGATTCGGCATTCCGAATCCGGCCTACGCGGCGGTCACGTGCACACATCAGATCGAGTGGTACACCAGCCGGTACGAGGTCAGCGCGGGCGACGTCTGGCGCTGCACCGGGAACGTCTACGCGATCCGGCCGATCATCGCCATCACCAAGCCGAGATACGCGGGGGGCTCGGATACCACCCATCTTGGCGTCTCATCGGCATCCTCGTGGGCGACCCTGGCGAACGCCTCGGGCAGCCAGCAATACTGCGCGTCCTCCCTCGGGACGGTCTGGTACACGCACGGGAGCTTCCCCGTTGGGGGCCACACCCCGCCGAAGAAGACCTCATGCATCAACGCCTAGATAGGAGGCAGACATGCTTTTAAAATGGCTGAGAAATGGCCTGCTCGCGACACTGGTCCTGGTGGGCTTGACCGGGATCCCGTCGACCGCGACGGCGAGCACGACCGCCGCGCGTTCGTGCTCGCACCGCATCGAATGGTACAAGAATCAGTACGAGGTCGACGCGACCGAAGTGATCACGTGCAATCCCGGAGGGGCCGGCCTGTTCTTCGACCTCATAGTGTCGCGAGTGAAGTTCACCAGCCCCCGAAACGTTGGAAACCGCGTCGACTGCGCATACACCAATAGGTGCTCGGCCACGATTTATCTGCCCAACACCTCGGCCCAGACGACGTACTGCGCGACCGCTTTCGGCGGTTACATCTTCGACGAGAGGCGCGACCTGCTGACGTGGCTCCCGCAGATAAGCTCCTGCACCACCGCCTGACCCCGCCAGACCCGAAGGCTCCCGGCCGGCACCGGCCGGGAGCCGGCTTCGTACACGAGAGCTGGGTCTGGCCCCGCGTCCGCGTTGATCCGGTTCATCGCATCGACCTGAGTCACGAAGCGATCAAACAAGTTCCCGCGCGAGACACACGACATCAACCCCGCAGCAAGACGGAACCCTGGAGCCTGCGGTCGGCCACCTTCCGGTTGCATCTCACAACCTGCTGCACCATCTTGTATTGCACCGATTGGTGCAAAACCGGTAGCGTGCTCCTATGGCGAGGCCGAGATCATTCGATGAGGACCGGGTCCTGGACACAGCGATGCGTACGTTCTGGGCGAACGGCTACGAGTCGACCTCGACCAGAGACCTGTGCGAGGCGCTCGGCCTCGACCGCAGCAGCGTGTACAACGCCTTCACCAGCAAGCGCGAGCTGTTCAAGCGCGCGCTGACCCGCTACATGGACGCCACCACCGCCGACCAGCTGCGTATCCTCGACGATCAGGAGCTGCCGGCGATCGAGCGGATCCGTGCGCTGTTCACCAGGATCCTCCGGACGGAGGCGGCGAACAGGCGTGACGGCCACGGCCTGGGCTGCCTGACCGTCAACACCACGATGGAGCTCGCCGGCCGCGACCCGGAGATCGCCCTGATGCTCGCCCGCGACCACGAGCGCCGGGTCGTCGGCCTGAGCGCGGCCATCAGGGCCGGGCAGCGCGATGGCGACATCGGCTCCACCCGCGATCCCGCCGAGCTTGCCACGTTCGTCAACGCCGTGATCGCCGGGATCCGGGTGGCCGCCCAGGGCGGCGCCGGCGACGCCACCATCGCGGCCATCGCGGCCACGGCCATGGACGCCCTGGCCTGACCTCAGTTTTTTCGTGCCCGAGTTCTACACCGATTGATGCAAAAAGGGGACCCCTTGCCCAGAGCCGTCTACGTCCTGGCCATCGGCATCTTCGCCATGGTCACAAGCGAGTTCGCCGTCGGAGGCCTGATGCCCCAGATGGCAGGTGGACTCGGCGTGACCATCTCCCAAATCGGCTATCTGATCACCGCCTTCGCCGTGGCCATGGCGGCGGGCGGGCCGCTGATGACCGTCGCCCTGGTGCGGATACGCCCGAAACCCGCACTCATGCTGCTGTTCGCGATCTTCCTGGTGGGCAACGTGCTCGCGGCGGTCGCGCCTTCTTACCCGATCCTGATGGTCGCGCGCGTCATCACCGGGGTCGCCTCCCAGGCGTTCTTCGGAGTCGCCATCTCGGTGGCGGTCCAGCTGAGCCGCCCGGAGGTACGCGGCCGCGCTCTGTCCATCGTCCTGACCGGATTGATGCTCGGCACCCTGCTCGGCCTGCCGCTGTCCACGCTGATCGGCGGGCAGCTCGGCTGGCGTGCCGCCTTCTGGGCCGTCGGCGCCCTGACCGTCATCGCCGCGCTGGCCACGACGGCGGGCGTGCCCGGGCTCGGGCGTGCCGACGGCGGCAACGGCGACTTCCGGCAGGAGCTGGCGGTCTTCAGGAACGGCCGGCTGTGGCTGGCGTTGTCGACCAGCACCCTCATCATCGGCGCCACCTTCGCCGCCTTCAGCTATCTCAGCCCCATCCTCACCCAGGTCACCGGGTTCTCATCGGGCGCCGTTCCCCTGCTGCTCGTCGCGTACGGCGCGGCCACCGTGATCGGGAACTACGTCGTCGGACGCCTGGCCGACCGGCACACCATCAAGGTCCTGTTGTCCGGGCTGATCCTCAACACGATCTTCCTGGCCGGTTTCGCGCTGTTCGCCCATCTCAGCGTCCCCGCGGTGATCGCCATGCTGGGCGTCGGGCTGGTCGGCGTGACCATGAACCCGGCGATGGCCGTCCGCGTCCAGCGCGCCGGCAACCCGGGGCCGCTGGTCAACACCGTCCACGCCTCCTTCATCACCCTCGGGGTGATCGTCGGCTCCTCGGTGGGTGGGCTGGCCATCGACGGCTTCGGCCTGCGGGCTCCCCTCTGGCTGGGCGTGGGGCTGGCCGTGCTCGGGATCGCGTCCCTCCTGCCCGAGCTCGGCCGTACCAGGGCGCAGTCGCCGGCGGAGAGCCTCGCTCAGGAACGCGCCGAAACCGCCACCACCTGCTGACGCGCCGCGCAACGGGCGTTCACCTCCGCGTCAGGGGGAGCCGGCGCCGAGCAGCTGGCAGTAGCGGCTGACGGCGGACGCGAGCGGGCGCTCGTCGCCGGAGTGATCGCGCAGGCGGGCGTACCCCTCGCGGCCCAGCGCGGCCAGGAACGGCCGGTCGCTCTCGGCCAGCCGGGCGAAGGTCGTGGCCCAGTAGTAGGCGGTGGCGTCGGTGAAGATCGTGTCGACCGACAGCCGCATCTCGCCAGGGCAGGCGGTCAGGGCCGCGCGCAGGCCCGGTGATCCGGGCGCGGGCACGTTCGTGACCGCGTCGGTGCCGGTAGGGAGCCTGGCGGGGGAGACGAGGCCGTGCTCCAGCGCCCAGACAGGGACCATGACCGCCGACCAGGTCAGGGTGGCGATCAGCGCGGTGACGGCCAGGGCGCGCCGCAGCCAGGTACGGGGCGCGGGGGGCGGGCGGTAGGCCCGTTCGCGGACGAGCAGCCGGATCGGTACGCGGATCGCTCCGGCCAGCCCGGCGCCCAGCACCCCGGCCGGCACGCCGACGACCGCGGTCATCATGAACGCGATGCCGAGCTGGGGAACCAGCCAACCGGCCGCGCAGCCGCCCGGCGCCCCGCACATGAGGACGAGGGGCTCGGCCAGCACGACCGCCATGAGAGCCCCGCCGGCGGTGACGGCGGCCAGCGTGGCATGGGAGAAGCCCAGCAGGTGCGCCCCGCCGACCGCGGCCGAGACGAGGGCCGCGACGACCTCCAGGAGGATCAGCCAGAGCGCCAGCAGGGCCAGATACTGCAGGAACCGGTTGTAGTCCGTGCTGCCGGGGGGTGCCGTCACGCCTCCCAGCACCCCGGCCAGCAAGGGCCGCGGTGTGAGGACCTCCAGCAGCAGCGCGGCCGACGCCAGGACGGCCGCGGGCGCGAGAGCGGCCACCGGCCGGACCCGAAGGCGCGGCAGGGCGACCGGCGCGGGCGTGTGCGTCCACAACGCTCTCCCGGGCGCGGGCTCCC
The DNA here is from genome assembly GCF_005889725.1 of Nonomuraea zeae. Classification (GTDB taxonomy): domain Bacteria; phylum Actinomycetota; class Actinomycetes; order Streptosporangiales; family Streptosporangiaceae; genus Nonomuraea; species Nonomuraea zeae. The sequence continues at coordinate 15,700 of NZ_VCKX01000040.1, forward strand.
GATGCCTGAGCCAGGCGGCCAGCGGATAGAGCGCGGCCACGAGCAGGCCGGTGAGAGCGCCCGCGTCGAAGAGCGTGGTGCCGAGCGCCACCAGCCCGTTCTCCAGGTTCCCCGTGGCGGTCGCGATCTCGGTGGCCTGGATCCAGGCGGGGAAACAGGCCCCGCACACCAGCGTGGCGGGAACGACGCCGCCCAGGTAGGCGGGGACCAGCGAGCGGGCGCGGGCCACCGGCAGCCAGGCCGCCGCGGTGACCGACGACCAGCGGCACAGCGCCGTGCACAGCACCAGCAGGATCACCACCATGGCCACGCTGATCGGCGGCCTGGCGGTCAGGAGCGCCAGCCAGGAGCGGCCGGCCTGCGACGGCGCGGCCAGCAGACCGGCCAGCAGGCCCGCGGCCAGCGCGCATCCCGGGAGCAGCCCGTACGGTGGCCTGTCGCCCGACGCCATCGCCCGCAGCGCCGCGCGATAGGCCCCGGCCAGCACGATGGCCGTGCACGGAACCGCGTACAGCAGGGCGGCCAGGAACATGGCCAGACGCGCCTCCGCCGCAGTACCCCCGAACCACAGGCGGACGACCTCCGTCAGGTGGACGGTGCCGAGGCCGAAGGCGACGCCGGCGCCGAGGGCCTCGGCGGGCATCCACCGCATGAGGTCGCCGGGCCGCTGGATGATCGTGGCCCGGAACTCGTCGGAGGGATGCAGGGGCACCGCCGCCCGCAACCAGGTGATCACCCGGCCACGTCCCGGGAAGGCGGTGGTGCGCTCCTGGGTGCTGGAGCGCTCCAAGGCGGCGGCGGGACCCGCCGCCTCGGGGGCGGCGGGCGCGGGCGGCAGCCACTGTCTCGCCATGTCGGCCCGGACGTCGGCGTAGCTCTCCCGCGCCCGCAGCACCGCGGCGGCCAGGACGACCACCAGCGCGGTGGCCGCCGCCGTCCGCAGTCCCACGTCCAGGAGCCGGGCCGGCTCGCGCAGCGCCGTGTAGAGCAGCAGCGGCAGCCCCACCAGCCCGCCGAACACCCACACCGAGGCCAGGGTGAGATTGGTGAGCTCGACGTCACGGTTGCGCACGTGCGCGAGCTCGTGCAGGACGATCGTGCGCAGCTCGCGATCGTCGCCGGTGCGCCTGGCCCGGTGCAGGGTGCCGATGTTGAGCCGCAGGTAGGACCGGCCGAAGCCGCCGAAGGCCCGCCCGCCCGGCGCGCCCCGGTTGGTGTCGAGCAGCAGCGTGGGGAGCCGGGCGACGCCTTCGGCGCGGGCCAGCTCGCCCACGAGCGCGTGCAGCCCGGCGTACGCGGCCGCGTCGGCGTGCCGCAGGTTCTGCCGCTTGATCGTCAGCCAGGGCCGGGCCGCCGACAGCAGCACGATCGCCGCCGTCACCATGACCATGGCGCCCAGCCCGGCCGCGGCGCGGTCCAGGGAGACGGCCCGCACGCAGGCCAGATACGCCGTGCTCAGGTCCTGCGCCGCGGTGCCGGCGGCCGCCGCGGCGTCGCCGTCACGATTGCACCGTCCGTACGCCTCCAGCCAGCCCGTCGCCCCGCCCAGCACGCGGTCATAGGACGACCCGGCGGCCGACAAAGTGATGCTGACCAGCAGGATGAAGCGCGACGACGTCGCGGCCGGCAGCAGGAACGGATTGATGCGCCTGGTGAGCGCCGTCATGCCGGTGGCGTCCAGTCGCGGCGCGCCCAGCGCTCCGCCAGGCGCGCGCCGGCGGCGTCGGCGTCCTCCCGTCCGGCGCGGTGCAGGAGGTCGCGGGCCCGCTCCCGCACCACCGGCTCCTGCTCGGGCGGCAGCTCAGGCAGAGCGCCGTCCGGGCCGTCGGCCTCGCGCCGCCGGCGCTTCCAGGCGTTCCGTCCCCTGCGCGCGGCGCTGACCAGCATCTCGGTGGTCAGCCCGCCGACGACGCCCCAGAGCAGGTTGGTGAACGTCGGATCGCCGAGGTCGATGCCGAAGGCGCCTGGCTCGTCGCGGGCCCGCCGCGCCCGCCGCGCAGCCGCCGGAGAGTCGAAGTAGGCGGAGGTCATGAGATCGAAGTCGGGAAGCTCTTCGGGCGCGAACTCGGCCACGAGGGAGCGGACCAAGGCTCGCCGCTCGCCCACGGAGGGAAACGTCACATGCTCTCCACAGTGTCAAAGGTGGTTCGTCGCCTTCACCTGGGAGGACCCCGTAGTCCCTGTTGCGGATCCCGATGTCAACGCTAGGCGGGTGTGTCACGGTGTGGAAGTGTTTGACTACGCTCGCCGACAAACAGTCGTCCTGATCGTGCCGGGTGCTCGCCGGGGTCCGGCCAGGCGGGCCGGACCCCGGCGAGCCGGGTGCGGCCGTCAGCCGGTGCGCAGGCTGGCCGCGGGGATGACCTGGCGGGCAAGGACCGGGCTGGACCAGTGGAGCTGGGCTATCGCGTCGTAGCCGCTGTCGTAGAACTCCATCCTGATGTCATGGGCTCCGGCGGTCAGCGCGATCTGGCCGCTGTCGTCGCGCTTGGAGTGGTCGTTCCAGGCGTCCACGACGAGTGAGCCGTCCACCCACAGCCGGGCCCCGTCGTCGCTGGTCGTGATGAACGTGTACGTCTCGGCCCGGTCGGTGATCACCTTGCCCGTCCACCGGACGCTGAAGGTGTCGGGGGACACGGCCGGGTCGGGAGCGTTCGCGCCCCAGTCGAAGTCGATCTGGGGATCGACCCTCGTGACCTTGGGCGCGGTCAGGTCGGCGTTGTCGAAGTAGGTCGCCGACAGGCCCGGCTGGTCGATGACAAGGGTCGTGGCCGAGGACGGCGGGAGGGTGAGGGTGGCCTTGCCGCCGGTGATGGGCAGGGTGTCGGTGCGATGCGGGGTCCACGCCTCGGCGGTGCTCTGCCAGGCGACGGCCGTGCCCGTGGTCAGGCCGGTGAAGGTGAACGAGGTGTCGAGCGGCTCGGCGCCGACGTTGACGAGGACGACGTTCTTGGCCGCGTCCGAGGCGAACACGTGCAGCTGGTCGCTGCCGGACGCCGCCTCCACCATGGTGGTGCCGAACGGCCTGAACAGGCCCTCGCCGGTGAACATGCCGATGCCGTGGTAGATGGGCAGTGGCTCGCTGCGCGGCACGCCGCCCTCGCCCTTCGTGCTGGTCAGCCCGAGCTGGCCGTTCTTGTCGCCGTACTGGTAGGCGGCGGCGCCCGCGTGCAGGATCTGGCCCAGCGCCGCGGCGCCCCACAGGGTGTTGAAGTGGGTCAGCGTGCGGTGGCCGTCGGGGTCGTCGTAGTCGGAGTTGAACTCGCCGATCTGGATCTCGATCTTCCGGCCCAGCACCGACTCGGCCAGGGCGCTCACCTGCTTCAGATCGGTCTCGTAGCCGCGGATGACGCCGCCGAGCAGCTCCTCGTCGGTGATGGGGTCGGAGCCGTTGCCGTAGTCGTGGTAGTCGAGGAAGGACACGCGATCTCCCGAGCCCTCCAGGAACGTCCTGATGTAGTCCAGGGCGTTCCAGGCGGTGGCTGGGCCGCCGGCCTGGATCGCCGGGTCCTTGGCCCGCAGGGCGTCCACGATCAGGTTGAACCGGCTGCTGTACTCCGCGGCGGTCATCTCCGGCTTGTTCGGGGTGCAGGCGCAGTTCAGCTCGTTGCCGAGGATGAAGCGCCGCACCGGCGTGCCGGAGGCGGCGAAGTGGTCGTACAGGGCGACCGCGTCGTCACGGTTCACCGCGGCGCTCTGGCGGCCGTCCACCTGGAGGATGACGACCGGCTCCGCGCCCAGGGCGCGGATGGCCGCGATCCAGGCGTCGCCCGATACGGTCCTGTCGCACCCCCAGCCGCCGCAGATGATCGGGCTGTCGTGGTTGCCCGGCTCCTCGTAGTGCAGCTCTATGCGCATCCGGCCGGGGCCGAGGCGGCGCAGGTGCTCGCGGTGGGCCTGGTCGTCCGTGATGTACGAGCCCTCGCCGTACCCGGTGATCCCGATGCCGTAGTCGGCACGGGACAGTGTGCGGATCGGCTTGGTGTAGTCCACCGACACGGTCGTGGCCGCGGCCGCCGCCTGCGCGGGGAGGGCCGTGGGCCAGATCGCGGCCGCGGCCAGGCCGCCGGCGATCAGGGCACGTAAGGCGCGACGCGCCGATGCAGTCATCCGTCTCCTTACCGAGTTCACAAGATCCGGTGGATCATGACATGTGCGGATGACAATGGGGTGAAATCCGGGAACGAGCAGCGCCTGTCCCGGGGCGGCGGAACGCCCCGGCTTCTTCCCCGGAGCCGGGGCGTCCTCTGTGGGGCGGGCAATCGGATCCCCTTGAGGTCCTACCCGCTAAATCCAGAAATATGTCGATTTGTCCGTTTTGGGGGGTGGCTGGGCCGCTCGCCCGGCGAACGAGGCCCTAGAAGCCGCGCGATCGGCGCAGCGCGGGCGGCCGGCCGTCCGGGTCGACCGCGAAACGGTAGAGCGGGAACGCCATCAGCTTCTGCACCCGGGACAGATGCGGCGCCGGATGCGGGCGCAGCCGCCCCTCCGGGCGCGGTCCCTTCTCGCCGTTCTGGTGCCAGGACTCCAGACGGGCCGCCGACTCCGCGAACGCCTCGAACGCGGCGGCCGGGTCGCACAACTCGTCGGCCTCCGGGCCGGCGGGGGAGTCCGGCAGGTCCAGGTGCTCGGACATGAGGGTCAGGCGCAGGTCGCGGGCGAAGCGCAGGGCGCCGTGCGGCGGCCGGGGATCCTCGTGCTCGTCCAGCACCGCGCAGCTCAGCTCGGAGTCGTACGTCCACGACCGCAGGTTGACGTTGTCGGAGCCCACGGAGGCCCAGATGTCGTCCACCACGCACACCTTGGCGTGCACGTACACGGGCGTGCCCTGATGGTTCTCCAGGTCGTAGATCGCGACGCGGTCGCCGCCGGCGTCCTCTAAGCGGCGCAGCGCGTTCGCGCGGCCGATCAGGCTCGCCGGGCCCGCCAGCCAGCCGTCCTGGTCGGGATGGCGCGGCACGACGACGATCATGCGCAGGCCGGGCTCGCGCTCCAGCGCCTGGGCGAACGGCTCGATCACGTCGGTGGACCACAGGTACTGGTCCTCCAGGTAGACCAGCGAGCGCGCCCGGCCCAGCACCTTGTGGTAGGCATGGGCGATGCTGCGCTCGCCGTCGGGCGCGAACGGGTAGCCGCGCCGCCTGGCCGGATACGTGCGCAGCAACTGCACGTTGTGGTGCCCGGCGGGCGGCGGCGGCGGGCCGGGCTTCGGCAGGGCGGGCGCGTCGTCGAGGCGGCCGAGGTGGTCGCGCAGGCGGCGTAGCGGATCGCGGGACTCGGGGGCCGGATCCTCCCAGCGCTCGCAGAACACCTGCTCCACGTGCGCGACGACGGGCCCCCTGACGGCGACCTGGACGTCGTGCCAGGGCGGGCGCGGCCCGTACACCGCGGGCATCGGGGCGGATTGCGGGTCGCCCTCGTGCCGGGCGTCGTCGCGGCGGCTGTGGCACAGGTCGATGCCGCCGAGGAAGGCCACGTCGGTCGTCGCGTCGCGGTCGTGGCGCAGGATGACGAACTTCTGGTGGTGCGAGCCGCCCGGCTTGGTCCGCATGTCCAGCAGCGCCTGGCCGCCGCTCTCCTCGATCTCCTCGCCCAGGTGCCGGTTCTCGGCGGAGCTGAAGCGGAGCTGGTCGAGGTGGGAGCGCCAGATTAGGCCGCGTACGAGGGCGCCGCGCCCGGCGGCGTCGGCCATCGCCCGGCCGACGCTCGGCCCGTCCGGGGTCAGCCGCTCGTCGGGATCCCCGCGCCAGTCGGCGAACAGCAGCAGGTCGTCCTTGCCCAGTGCGTCCAGGCAGGATTTCAGCTCGGCGAAGTAGGTCGCGCCGTGGACGAGCGGGCGCACGTCGTTCCCGGTCGACCAGGGTTCGAGCCGGGTCGCCGGATTGTCCCGCTCCTCGTCGGTGAGGAACCAGTCCTGAATGCGCATTCGTTCCCCGCTACCCAGGAGAGGGGCCTCTCACACAGGCTCGCGCGTGCCCGCGGGCGGCGGGCGGTCCACGGCCGTCCTGCCGGGGGCCGCGGGGAGGTGCACGGTGAACGTGGCTCCGCGCCCCGGCCGGCCGTCCGCCGCGATCGTGCCGTGGTGCCCGGCCACCACCTCGCGCACGAGCGCCAGGCCGAGGCCGAACCCCTGGTGGTTGGCCCCGACGAACCTGGTGAAGAGCCGCTCCGCGTCGTCGGGGTCCAGCCCAACGCCGTCGTCACGGACGGTGAGCCGGACGGTGTCCTGGCCGGTGGAGAGGGTCACCCAGATGTGGCCGCCGACGTCCGTGTGGCCGAGCGCGTTGTCGAGCAGGGCCGAGATCACCCGGCGCAGGGCCGACTCCACACCGCGTACGACGTGGTCGCCGGGCCCCTCGCAGCGCACCTCGATGCTCACGCCGCGCGCCTCGGCCCTGGCGCTCTCGGCCACGGCCAGCTCGGCGGCCAGCGCGGCCAGGTCCACCGGCCCGAACGGCCGGCGCAGCTGCTGGAACTGGGCCGACAGCAGGAGGTCCTCGACCACCTCGCCGAGCTGCCTGCTGCCCCTGATGAGCTGGTCCACCTCGTCGATGAGCAGGATCGGGTCGGTCCCGCCCCGCAGCCTGCGGGCCAGCAGCTGGGCACGGGTGTGCAGGCGGGTCAGCGGCGTGCGCAGCTCGTGGCTGACGTCGGCGGCGAAGCGGCGCTGCCGGACGAGGGCCTCGCCGAGCGGCGCGATGGCCCGGCGGGCGATGACCTGGCCCATCAGCAGCACGGCCAGCAGGCCGGCGAGCTCCGCGGCGACCAGCGTGCGCAGCAGCCGCTGCCGCTCCGCGCTCTGGTAGGCGAGGTCGATCGCCACCTGGACGGTCGCGTCGCCGCGCCGCTGGGTCCTGACGAGGTAGTCGTGGCCGTCCACCCGCGCCTGCGTGACCCTGGTGCGACCGTCGGCGGCCACCTGGCCGAGGGGGGCGCGCACCGGCAGCGCCGCCGGCGCGCCGGGCGAGCTCCGTACGGTGCCGTCGCGCAGCTCGAACAGCCACCCGCAGGGCGGCGGGTGGTCGACGGGGGCGCGCTGCGCGATGGTGGCCAGCTCGCGCTGCATGGAGGCGCTCTGCTGGTGCACCATGAAGCAGTAGACCAGCACCCCGACGAGCGCCAGCACGACGGAGATCGCGCCCGCCACCTGCACGGTGAGCCGGCGGCGGGCCCGGATCAGCAGCCGCCGCTCAGGCTCGGGGCGAGCCGGCCGGGGACCTCCGGCCGGACGGCGGAATCGCGGGCGTCCCTGGCCGCTCACAGCGAACCCAGGCGATAGCCCACACCTCGCACGGTGCTCACGACCTCTGATCCCAGCTTGTTGCGCAGGTAGTAGACGTAGGTGTCCACGATCGACTCCTTCTCGGCGCCGTCGAAGACCCGCTGTCTCAGCGACGTGCGCGTGTGCACCTGCCGCGGGCGGGCGGCCAGGGCGCTCAGCAGCCGGCACTCCTGGCCCGACAGCGCCACCTGCTCGCCGGTCGGCAGCCGTACGACGCGGGACTCGGCGTCCAGCCAGCCCGCGCCGAGCGGCAGCAGGCTCGCGTGGTCCAGGTTCCTGCGGTGCAGCGCGCGCACCCTGGCCAGCAGCTCGTCGATGTCGAACGGCTTGACCAGGTAGTCCTCCGCGCCCGCGTCGAGCCCGGCGACCCGCTCGGCGACGGAGCCGAAGGCGGTCAGGACGAGCACCGGCACGGTGACCCCCTGCCGCCGCAGCCGGCGCAGCAGGTCGATCCCGTCGAGCGTGGGCAGGCCGCGATCGACGATCAGCACGTCGTACGTGCGGCTCAGCCCCAAGTGCAGCCCCCGTTGCCCGTCCGGCGCCAGGTCGACCGTGTATCCCTGTTCGGTGAACAGATCGGCCAGCATGTGTCCCAGTTCGCGGTCATCTTCGACGAGCAGCAGCCGACGGGAGGGCATGTCGGCCGTGCCCGAGATCCCAGCCACCCGTCAACCGTCGCATCACAGCCGGGCAATTACCAGGTCCACTCGGCCATTGGCCGGGCCGCGCAGTGGTCCGCCCCGCTCTACCTGCCGGTTCACTAAGGATTGGACCTGGCTTCCACCCGTTCTTGGGGACCTTGGTCCGCCACGCGGATGCGTTCGAGACGGTCGGGCAGCGCCAGCTTGTAGAGCGGCAGGGCGCCCGCGGTGGTGATCACGGCCACGAGCACGAGCATGGAGAACAGCTCCTGCGTGATCATGCCCTGGGCCAGCCCGATGTTGATGAAGATGAGGATCATCAGGCCGCGGGCGTTCATGAGCGCCCCCACCGCGTACGAGTCCCGCCAGGAGAACCCGATCCCTCTCATCGCCGTGGCGCACCCGAAGTACTTGCCGCAGAACCCGGCCAGCAGGATCAGCCCGAACGCCAGCAGCATGCCGCCGCCCGCGATGCCGCCGAGCTGGGTGTTCAGCCCGGAGAAGGTGAAGAAGGTGGGCAGCAGCAGCGTCGATACGACCTCCATCATCCGGCCGTGCAGGATCTCGCGGAACTTCGGGTCGCGCGGCATGGCCAGGCCGGCGACGAAGCCGCCGAAGACCGAGTACACGCCGATCCAGTCCGTCACCCAGCCGGCCGCGAGCGGGATGAGGATGACCGCGTACATGGCGCCGGAGCCGAGCCGGCCGGTGCGCGCGACGGTCCTGCCCATCGGGCGCAGCAGGGGCGCGACGAACTTCAGCATCACGACGGCGAACACCGCCGTCAGCCCGATCGTGGGCAGCGCGCCGGTGGCGCCGGTGCCGATGTGCATGGCCGACAGCACGGCCAGGATGCACCAGGCCAGGGCGTCGTCGATGGAGGCGGCCAGCAGGGTGAGCCGGCCGATCGGGGAGTTCTCCAGGCCGCGCTCGTACAGGATCCTGGCCAGCATGGGGAACGCGGTCAGCGACAGCGCGCCCCCGACGAACAGGGCGAACTGGAACGGGGACACGTCCGGGCGGGACAGCAGGCTGTGCAGGAGGAGCCCGGTGCCGAAGCCGAGCAGCAGTGACGGGACGATCCCCGACGCGGCCAGCACGGACGCCTTGCGGACCTCGCCCGGAGTGCGCGCGCTGTGGTCGAGGCCGGCGCCGACCAGGAACATGTAGAGCGTCAGCCCGATGGTGCTGAGCACGTACAGGATCGGCCGGACCTCCGGCGGGAACAGGGCCGCCTGCGCGTCCGGGAACAGCCAGCCGAACAGCGTCGGCCCGAGCAGCACGCCGGCGACCATCTCGCCGAGCACGCGCGGCTGCATCACCATGGTGGCCAGCCGGCCGCAGATCGCCGCGGTGATCAGGATGACCACGAGCGCGGGCAGGACTTTGAGCACGAGGGCGAGGTTCGCGTCAGGAGCCGTTACGTGGGCCAGGATGAACATGCCGGTTCTCCGGTTCAGTAGTGAAATGCCGCTCGCAGAGCCGCTGCCGGCGCGCGTCCCAGACCATGTAGGTGCCGAGGACGAGCTGCACGAGGCTGCGCCAGACGTCCTCCCAGCGGTCGCGTACGCGCAGGAAGGCCAGCGCCAGGCGGGGCCGGTGTGGAGCGTCACGAGGGGTGAGCAGGCAGGGCCCCCGGCTGGGCAGGGACCTGGTGTGGGTGACGGAGGAGTCCAGGACGTAGCGGTCCAGGACCTCGCGCGCGGCCACCCGCATGGCGATCGGCGCCAGCCGCCAGGCCGGGCACGGGCGGTTGGCCGCCACGCCGAACGGGATGTGGTTGAGCTCCTTGACGGGCCGGCCGGAGCGGCCCGGGTCGAAGCGGCCGGGATCGAAGCGGTCAGGGTCGGCGAACCCGGCTCGGTGGAACTCCGGATAGCTGAAGCAGAGCACCGAGCCGGCCGGGATCGCGGTGTGCTCGCCGAGCCGGATGTCGCCGGTGGTGATGCGGTGGGCGATGCCGAAGAGCGGGTAGAGCCGCATCGTCTCGGCGATCACCTGGTCGAGGTAGTGGTCGTCGCCCGTACGCGCCGCGTGCTGCACCTCCGGGTGCCGGGCGAGGACCAGCAGCAGGTGGGCCATGGCCTCCGACATCTGGACGACGGCGGTGTTGAAGAAGGCGCCTTGCAGGTAGTACGCCTGCTCGCGGGGCGTCAGGCCGGCCGGGAGCGGCCTGCGGACCAGGGGCAGGCGGTCGAGCAGGTACTCGGTCAGGCGCAGGCGGCGCCGCATGTGCCGCAGGCCGGTGCACTTGAGCGAGGTGACGACGTCGTTCGCGTTGCCGGTGATCAGGTCGCGGGCCTCGCGCGGGCACGGCCGGCCGAACACGAGCTCGTACGCGAACTCCGCCCACAGCGGCATCATCAGATCCCGCAGCCGGACCAGCCCGTGGACGCCCTCCAGCGCGCGGGCGGCGCAGCGGCGGGCGAGCTCCTCGGCCTGCGCCCGTGGCACCGCGAGCAGGTCGCGGGTGGCCCGGGCGACGGCGTCGTACCGCTCGCCCGCCTCCAGGTGCTCCTGGTGCATCTCGGGGCCGGGCGCCAGCCAGTACCAGAACAGGTCGGACAGCGCCGCGCCCCTGCTCCTGCCGTTGGCGGCCGGATGCGAGTACACCTCCCTGAACCGCTCGACGCCGACGAGGCCGCCGGGCACCGGGATGCCCTCCTCGCCGTTGACGCGGGCGAAGAGCCGGGCCCGCACGGCCACGATCCGGTCCGGCAGCCACCACGGCAGGCTCACCAGCACGCCGGCGACGGCGATGATCGCGATCAGCATGTCCGCCGCACCATCCCGGGCTCCAGCTCGTGAACCGACGCGCAGCCGCACAGGGTGAGCGCGTGCTCGACCTCCGTGCGCAGCAGGCCGAGCACGCGGGTCACCCCCCGCTCGCCGTCCGCGGCCAGGCCCCAGATCACCGGGCGGCCGACCGCGACGGCGGTGGCGCCCAGCGCCAGCGCCTTGAGCACGTCGGTGCCGCGCCTGACACCGCCGTCCAGCAGCACGGGAACGGCGCCGCCGGCCGCCGCCACGATGTCCGGCAGCAGGTCGATCGTGGCGGGCACCGTGTCGAGCTGCCGCCCGCCGTGGTTCGACACCATGATCGCCGAGACGCCGTGGTCGAGCGCGAGGCGGGCGTCGGCGGGATGCGTGACGCCCTTGAGCACGATCGGCAGCGCCGTCATCTCCCTGAGCCGGTCGATGTCCTCCCACGACAGCTCGGGGGACATGACGATGGGACGGACCCGGTCGCCGTGCGCTCCGTCCCGCATGTTCTCGCAGCACAGGTGCTCGGGCAGGTCGTGGAAGCCGTTACGGAGGTCACGCTCGCGCAGGCCCATGACCGGCGAGTCCACGGTGACGACCAGCGCCTTGCAGCCGGCCGCCTCGGCGCGGCGGACGAGCGTCTCGGTGAAGGCCGCGTCCGGCTGGACGTAGAGCTGGAACCACAGGTCGGCGCCCGGCGCGGCGTCGGCCACGTCCCCGACGGCGACCGTGGCGGCCATGCTCACGATCATGACGGTCTCCGCGGCGGCGGCCGCCCGCGCCGTGGCCCGCTCGCCCTCGGGGTGGGCGAGCCGGTGGAACGCGGTGGGCGCCACCAGGACGGGCACGGCCGCGCGGCTGCCCAGCAGGGTCACGCCCGTCTCGGGCTTGGCCGCGCCACGCAGGACCCTGGGCACCAGCCCGAGCCGCGCGAACGCGGCCTCGTTCGCCCGCACGGTGAGCTCGTCGCCCGCGCCGCCGGCGAAATAGTCGTAGTGCGCGGGTTCGAGACGTGCCCTGGCCTCGTCCTCGAACGCCCGCAGCGTCCCGAACCCCATCAGCCCCGTCCCATCGGCTCGGGCGCATCCGGTACGCCCGTCAGGTCGGCTCTCATCCGGCCGGCTCTCGTCAGGCCGGCTCTCATCCGGCCGACACCGCGGCGATGCGGCGCGCGAAGAAGTCCCGGAGGGGCTCGACGTGGATCTCCTGGGAGTTCCACTCGTTCTCCAGGTTCTCCGTGATGTGGTGGGCGACCGCGGGCTCGCCCGGACGGTGGTGGCGGACCACCGGGTGCAGGTAGTGGCCCTCGTGGGCGCGGGCGGAGTCGCTCTGGCTGATGCGGCCGACCTCGATGTCGAAGGGGTCGATCTTGTCGTGCTCGGGGCCGTACTCCAGGGTGATCGAGAAGTGGCCGCGGTCACCGATCGGCGGGCCTTCCAGGTCGTGCGGCAGCTCCTCCAGGTAGCGGGCGGTGCCGCCGTCCACCACGATCCCGTCGGCCAGCAGGCCGAACTGCTGCCACAGCGCCGACGTGCGGTTGACCCGCTCGATGACCGCCGCCGCCAGCGCCGCCGGGTCGGCCGGCAGCTCCCTGGATGGCCACGGCACGTCGTGGTGGCGGGACTCCAGGATGCGGTGCAGGGCGCGGACGCCGTACCTGAAGCCGTGGATGAAGCCGCTGGTGCCGCGCCGGAAGTCGCGTGACTGGGTCAGCGTGCCCGCGAAGTAGAGGCCCGGGACGTTGACGGACTCGTAGGCGGGCGTCAGCGCCGGGAATCTGTCCCTGATCACCAGGTCGGGGCGGCACGCGTCGCCGAAGATCGAGGCGTCGAAGCGGAAGCCGGTGCACAGGATCACGCGGTCGTACGGGATGTCCTTGGTGACCTCGTTGACCCGGGCGAAGGCGACCGTGACCAGGTACGTGCCGTCGGCCTGCCGCTCGACCCGCTTGACGTCGCCGTCGAGCAGCGCGTTCTGGGACTTGAGCTGGTAGGTGTCCAGCAGGCCGTTGTTGACCGCGCGCAGGTGGCCGACGTAGTGGGTGCGCCAGGCCATGCGCAGGGAACTCGGGCCGGAGACGTGGATCACCGCCGCGGTCTCGATCAGGTTGTCGGCCGTCTCGAAGCCAGAGTTGCCCTTGCCGATGATGAGGACCCGCTGGTTGAGGTAGTCGGCGGGGTCGGTGGAGGCGGTGCCGTACGTGTCCGCCGTCTCGATGCCCGGGATGTCCGGGATGTTGGGCCTGGTGACGCCGGCCGCGACGACGAGCCGCCTGGCCTCGTACGTGCGCCCGCGCTCGTCGGTCACCCGGAACGGGCCGGGGCGGTCCACGCGGACCACCCGCGAGTCGTAGTCGATCCGCAGGTCGCACGCCCGGGCGAAGTCGGCGAGGTAGCGGACCATGTCGTCGGCGTGCGGGAAGTAGCGGTCGCTGTAGCGGGTGAACAGCAGCCCGGGGTCGTCCGACAGCAGCGAGTTCCAGTCCATCCGGAGGTTCAGCTCCGGATCGTCCCAGCCGGTGTGCTTCTTGTTGATGGAGATGAGCGTGCGATGGCGCGGGAAGGTGTGGAAGAACTGGCCCGGCTCGGGACCGGCCTCCAGGATCAGGTATTTCCGGCCCGCCCGATGCAGGAAGTACCCCAGCTGCAGTCCTGCCGGGCCGGCGCCGATCACCAGGTAGTCCAGGGTGTTGTCCGGCACTGACGCCTCCGTCACGGCGATGTGATTGAAAGGACAACATCAGTGTTGGCGCGTGATTCTCAGAAATTGCTCAGAGAGCGCCTCGGGGCAGGTCCAGCAGCGCGCGCTTGTCCGGCTTGCCGCTGGGCGCGACCGGGACGCCGGGCACCGTCGTGATCGTCCGGGGGGCGCTGTCCGCGCCGAGCTCGGCCCGTACGAGCGCGGTCAGGGCGTCCGGGTCCGGGCGGCGGCCCCGCTCGGGGACCACGAACGCGTGCACGGCCTCGCCGGTGCCCTCGTCGGGCGCGCCGGCCACGTACGCCTCCGCCACGTCGGGGTGGGCGGCGAGGACGCGCTCGATCGGGCCCGCGTAGACGACCATCGCGTTGACCATGATCACGTCCCGGGAGCGGCCGGAGAGATACAGGAAGCCGGCCTCGTCCACGTGGCCGAGGTCGCGGGTGCGCAGCCAGCCGTCCCGCAGGGTGTCGCGGGTCTCCTCCTCCTCGCCCCAGTAGCCCTCCATGACGTACGGGCTGCGGACGTGGATCTCGCCCGTCCGCCCCGCGGGCAGCTCGGCCCCCTCCTCGTCGCGCACGCTGAGCTCGACCATGGGATGCGGGCGGCCGACCGAGTCCAGGACGCCCGCGGCGATGTGCTCGGGGGTGAGCATCGCGACGTTGCCCGCCTCGGTGGCGCCGTACCCCTGGTAGACGACCGGGCCGAGCCGTCCGGCGGCGGCCGCCAGCCGGCTCGGGCCGATCGGCGAGCCGGACACCATCAGCGCCCGCAGGCTGCCGACGTCGGCGGGCTCCTTGTCGAGCAGGTCCAGCATCTGCGTCAGCCGGGGCACGGTGATGATCGACCCGGTGATCCCGTAGCGTTCGATCGCGTACGGGAACAGCGGCCGCCCGTCGTCCTCCGGGATCACCGCGGTCCCGCCGCCCAGCAGGCACGGCGCCAGGAACTCCATGACCACCATGCTCGCCAGCGTGCCGAACAGCAGATAGCGCTCGAAGCCCCTGGCGAAGGCGGCGGCCACGGGGGACCACGCGCGCGGCTGCCACGCCCAGTGCGCGCTGAGCGCCGCGTAGGTGATCGCGCAGCCCTTCGGCCGCCCGGTGCTGCCGCTGGTGAACGTCAGGGCGGCCACGTCGCCGGGGCGGGCCGTCACGGTGAGCTCCTGGTCGCCGGCGGGCTGGGCGAGGAGGTCGGTCGCGCCGGGGCCGAGTGACAGCGCCGTCTTCGAGGCCGCGAGCAGCTCGGGCGTGGCGTTGGCCGGGTCCACGAGCACGGCGTCGGCGCCCATGCCGAGCACGTGGGCGAGCTGCCCCGGCGGGTATCCCGGGCGGATGCCCACTACGCGGCAGCCGAGCGCGTGCGCGGCGATGTGCGCCGCGAACGCCTCGGGCGTGACGGACGTGCGGACGGCGATCGCCCGGCCGGGGCCCAGGCCAGCCGCGCGCATCCCGCCGGCCAGCCGCCCGATCAGCTCCAGCAGCTCGCCCCTGGAGACGGTCCTGCCCGCGTGCTCGAAGGCCGGGGTGGCGGGCGCGGCGCGCAGGGCGTCGAGCAGGGGTTGCGGGAACACCATGGCCGGCTCCTCTGCGCTGGCGGGGGCTGGGCTTTCTGCGGCTGTTGGGGTAGGCATGTCGTCATAAAACCGGATTCATTGTGAGGCTAGACGGCGCGAATCAGAGACGGATCAGAGACCTGCGGGTGGTGGGCGAGACGTGAAGGTGATCGGCGCGGGGTTCGGCCGCACGGGCACGGCCTCACTGAGGGCCGCACTCGACCTGCTCGGGTTCGGCCCCTGCTACCACATGTCGGTGGTCATCGCGCAGCCGTACCGGGTGCGGCAGTGGCTCGACGTCGGCGAGGGCCGCTCGCGCGACTGGGACGAGGTGTTCGCCGGCTTCCGGTCGGCGGTGGACTGGCCGGCCGCCGCGTACTGGCGCGAGCTGGCCGCCCGCTACCCCGACGCCAAGGTCGTCCTCACCGTGCGGGACCCGGAACGCTGGTGGGAGAGCGTCAGCGAGACCATCTTCCGCAGCGCGCTGGCCGAGCGGCGGCGGCTGCCCCTGCGCCGCCGGGTGATCCGCAGGCTGGTGGCGCTCAGGGCCCCGGACTTCGCCCTCTACCCGCGCATGGCCAGGGCGACCGTCATTGACCGCGTCTTCGACGGCCGCATCGACGACCGCGCGTACGCCATCGAGGTCTTCGAACGGCACGTCGCGGAGGTCAAGGCCGCGATCGCGGCGGATCGGCTGCTGGTGTTCGAGAGCGGGCAGGGATGGGAGCCGCTGTGCGCCTTCCTCGGGGTGCCGGTTCCCGAGGAGCCGTTCCCGCAGGTCAACGAGCGAGCCGCGTTCATGGGGAAGCGGCCGAGGCGGCTGTGGCGGCTGATCGTACGCGGGCGGTGACCCCGGAAAACCGGATGTGCCGCTGCGGCAGCTGTCGTTACCGTGATATTCCAGGATGAACGCCTTCCCGGTGCGACGACAGCAGTTCCTTCGAGGTTCGATTCCTTGCAGCCCCACCCCCATGGGGCTGTTGCCCAATTGGATGGGCACCTGCCGTCACCCTGATCTCGGGAGGGTCCGCGAGGCCCCCTCTCGACCGACCACGAAAGGGGGCCTCACAAGGTCATGGCGAAGTTCAACAGAGCTGGAGCACGCGCGGCGGTCACCAGTCCCGTCACGACCGAGCGCGCCCCGACCGGCCGCACCCACGAAGGCGCCCCCGGCTACGTCCGCGACGCCAAGGGCGAGCTGTTCTTGCTCGCGGTCTCCAACATGGTCGGCGAGGACACCTTCTACGAGCGGGCGGGCGAGCGCGACGCGCGCTACCGCGCGCTGGTCCACCAGGTGGCGGTCGAGGACGGCGAGTGGCTGGCGCGCTTCCTGCCGTGGCTGCGCGGCACGGCCAACCTGCGCTCGGCGCCCATCGTGGCGGCGCTGGAGGCCGTCAGGGCCCGGCTCGCGGCGGGGGAGCACGGTCTCAACCGGCAGCTCGTCGACACCGTGCTGCAGCGGGCCGACGAGCCTGGCGAGGCGCTGGCGTACTGGACCTCCGCCTACGGCCGCGCCATCCCGAAGCCGGTCAAGCGCGGGGTCGCCGACGCCGTACGCCGCCTCTACACCGAGCGCAGCCTGCTCAAGTACGACACGGCCGGCCGGGCCTTCCGGTTCGGCGACGTGATCGAGCTGGTGCACCCGGCTCCCGACCCGGCCAAGCCGTGGCAGGGGGCGCTGTTCGAGCACGCGCTCGACCGGGGGCACGGCCGCGGCGCGGACGTCCCGGACGCGCTGCCCGTGGTGGCCGCCCGTGCCCGCCTGATGGCCGCCTCGGTGCGGGAGCGCCGCGAGCTGCTGCCCGATGTGGGCGGCGCGGGCGTCACCTGGGAGGCGCTGGCGGGCTGGCTGCAGGGGCCGATGGACGCGGCCGCGTGGGAGGCGATCATCCCTGACATGGGCTACATGTCGCTGCTGCGGAATCTGCGCAGCTTCGACGCGGCCGGTATCGCCGGCGAGGTCGCCGGACGGGTCGCCGCCAGGCTGACCGATCCGGCGGAGGTGGCGGCGTCGCGGCAGCTCCCGTTCCGCTTCTACTCGGCCTACCGCAACGCGCCGTCGCCGCGATGGGGTCGCGCCCTGGACCGGGCGCTCACCCTGGCCACCGCGAACGTCCCCGCGTTCGCCGGGCGGACCCTGGTGCTCGTGGACACCTCCGCGTCCATGTCGAGCGGCTCGATCGCGCGCCGCTCGACGGTCACGCCGGTCCAGGCGGCCGCCCTGTTCGGCGTCACGCTCGCGGCCCGGGGGGACCGGGTGGACTTGTACGGCTTCGCCGACGGCGTCTTCCTCCACCCTGTCGCGGCGGGCGGCTCCGTGCTGGCGGAGATCGACCGGTTCTGCGCCCGGGTCGGGGAGGTCGGCCACGGCACGCGGATCGCCGAGTCGGTGCGCCGGACGTACGCGGGGCACGACCGGGTGGTCATCGTGTCCGACATGCAGACCATGCGCGGCGGGGTCAGCGAGTCGGTGCCTGAGCGGGTGCCCGTGTACGGCTTCAACCTGGGCGGCTACCGCACCGCGGCGATGCCGGCCGGCGGGTGGAACCGGCACGAGTTCGGCGGCTTGTCGGACGCCACGTTCCGGCTCATCCCGCTGCTGGAGGCCGGAACGAACGCCGACTGGCCATTCTGAACCGGCCTCCGCCTGGGCTCGCAGCGGGCCTGGCGGGGGCCGGGTTCAGGCGGCTTCTGGAGGCCGCGGGCAGGAGGCGGAGTTGGCGGGGCGTGCGCTGGACCTTGTCCGCCGGTACAAGACCGGTGAGACGACGGTCGAGGAGACCGTGCGGGACGTGCTGGACAGCCTGGTGGACCTGCGCGGGCGCATCGGAGGGGTGGCCGCGACCGACCCGGAGCGCAGCCTGGCCGAGGCGGCGGCCTCCGACCACCGGCTGCGGTCCGGGTCGGCCAGGCCGCTGGAAGGGGTGCCGATCACGGTCAAGGACTGGATCGACGTGGCGGGCTGGCCCGTCACCGGCACCACGGGCCGCCCCCAGGAGCCGCCGGGCCCCGCCTCCATCCCCGGCCACGGCCGCCGGCGACCTGGGGCCGGACTCGACCCCGCACTCGATCCGGGCGAGGGCCGCCGCCGACCTGATGCCGCCCTCGACCCCACCTCCACCGCCACGCTCGACCCCGCCTCCACCTCCGTCCTGGACCCCGGTGACGGACGGCGGCGGCCTGGGGTCGATGCCAGCGCGGTGGCGCGGTTGCGGGCCGCCGGCGCGATCGTGGTCGCGATCAGCAGTGCCATGGCCGACAACGCCCTGTACGGCGAAACGAGGAACCCGCTGGACCCGGCTCGGGCCCCCGGTGGCTCCTCTTCGGGCACGGCCGTGCTGGTCGCCGCCGGGGCCGTGCCGCTCGGGCTGGGCAGCGACTCGGGCGGCAGCATCCGCCTGCCCGCCGCCTGGTGCGGGATCTCCGGTCTGAAGCCGACATTCGGCCGGGTGCCGCTCACCGGGCACTTCCCGCGCTGTGGTGCGCTGGAGGACGGCAGGACCGTCCTCGGCCCACTCGCCACGACCGTGAGCGACCTCGCCCTCGTGCTCGCCGTGACAGCGGGCCCCGACGGCCTGGACGCGGGCGTGCCACCCGTGCCGCTGGGTGACCCGTCCGCGGTGGACGTGGCGGGGCTGCGGGTGGGTGTCATGGCCCCCGACGAGCCCACGATGCTCGCACTGGAGGCGCTGGCCGGGGCGGGCGCGACCGTGGTGGCCGAGCCGGTGCCCGACGTGCGGGAGGAGGCTCTCGAGCTGACCCGCCGCCACTGGGGGCGGGCCGGATTGTCGGGTACGGAGAACGTACGGGTGCTGTGGGACTGGGACCGCTTCCGCAGGCGCCTCCTCATGGCCACCGCACACCTCGACGTGCTCCTGACGCCCGCCACCCAGGGGCCGCCGCCGCTCTGGCGCGAATCCACCGAGTCCGACTATTTCTCGACCCTGCCCTGGAGCCTCACCGGCGCACCCGTCGTCGTCACACCATCAGGCCCGCCGTCGGGCCCGTCATCGGACATGGTGGTCGGCTGGCCGGGCGCGGTGCAGGTCGTCGCCCGACCCTGGGACGACCACATCGCCCTGGCCGCCGCCCGCCAGATCGAGCTCGCCCGCCAAGCCTTGGGCCAGTAGGCCGCGCCAGCGGCCGACCACCCTGAGAACCCCCGATCCGCCAGGGACAAGCAGCGAGACCCTCCGGTCCGCCAGGGACAGGCAGCCTGATACGGCCCGCCCGCCGATTGCCGGCCACCCTGGTGTGCGCTTGCCCCCGAGCCCCCAGAAACGGACATTTCCCGAGCGGGGTGGCCAGGCTGGACGGAGATCGCCCCCGGCGGTTCGAGGGCGAATGGTGCTGCTAGGGTGCGGCGGATGAGCGGACGCAGAGTTCTAGTCACCGGCGCGTCGAGAGGCATCGGCCGCGCCGTCGCGGCGGCGTTCGCCGCCCAGGGCGACCGGATCGCGATCCACCACCGAGACTCGGCGGCCGAGGCGGCGACCGTGCTGGCCGAGCTGCCGGGGCAGGGGCCGGGGCAGCGGCACGCCGTCGTACAGGCCGACCTGGCCGACCCGGAGGCCGTGCGGCTGATGGTGGACGCGGCGGCGGGCGAGCTGGGCGGGATCGACGTCGTGGTGAACAACGCGGGCGTCTTCTTCCACCACCCGATCACCGAGTCGTCCTACGAGGAGTGGCAGGCCGCCTGGCGGCGGACGCTCGACGTCAACCTGACGGGTGCGGCCAACGTGATCTGGTGCGCGCTCAAGCACATGCCCGCCGGCGGCCGGATCGTCAACGTGTCCTCGCGCGGGGCCTTCCGCGGCGAGCCGGACAGCCCGGCGTACGGCGCCAGCAAGGCCGGCCTGAACGCGCTCGGCCAGTCCCTGGCCGTCGCCCTCGCGCCGCATGGCATAGCGGTGGCCACCGTGGCGCCAGGGTTCGTCGAGACCGACATGGCGAGCGAGCACCTCAACGGCTCCGAGGGCGACGCGATCCGCGCGCAGAGCCCTTTCGGCCGGGTGGCCTCCCCGGAGGAGATCGCGGCGGCCGTCGTCTACCTGGCCTCACCGGCCGCCGAGTGGGCCAGCGGCGCCGTGCTAGACCTCAACGGCGCCTCCTACCTCCGCTGACGGACCCTGCATTCCGCCGGCGTCGCCGCGAGCCGCCGGGGTCTCAGGCCCGGCAGCGGCCCGAACCGCGGCCGCCAACCCTCCGAAATTAGCGATCTTCGTGAAATCGGCCGCTATTGTGAACTCTCAGGGCACTTCGGGAACTCGCACCGAGGGGGACGACGTGGCCAAAGGCTGTGGTTACCTGCTGGCATCCCTCATGATGCTCGTGGGGGTCCTGATCATGACCAACGCGCTCCCCGGGGCGCTCGATCCCGGCGTCGTGGTCGTGGCCCTGCTGCTGCTCCCGATCGCCCTCGGCGCCTTCGTCATCGTGCACGACACCCGCCGCATCAAGGCCGCCGAAGCCGCGGAGGAGCGCCTGCTCGCCCGGGAGCGGGACCACGTCATCCGCACGGTCGACTTCGTCGCCGACCCCTTGCTGACCGAGGATGAGCGGCTGGAGATCATCGACTGCTTCATCCCCCGGCTCGGGCGGAGCGCCGCCGCCTCGCCGTACCGGGACAGGTTCGTGGTGGTGTCCGAGCTCGCTCCTTCCGCGCGGGACCTCCTGGAACGAGCCAGGGCGGCCGTCATGTCGGTCTACACCTCCGAGGTCATGCGCCTGCGCCTGCTGGACGGCCTGGCCAACGAGGTGTTGTTACCCGGCCAGCTCTGGGAGATCGCCCTGCTGCTGCGGGTGCAGACGCACCTGCACGAGGAGCAGCGCGAGGCCCGCCAAGGGGTGGTGACACCCGAGCTGCTGGCCGTGCTGGAGCCCCAGCAGAAGGCCTTACGCAGATCCATCGACGCCGTGACCGCCAGGATCGAGAGCCTGGAACGGTACGCCCACCGGGTCCAGGAGGCGGACGCCGCCCTGCGCGCGAAGGCGGCGCTGGGCAACAACGACAAGTACCGGGCGCTGCTGGCGCACACCGACGACGACGAGGGGATGCGCGAGCTCGCGGCCCACGGCGACGCGCTGGAGGAGACCCTGGCCAGGAGCGTCCGCCAGGCGATCGAGGCAGGCCAGACCCTGACGTCCTGACACCGGGACTCAAAGCCCCGAGCGCGAGGGCCGTCAGTGCAGGCGGCGCTCCAGCAGCAGGGCGCCGCGGCCCGACAGCAGCGACGCGCACCACTCGCGCAGATCCGCCGGCTTGGGCCCGCTCACCCCGCCCGTCTCCAGCAGCTCCGCCCAGTCCAGCAGGGACTCGGCGAGCATCAGCGGCACGCCACGCCGCTCGTGCACCTCCGCCGCCGCCTCGAAGTGCTCCGAGGCCCGCTGCTGATCGCCCATCGTCACGCACAGGTGAGCCAGGTAGTGGTGGCCACAGTGGTGCATGACCGTTCCGTGCCCGAAAGTCTCACCTTCGCCGGTGAGCGAGTCGTACAGCCGCTCGGCCAGCTCCGCCCGCCCCAGGCGCGAGGCGGCCACGGCGAGGTTGTCCAGGGCGGGCCGGTGCGCCATGTTGCGCGGTGGCACGGCGCCCCGGTCGGCCAGGATGCGCTCCAGCAGCGGATCGGCCTCCTCGTCGGCCAGCTCGCACAGGTAGCGCAGCACCGCGTGCACCGGGTCCACCCGGGGCGCCTGCGCCGCGCGGCGCAGCCGTTCGCGCAGCTCCCACAGCCGCCCCTGCAGCCGCCGGATCTCGGCGATCTGCTCGGAGTAGATGGCCACCGCCTCCAGCCGGCGGCCGATCTCCGTGCCCAGCCGCATGGCCGACTCCGCCTCGGCCTCGGCCTGCGTCAGGTCGCCCTGCATCAGCGTCAGCCCGGCCTTGGAGTAGCCGATCAGCCAGTTGAGGTGCGGCTGGCCCAGCCGGCGGGCCAGCTCGTCGGCCTGGTCGAGCAGCATCGCCGCCTTGACCGCGTCGCCGCTGTCGAGCACCGGGGGAGTGCGCTGCACGTACGCGTGGAACAGCGCCAGGTCGTCGCCCGTCCGGCGGGCCGCCTCCAGCATCTCGTCGCCGTCGCGGTGGCGCTGGTGCAGCGGGTCGGCGGGGATGATGGTCAGGCTGCGCATGCCCAGCACGCCGGCCAGCGTGCGCGGGTCGCCCGACTTGCGGGCCAGGGCCACCGCCTCGTCGCTGAGCGCGAAGCGCCGCTCGCCGTCGGGCGCCCAGATGAGCTCCGAGGCGAGCTGGGCCGCCAGCAGCGCCCTGGTGCTCAGGTCGGTCGAGTCGACCAGCTTGCGCGCCTCGGTCAGCAACGCGATGCGCTGCTGGTCGGGCGTCGCGGACACGCTGGAGCCGCGGTCGCCGCCGAGCGCGGCGGTGACGATCAGGTCGTTGCGCCCGCACTCCCTGGCCAGGTCGGCCGCCCGCATCAGGGTCGCCCTGGCCTCCGGGTGCCCGGCCAGCCACATCGCCCTGCCGCACTCCATGAGCAGCTCCGCGCGCCGCTCGTCGCCGGCGCCGGGGAAGTCCTCCAGCAGGTCGAGCGCCCGTTTGTACCAGGTGACGGCCTCGCGGTGGGCCAGCCCGGCCAGGGCGTGCTGGGCTGCGTGGACGGCCGCGTCCGCCGCCGCGCTCACCCTGCCGGGGTCGCGGCCGTGCTCGGCGGCGGCCAGCAGGTGCGTGGCCACGACGTAGGGCCGGGCCTCCATGGCCTTCGGGTCGGTCTGGCAGAGCGCGTCCGCGACCCGGCCGTGCAGCAGCCCGGCGCGCGGCGCCGACAGCGTGGCGTACAGGGCGTTCCTGGTGAGCTCGTGGGAGAAGTGGTACGGCCCGTTGCCCGTCGAGGTCGCCAGGCCCGCGCCCATGGCCTCCTCCACCGCGGCCACGAACCTGGCCTCGTCCAGGCCGAGACCGTGGCGCAGCTCCGCGGCCTCCATCCGCTCGCCGACGGCCAGCAGGCTGACCAGGTCTCTGGCGTCCGGGTGAAGCTGCGACAGCCGGGCCATGACCATCCGGGTGACCGAGTCGGGCACGGTCAGCGCGTCCAGCTCCTTGCCCGCGCTCAGCTCCCTGGCCACCTCGCTGATCAGGAACGCGTTGCCGCCCGTGATCCGGTGCAGGAGCCCCGCGTCGCCCCCGCCGCGCACCTCGCGCAGCGCGTCGGTGACCTCGTCGAGCCCGAAGGAGGAGACCTGGACGACCCGGCTGTCGGCGGTCAGTTTGTACAGCTCGGGCATGGCGGCGTCGACCGGCACCGGCCGCGACGTGGCCAGGATGAGCAGCGGCAGCGCGTCGGCGTCCCACATGAGGGCGTGCAGCATCTGCAGCGACTCCAGCGTCGCCCACTGCAGGTCGTCGATCACCAGGAGCACCGGGCGTACGGTCGCCAGGCGCTCGATCAGCGTGCGGGCCGCCGCCATCAGGTGGTAGCGCTCCGACACGGGCTCGGTGGCCGGCGGCACCTCCAGCGACAGCGGCGGCGCGGCCAGAGAGGGCGCGAGCCGGACGAGCTGGCCGCACTGCTGGTCGACCCCGGCCCGCAGGAGCAGCGCGGGCGAGGTGCGGGCCAGCCGCTCCACGGCCCCCGCGATCGGCTCGTACGCCTGCCGCGCCGGATCGGTGCACCGCCCCGCCAGCACCGTGAACTGCCGCTTGAGCGCCCGCCTGGCCACCACGGACGCCAGCCGCGTCTTGCCGACCCCCGGCTCGCCCTGGAGGATCACCAGCCCGCTGCCGAACTCGGCCGCCGCCAGCTCGCCGTCCAGCGCCCGCAGCTCCTCGTCCCTGCCGACGAAGGGCAGCACGTGACCGTTGTCCAGCCAGGACGCCAGCTCGCCGCTGTGGTGGTGGTCGGCGCTCTGCCAGTGCAGCTCGTACGCGTGCAGCGGCTCGCGCAGCCCCTTGCCCGGCAGCCGCCCCAGGTCCTTGAACTCGTGCCTGCTGCGCCCCTGCGCCAGGCGCCGCACCAGATCGGTGCACATCACCTGGCCGCCGTCCGCCACGGCGACCAGCCGGGCCGCCTCCACGGTGGGCAGCCCGCTGACGTCGTCGTGACCCCAGCACACGTCGCCGGCCGCGAGCGCGGCCCTGATCGAGATCTTCTCCAGGGCACGCTCGTTCTCGTCGGCGACCGCCTGCTCCACCGCGATGATGGCGTCCAGCCCGGCCGTGGCCGAGTCGAACACCGCCATCAGCCCGTCGCCCAGGCTCTTGGTGAACGTCGATCCGCTCGCGGTCACCACGGAGTGGAGGAGCTGGTAGAGGCGGCGGAAGACCACGTTGGCCCGCTCCTCGCCGAGCCTGATCCGCATGGCTGTGGAGCTCACCACGTCGGTGAACAGGATGGTCGCCGTGGTGAGCGTGCCTGGCTCATGCGGGACAGTCACGTGCGCAGCCCTTTCAGCCCCGACCCTGCGCGGGTGCTCGTAGCGTCTGGCGTACGGTCTGGCGGATCTGACGCGTCTTCACCGCCGGCTTCGACTGCCTGATCCGCCACGCGCGGGCCAGGTCGTCGGGGATCCTGAACGCCGCCTCTCCGTCGGAGAAGCGGTCGATCATGGCGACCACGATGTGCCGGCCGGCCCTGCGTACCAGCCAGCGAACCACACCGCGTACGGGTCCTGCCAGCCATGCGCGCTCGTGCGCCGCGCGGCCGGCCGCGAACAGGGCGGTGCACCACCAGGCCGGCTTCGGCACGCCGAGCAGCTCCGGCACCCGGTCGGCTCCGTAGGCGGCGTCGCGGAAGATCCAGTGCACCAGGCTGCGGGGCAGCTTGCGCCACCCCAGGTGCATGAACTCCTCCATCTCCGACAGGAGCATGGCCATCAGCCGGCGGCCCTCCTCGCTGGGCTCGCACAGGCGGCCCAGGCGAGCGCTGACCGGCTCCACGTCGGCGAGCGTGAGCGGCCTGTCGCGGCACGCCTCCACGCCCATCAGGTGGCCGAACACGCTCCAGGTGTAGAGGTGGGCCGCGCGCTCCTCGTCGGTCAGCGTCACGCCCATGGTCTCCATGGCCTCCCACGTCACCACGGAGAAGTCGAACAGGGTGGCGAGCAGCAGCTCCTGGTTGACCGGCGGACCGAGTTTCGCGGTGTCCCAGCGGTCGGAGTAGCGCTCCTCGACCAGGGCCCGCACGAACGAGTGCAGGATCCGCAGCCCGATCGCCGTGGTGTGCCCCGGTCCGCCCGGCTGCAGGCTGTTGACGGCCTTGAGCCCCATCACGTCCACCAGCATCTGCCCGGTCTCCGCGACCCGGCGGGTGAGGCTGTGCGTGGCCAGGTTGGACACGCCGGCCAGCACCTTGGCGCTGGAGACCTCCACGTACGCCATCGGCAGGCACGCGAAGAACAGCGCGGCCGACTGGTAGAGCCCGTAGTCGGCGAAGATGGCCTGCCCCTTGGCCAGCAGCGCGCGGTCGTCGCCCCAGTCGGGCAGCTCCCTGGCGAAGTCGATGGCCTTGAAGATGCCGGCCGCGGGCGGCTCGCCGGCCGGCGCCCTGGCCTCCCGCTTGGCCGTCGCCAGCTCCGCGACCACCGCCTTCAGCAGGTCGAGCGGCCCGCCCTCCTCGGGCCGCGTCTGCAGGTATTCGGTGACCACCGCGTCGATCTCGGGATCCGCCTGCTGCCTGAGCCGCCGGAACCTCTCCTCCGGCCAGCGCTCGGCGCTGTCGTGATCGTTCATTTGCCCCGTACTCCAGATTCGGTCAGAGCCCGCCCCGCTTTCGCAGGGCGGCGACATCCAGCAGCGTGATGGTCCGGCCTTCGATGGCGATGAGGTGCCTCGACACCAGCGACTGCAGGGCCCGGTTCACCGCCGGTCGCGACGCGCCGATCAGCGCGGCGAGGTCCGACTGTGTCAGACCGGGCAGGTCCACGACGCCGTCGGCCTGGCCGTGCTTGTCGGCCAGCTGCAGCAGCAGCTTGGCCAGCCGCCCGCCCAGATCGAGAAAGGCCAGGTCCGCCGCCTGGTCGGTGAGCCTGCGCACCATGTGGCCGAGCATGCGCAGGAACTCGTCGGCCAGCCCGGGATGCTCGCGCATCAGCTCCAGCAGCCGCGCCCTGGGCAGGGCGAACACCCAGGCGGGCCGCACGGTGACGATCGAGGCCGAGCGCGGCGAGCCGTCCAGCAGCGCCATCTCGCCGAAGGTGTCCCCTCGGCCCAGCATGTTGAGCACGATCTCGTCGCCGTGCTCGGTGGTGAACACCACCTTCACCAGGCCGTCCAGCAGCACGTAGAGGGACTCTCCCGGATCCCCCTGATGGAAGATGATCTGCCCTGACCGGTATCTCCTCGCAAGCCCGGCGCGGGCCGTGCTCGCGATGCCGCTCTCCCCCAGCACGCGGAACAACGGGATCTCCGCCAGCACCGTCGCGACCGGCTGGATGTCCTGCGGAATCCCGCTGCGCCCGCTCATGCAAGAACTTTAGGCCGCATTCCGCGCCAGGGCAGTAAGTGGTAACCGATCTGCGGAATGTGACGAGGAACACATCCGCACTGTCACGTCCGAAACAGTCCCGGAGGATCACTCGGCGCACCGTTGGTGTGCCGGCCGGTAATGGCCCCCCGAGACACCGGACCGGCAGGGAGAACGACATGACGTTGGAGACCATCGAACGCCTCGACACGGCCGCTCTGGTGTCCGCCGCGCAGGACGGCGATTCCGAGGCGTGGGAGCGGCTGATCGAGGAGTTCAGCCCGATGCTGAAGGCCCGCATCCGCCGCTTCAGGCTCAGCCACGAGGACGCCCAGGACGTGCTGCAGACCACCTGGCTGCTGGCCTGGCAGAACCTCAAGAGCGTCGAGGACGGCCAGCGCATGGCCGGCTGGCTGGCCACCATCGCCTTCCGCGAGTGCCTGAAGCTGACCAGGCGGACCAGAGAGATCTGCACGCCTGACCTCGATTCGCTGGGCAGCACGGATGACGTGGACAGGGAGCTGGCCAGGATCTGGCTGGCCGGCACGCTGGAGGAGCTCGTCGAAGAGCTGCCGGCAGCGCAGCGAGTCCTGTTCAGAGCGCTCACGGAGACCTCCGAGCCCCACTACGTCGATGTGGCACGCAGGCTGGGCAGGCCGGTAGGAAGCATCGGGCCCACCCGAGCCCGTTGTTTCGCGAAGCTACGCGGGCTTCTCCAGGCCCGCGAGATCACCAGGGACTTCCTGGACTGATCGGCTATTTGGCGGACTGGTCAAGCGGGATCGCCTCCAGGAACGGCTCGAAGTCGAAGTGCGCCATCTCGTTGGCGTCAGGGTCGCTCTCGGCCGGGTATCGGTAGAGCCTGCGGTGGGGCTGGCGCAGCCCGGGGTTGCCGGCGAACATCTCGCTGACGGCCTCGGGGACCAGCCCCCGCGCCATTTCCCTGGCCAGGCCGTCGGCGACGTCCTGGTCGAACGGCACGTCATAGAGCGCGCCCACGTGCTGGTAGACGCGGAAGTAGCTGACGATGAAGCGCATGCGGTCGGGATAGGACACCCAGTTGGTCACCCCGGCCGTGGACGCCTCCTGGTCCTCGGTGATGAACTCCTCGGCCAGCTTGCGCACCTTCTCGTTCTGGATCGGCGCCCACACCGTGGCCATGTCCACACCCGCCGGCGCGGTCAGCGGCTGCCCGACCTTGATGTCGCTGAGCGGCGTGCGCACGGCGAACATGCGGCGCGTGTAGAGTGCGGCCCACTTCTCCTCCAGCGTGCGCGTCAGCCACGGCTGCTGCTCGTGCGGCGCGCTGAACAGGCGGAAGCGGGGGAAGCGCCGCCGGGTCACGACGGAGCGCAGCGAGCGCCACGACACCCGGGTCAGCCACCTGACCGGCCGGTAGAGCACCAGCTCCAGCGCCTTCTGCGCGCGCGCCTGCTCGTAGGCCGACAGCGCGACGTTGGCCCCGAACATCAGCTCGGCCCGGACCGCCGGATCGGTGGCCTGCGCGGCCTCGATCAGCAACTCGGCGGCGGACTTCAGATAGCGCGCGTCGGCCGGCGACAGCAGGTCGGTCAGGAACTCGGGCGGCGTCGGCGTCAGCTCGGACTCCGGGCTCACCCGGAGAAAGCGGTCGGGCGTGTCGTTCCACAGGTTGACGGCCAGGCTGGCGGTCTCCAGGAAGATGGCCCGGTTGGCCAGCGCCAGCCCCAGCTCGTAGCTGGGCCCGAGCAGGGTGAGCAGCGTCGCCCTGAACAGCCGGGTGAAGCGGGCCGGCACCCGCAGCTTGCGGCCGAAGTCGGTGATGAACGGCGAGTCCGGCCCGAGGTCGAGGCTCTCTCCGACCGCCTTGGAGGTCCAGGTGGCGTAGCAGTACCAGTTGTTCGCGTCCCTGCCCAGGTGCTGGGCGAGGTCCCCGGCGACGCGGTGGTAGCTGTAGGCGATGACCATGGCTTCGAGTGCCGGGCTCCGGTCCTTGTAGGCCGCGATGCGCAGCACGTCGTCCGCGGTCATCCCCGCGGTGATCGGCGTGTCGGACATGAGGTCTCCCGTTCGCTGTTCCTGCGCCCTCACGGGAGACAGAGCGATCCCGGCGGCTTCAGATACAGGCGGCGTCAGATAGCGGGCGCCGGATGACGGCGCCGGTCGTGGAGTCTGTGGTGGAGCTGTGGTGACTTCGGATGGTCGCGTCGGATACGGTCCGGCGGCCGGCCGTTCCCCGTGGCCGCCAGCCAGGAGCGTAGGTTGCGCGACTTGCGGCGGGCTTGCAGGACGCCGAGCGGCGGGTCCGGCGGGTCCGGCGGGCCGTGAGGGCTCCATCCGCCGCCGCCCCGGGCGGCCGCCCCGGGCGGCCGCCCGGGGCGGCGCCTGTCATTCCTTCACCATAATCTTGCTGATCACCACGAATCCGCCGAGCGCCCCCGCGGTGCCCGCGGCCGTCGTGGTGGTGAGATTGACGACCAGGTCATAAGTTCCGGGAGTGAGCTGGCCCCGCATCGGAATGGAGGCGGTATATCTGCCGGAGCCAGGTGTGAAGGTCAACTCCACGGGTGGGGAGGGATGTCTCGTCTCACCACCTCCGAGCAGGTCGGCGATGATCTCCAATTGCCAGCGTCCCGCCAGCCAGTCGACCAGCTCGCCCGTTACCTCCCAGCTCACGTCTATGGTCCAACCCTCGCTCCGCCGTACGACGTTCGTGGGTGCAGCGCCCGGATCGACAACCTGGCCGTGCAGAATACCGGCCAGCTGCTCCGCCGGTACTTTCATCACTTGAAATTCTCCGGTCGCCATTTCGATCTCCTTCCCGTGGGAACAGGTCCCCGTGTGAAGGAGCAGAGTGGTGACAGCACCGGGTAAATACGCGTGCTCCGGCCGATGAATACCCGACTTTCGTCAGGCCCGCTCTCCCGCGAGCATCACCAGGTCGGCGGGGCCGGCCGTCACGACGGAATCGCCGTTCAGCGTCACGCGGGCGGCGACCGCCGAGGACAGGAATCCGTTGAGTCCCTTCACCACGAGGTCGTCGAGCCGGCCGCCGGCCAGCCGCAGCACCGCCGCGCCGCCGTCCGCGGCGATGACCTCGGCGTTCCCGTACGGGGTCCGCACGCCGATCGGGCCCCGGTTCCCGGTCTGGACGAGCACCGTCACGTAGTGGACGTCCCGGTCCGGGTGGCTGCGCAGGAACGCGTCGGCGGCGCCGTACAGGATCGGGTGCTCGCCGTCCGGCTCTTCGGCGGACGGGGTGAGCAGGGCGCAGGGGGCCAGGCGCTCGTCCAGCTCGGGGACGGGGCCGTCCACCAGCACCTGGCCGCCGGCGGCGGTGCAGGCGGCGAGCAGCCGCTGCACGCTCGCGTGCATGAAGGGCCCGCCCGGCACGGTGACCGTCCGGTAGGCGGCCAGCTCCTCCGGCGTCGCGCTCTCCAGGTCGACGACGGCGTAGTCCAGGCCCTTCGCGCGCATCCGCTCGTGGAAGGCCAGCAGCGCCCGGCCGCACTGCGGGCCGTCTGGGCCGGACAGCGCGGCGATCCCGGCATAGGGGAGATATAGCCCGAACGCGTCCCTGGCGGCGGGCACGCACTCCAGGAACTCCGTGCCGTGCAGCGCGAAGAAGTCCGCCAGCGCCCGTACCACGGGGGCCTTGACGGTGGCCGTCCCGTCCGCGTCGATCGGGGCGCAGTCCGGGTACGGGCCCGCGTGCGCCGCGTCGAGCTCCGGCGCCCAGCCCGAGGTCGCGACCCCGGTGTAGACGTTGAACCCGGTCGCCCCCGCCGCCAGCGCCAGCAGCGACTGGTGGAAGCTGGTGGCCCCGTCGATGTAGGCCGGGTTGTAGAGCTGGGAGAAGCCCCAGTTCTCCTCCAGGTTCGGCCCGGGGGCGCGCTTGGCCGCGATCACGTAGCGGGCCTGCGCGTCCCGCTCGGCCGACACGACGCCCATCCAGTTGGTGAACCCGTACGAGATGCCGCCCCACAGCTCCGGCCTGACCCTGGCCAGCCAGTCGTCCAGCTCGGGCACGGTCGGCGGGTTGAGGTTGACGACGACCGGCAGGTCCGAGCCGACGGCCTGGGTCCACACGCGGTACACCTCGGCCAGGTACTCGGCGTGGAAGCGGCCCCAGTCCGCCTGCGCGAGCAGGCCCGAGGCCGCCGTGGGCGGGTGGATCTCCGCCCAGTCGCGGACGGCCGTCCCGTGCGCCTCGTTGTACGCCTCCGGCGTCGCGTACCAGGAGCGCAGCAGGTCACGGAAGAACGCCACCCCGGACGGGCTGTAGTCGTAGGCGGTCAGCGGCAGGGCGCCGCTGGTGTAGAGGCCCTCGTTCGCGATCTGCAACGCGATCACGGGACCGGCCCCCGCCAGCACCTCCTTGCCCACCGCCGACAGCCACTGGGCCGCCTTGGCCAGGAACGCGGGGCCGAGCGGCGCGGGCAGCGGCCGTCCGGCGGCGGCGGACCCGTCCGCCCACCGCGAAGGGGCGCCGGCGGCGTCGAGCAGCGGCTCGATCGAGGGGTCGGCGTCCGGGCAGACCCAGTCGGGCAGCCCGCCGTAGGTCACCTCGGCGTGGATGAACGGGCCGGGCTTGGCGATCACGCGCAGTCCCAGCTCCTCGCACAGCTCCAGGAAGCCGACCACATTCGTGGACGGCCGGGTGGCGCCGGTGAAGTCGGGCGCCGCGCCCGGGTCGGGCTGGTGGTGCCGCCAGGGCAGGTAGCAGGTGACCACCTCGATCCCGAGCTCGTCCCGCACGCCGCGCAGGCGGTCGGCCCACACGGCCGGATCGTCGCGGTAGTAGGGATAGTCGGCGGTGACGAGCACCCGCGGCACGCCGTCGACGACGGCGACCCCGTCGCGGACCTCGATGATCACGCTTTTCCTCCTCAAGCCTTGAGCCCGGTGAATGCGATGCCCTGCAGGATGCGGCGCTGGAAGATCAGCAGCACGACGATCACCGGCAGGACGGCGAGCGTGGCGCCCGCCATGATGTAGTACGCGCGCCCGCCGTCGGGGCTGGCCACGAGCTGCTGCAACGCCAGCGGCAGCGTGTACAGCTCGGGGTCGTTGGTCACGACCAGCGGCCACACGAGGTCGTTCCAGTGGAAGAGGAAGCTGGTGATCGTCACGACCGCCAGCACCGGTTTCGACAGCGGCAGCACGATCCGCCAGAAGATCTGCATCCGGCCCGCGCCGTCGATCAGCGCGGCCTCCTCCAGCTCGGCCGGGATCGACAGGAAGAACTGCCGCAGCAGGAAGATGTCGAGCACCGAGGCCACGTTCGGGATGATGAGCCCCCACCCGGTGTCGAACATGCCGAGCGCCTGCGTCACGTGGATGCGCGGCACCAGCAGGGTGATCGTGGGCACCATCATCCCGGCGAGCATGATCACGAACAGCTTGTCGCGCCCGGGGAACGGGATCCGCGCGAACGCGTACGCGGCCAGCGCGTCGATCAGCAGCTTGGCCGGCACCAGGACCGCGCACACCCAGAGGCTGTTGACGAACGCGCTGCCGAGCCCGCCGTAACCGAGCACGTAGTCGTAGTTGTCCAGCGTCGCGGCCCACTCGCCGGTCTTCTTGTCCAGCGGCAGCAGGCTGGGCACCTTGGTGTAGATGTCCTGCCCGTGCTTGACCGAGGTCGCCAGCATCCACAGGAACGGCACCACCGACACGGCCGCCAGCAGCACGAGGGCCACGTAGACGGAGACCTTGCGGCTTGTCGTCATGACGCCTCCTGCTTGACGAACCTGAACTGCAGCGCCGTGACGATCATGATGAAGACCAGCAGGATGAACGACATCGCACAGGCCGCTCCCATGGCGTCGTAGCGGAAGGCGAACAGGTAGAGGTGCAGCACGTAGGTCAGCCCCGACTGCTCGGGGCCGCCGGTGACGCTGCGCCCGTTGCCGGAGAAGATCACGTACACCAGGCCGAACACCTGCAGGGCCGCGATCACGCCCGTCACCAGCAGGTAGAACGTGGTGGGCCGGAGCATGGGGAAGGTCACCCGCCAGAACCGCTGCCAGGGATTCGCCCCGTCGATGATCGCTGCCTCCTGGATGGCCCCGGGGATGCCCTTCAACCCGGCCAGATAGATGATCATCGAGATGCCGCACTGCCAGGTCGCGATGAACGCCAGCGCGGGGATGACCAGCTCGGGGGTGTTGAGCCAGTTCTGCCCCGGGATGCCGACCAGGCCGAGCACCGAGTTGATCAGGCCGTACTGCGGGTCGTAGAGCCAGCGCCAGATGGCGCCGACCGCCGCCTCCGCCGTGACGACCGGCAGGAACAGCAGCAGCCTGAACAGGTTCGCGCCACGCCTAATCGCGTTGAGCAGCAGCGCCTGCACCATCGCGGCCACCATGGTCATCGGCACGGCGATCAGCGTGTACTGCAGCGTGACCCGTACCGACTTCCAGAAGTGCGGATATTTCACGTCATCGAACATCAGGTCGGCGTAGTTGGACAGGCCCACCCAGTTGGCGTCGGTGCGCAGGTTCCAGTCCGTGAAGCTGTAGTAGAGAGCCGAAAGAGCCGGATACAGCAGGAAGATCACGAAATAGGCGAGCGCCGGGGTGATGAGCAGCCAGGCGGTGAGCCGGTCGCGGCGGCGGGCGGCCGGGCGGCGCCGGGCCCGCCTCCCTGGGCCCGGCGCCAGTCCCGGCTTGTCCGCCAGCACGGGTGCGGTCACGTCAGCTGTTCCAGCCGAGCAGGGACCGGGTCTTGGCCGCCGCGTCCGTCAGCGCCTGCTGGGCGGAGACCTTGCCGGTCAGCGCGGACTCGATCGCGGGCGCGATGATCTCGTCGTTGACCTGGATCCACTGCGGCACGGCCGGCCGGGCGTGCGCCACCTTGAGCTGCTCCAGGAACGCCGCCTGCTCGGGACCGCCCGCGACCGCCTGCGCCTTGAGATGAACGGGGAAGCCGCCGAGCGCGTCGGCGACGGGCCCGTTGTTCTGGGCGTTGTTCATGAACGCCAGCCACTTCCAGGCCAGGTCGGCGTTCTTGCTGGTGGAGAAGACCACCGAGTCCTCGCCGCCGATGTTGCCGGCCGCCTCGGTCTTGTACGGCAGCGGCGCCACGCCGAAGTCGAGGTCGGGGAAGTCGGCGCGGATCGTCGGCACGTCCCAGGGCCCGGAGATCGTCATGGCCGCCAGGCCGTTCTCGAACGGCTTGTCCGAGTCGGTGATCTTGCGCGGGGAGGACTTCAGCAGGTCCACCCAGAGCTGGAGTGCCTCGACCGCGGGCGGCTGGTCGAACAGCACCTTCTTGCCCGCGTCGTCCACCATCTGGCCGCCGGCGCCGTGCACGATGCCGGGGAACATCCAGGCGCCGTACCCGTCGCCCTTGGGGACGTTCATGCCGGCCACGCCCGCGTCGGCGGCGTGCACCTGGGCGGCCGTCTGCTTGAGCTCGTCCCAGGTCTTCGGCGGGGTCGGCACCAGCTTCTTGTTGTAGAACAGGGCCACGCAGGTCTGGTCCTGGGGCAGGCCGTAGAGCTTGCCGTTCGCGCGGTTGGTGTCGAGCGCGCCCTTGTAGAAGTCGGCCTCGGTGATCAGGCCGGCGGGCACCTCCTTGATCGTGCCGTCCAGGGCATACTTGGAGACCAGGGGCTGGTCGAGGATGCCGGCGTCGGGCGCGCTCTTGCTGGCGACCGCGCTGCCCAGCTTGGTGTTGTAGTCATCCTTCGGGATCTTGACGAGCTTGACCGTCACGCCGGGGTTGGCCTTCTCGAAATCCTTGCGGACCTTCTCCATGACCTGTCCCGCCTGCGGTGTGCGGTCCTGGTACATCCAGAAAGTCAGCTCCTTGGAGTCGCCCGATCCCTGGCCGCCGCCACCGCACGCGGTCAGCCCGGCCGCCAGCCCGGTCGCCAGCCCAGTCGCCAGCACTGCCGTGACGGTGCTCCGAACAAGTCCTCGGCTCATTGTCGTCTCCTCATCGGGGGGATGGGCAGACCATAATCTAAGCCTTGAAAAAAGTCAGGACCCGCCTGGGAAACGCTTCGGTAACGGCGCGTTCACGGCCCCGGGCTACAGCGCTTTTCACGCCTTGAACTAACATGGCGGAGCGATTTGGAGAGGACGGGGACGAGAATGGGCACGTCAGAGCGCAGGACCGTGCGGGATCTTCGCAGGGGGAACCGGGCGATGCTGCTGCGCTCGCTCTACTTCGGCGGCCCGGCCAGCCGTAACGAGTTGTCCGCCGCGACCGGCCTCAGCGCGGCGACCGTCAGCACCATGACCGGCGACCTGCTCGCCGACAACGTCATCGTCGAGGCCGGCCAGGTCGACTCCGACGGCGGCCGGCCCCGCGTGCTGCTCAGGGTCAATCCGGACTACGGCTACGCGGTCGGCGTGGACGTGGGCGAGACGCAGGTCAAGGTCGAGCTGTTCGACCTGGAGATGAAGGAGCGGGCCAGGGCGCACTACGCGGTCCGCTCGGCCAAGCACGACCCCGAGCTGGTCGCCCGCCACATCCTGACCGGCGTCGACGCGGTCATCGCCGAGGGCGAGGTGGCCCCCGAGCAGGTGCTCGGCGTGGGCGTCGGCGTCCCCGGCATCGTCGAGCCGGGCCCCGACGCGCTCGTGCGGGCCAAGACGTTCGGCTGGGAGGCGGTCCCGCTCGGCGCGCTGCTGCGGGCCGGCACCGCGCTGCCCGCGCTGCCGCTGTACGTGGACAACGGCGCCAAGACCATGGGCCAGGCCGAGCTGTGGTTCGGCTCGGGCAAGGGGACCCGCGAGGCGATCATCGTGCTCATGGGCTCCGGCGTCGGCGGCGCCATCGTGACCGGCGGCGAGATCTACCGGGGGGCGGGCAAGGCGGCGGGCGAGGTCGGCCACCTGAAGATCGTCGCCGGTGGCCGGGCCTGCCGGTGCGGGGCCAGGGGATGCCTGGAGGCGTACCTGGGGGCCGAGGCGATACTCGACCGCGCGGGCGTCGTCGCCGACTCGGCGGAGGAGGAGGCCGCGCTGGCGCGGCTGCTCGAAGAGGGCTCGCCGGTCATCGACGAGAGCGTGGAGCTGCTCGGGGTGGGCCTGTCCAGCCTGGTGCACCTGTTCAACCCCGAGCGCATCGTCATCGGCGGCTGGGCCGGCCTCATGCTCGGCGGGCGCCTGCTGGAGCGGATCCGGGCGGCCACCGCCGCGAACACGCAGGCCCAGCCGTTCCGGCCCGGGACCGTCGTGCTCGGCCGCCTCGGGCCCGACGCCGTGGCGCTGGGCGCGGCCACGCTGGTGCTGGAGCCGTTCTTCGGCAACGCCGCGTTTCATGGATCTGTCACGACTATTGCCTAAGCGTTAAATAAAGCATTGACACAAGTGGCGACCGCAGGCACGCTCTGCTCGATAGAGCGCTCTCTCACACACCCCCAGTTCGTGAGGAGAAGCCGTGCACCCGCCCCGAAGTCCCGCCCTCGTCTGCGCCTTCATCGCCGCCCTGATCCTGCAGTGCCTGGTCGCGGGCCCTGCCCAGGCAGCCGACCCGCTCCTCTCGCAGGGCAAGCCCGCGACCGCGTCGTCATCCGAGGGCGCCGGCACGCCGGCCTCCGCGGCGGTGGACGGCGCCCCCGGGACGCGCTGGTCCAGCACGTTCAGCGACCCGCAGTGGATCCAGGTGGACCTGGGCGCCACCGCCACCGTCACCAGCGTGGTCCTGCAATGGGAGGCCGCCCACGCCACCGCGTTCCGGATCCAGGTCTCCGGTGACGCCTCCGCCTGGACAGACGTCTACTCCACGACCACCGGCACCGGTGGCACGCAGACCCTGACCGTGTCCGGCAGCGGCCGCTACGTCCGCGTGTACGGCACCGCCAGAGCCACCGCCTACGGCTACTCGCTGTGGGAGTTCCAGGTCTACGGCACCACCGGCGGCGGCACGGCCTGCGGCAGCGCCAACGCCGCGCTCAACCGCCCGGCCACCGCCTCCTCCGCCGAAGGCGCGGGCACCCCCGCCTCGGCCGCCGTGGACGGCGCCACCGGCACCCGCTGGGCCAGCGCCTTCAGCGACCCCCAGTGGATCCAGGTCGACCTCGGCTCGGCCCAGCAGGTCTGCCAGGTGGTGCTCCAGTGGGAGGCCGCCTACGCCACGGCGTTCCGCGTCCAGGTCTCCGGTGACGCCTCGACCTGGACGGACGTCTACTCCACGACCACCGGCACCGGTGGCACGCAGACCCTGAACGTGTCCGGCAGCGGCCGCTACGTCCGCGTGTACGGCACCGCCAGAGCCACCGCCTACGGCTACTCGCTGTGGGAGCTCACCGTGCGCACCACCGGCACCACCACCCCGCCGGGCGGCGGCGACCTCGGCCCCAACGTGCACGTCTTCGACCCGTCCACGCCGGCGGCCACCATCCAGTCCACCCTGGACTCGGTCTTCACCCAGATGGAGTCGAACCAGTTCGGCCTCCAGCGCCACGCCCTGCTGTTCAAGCCCGGCTCCTACAACGTCAACGCCAACATCGGCTTCTACACCTCCATCGCCGGCCTCGGCCGCAACCCCGACGACGTCACCATCAACGGCCAGGTCAGGGTGGACGCGGGCTGGTTCGGCGGCAACGCCACCCAGAACTTCTGGCGCTCGGCGGAGAACCTGTCGATCACGCCGAGCGGCGGCACCAACCAGTGGGCGGTCTCCCAGGCGGCCCCCTTCCGCCGGGTCCACGTCAGGGGCAACCTCAACCTGGCGCCCAGCGGGTACGGGTGGGCCAGCGGCGGTTACATCGCCGACAGCAGGATCGACGGGACCGTGCAGCCGTACTCGCAGCAGCAGTGGTTCACCCGTGACAGCAACATCGGCGGCTGGCTCAACGGCGTGTGGAACATGGTCTTCTCCGGCGTGGTGGGCGCGCCCGCCCAGTCGTTCCCCGAGCCGCCGTACACGACGCTCGACACCAGCCCCGTGACCAGGGAGAAGCCCTACCTGTACGTGGACGCGTCCGGGAACTACCAGGTCTTCGTCCCCGCCCTGCGGCAGAACTCGCGCGGCGTGAGCTGGGCCGGCGCCGGCACCTCCATCCCGCTCAGCCAGTTCTACGTCGCCAAGCCGTCCGACACCGCGGCTACCATCAACGCCGCGCTCGCCTCAGGGCTGCACCTGCTGTTCACCCCCGGCATCTACCACGTCGGCCAGACCATCAACGTCACCAGGGCGAACACGGTCGTGCTCGGGCTCGGCTACGCCACGATCATCCCGGACAACGGCGTCGTCCCGATGCGGGTCGCCGACGTGGACGGGGTCAAGGTGGCCGGGCTGCTGTTCGACGCGGGCAGCGTCAACTCGCCCATTCTGATGGAGGTCGGCCCGACCGGCTCGGCCGCCACGCACGCCGCCAACCCCACCTCGATCCAGGACGTGTTCTTCCGCATCGGCGGCGCCCACGCGGGCAAGGCCACCACCAGCCTGGTCGTGAACAGTGACAACGCGATCATCGACCACATCTGGGCCTGGCGCGGCGACCACGGCACCGGGATCGGCTGGACCGTCAACACCGCCGACACCGGCCTGATCGTCAACGGCGACGACGTCACCGCGTACGGACTGTTCGTCGAGCACTACCAGAAGTACCAGGTCGTCTGGAACGGCCAGCGCGGCAAGACGATCTTCTTCCAGAACGAGATGCCGTACGACCCGCCGAACCAGGCCGCCTGGATGAACGGCTCCACCCGCGGCTACGCCTCCTACAAGGTCGCCGACTCCGTGACCTCGCACGAGGCGTGGGGTTTGGGGGCGTACTGCTACTTCAACGTCGATCCCTCCATCGTGGCCGAACGCGGCTTCGAGACGCCCGTCGCGGCGGGCGTGCGCTTCCACGACCTGCTCACGGTGTCGCTCGGAGGCAACGGGACGATCGCGCACGTCGTCAACAACACAGGAGGGCCGGCGCAGGGCACGGACACGATCCCGGTGAAGGTCGTCACCTTCCCCTGACGCTCACCTTCCCCTGACGTTCATCTGCCCCGTGACGCTCGGCTGATCGTCATCGCAGGCGGACGGCGTCGGGACCGAGGCCCCCGACGCCGGCCACCCCCAGCAGCCGCAGCGTGCGGACGAGCTCGGCGTGCAGCAGGTCGAGGACCCGCCGCACGCCGGGCTCGCCGCCCGCCATCAGCCCGTACAGGTAGGCCCGGCCGACGAAGCAGGCACGGGCGCCGAACGCGACGGCGGCGGCCACGTCGGCCCCGCTGCGCACGCCGCCGTCCAGGAACACCTCCGTGCGGTCGCCCACGGCGTCCACCACGCGGGGCAGCAGCTCCAGCGGCGTGGGGGAGCGGTCGAGCTGCCGCCCGCCGTGGTTGGAGACGACCAGCCCGTCCACGCCGACGGAGGCCAGGTCTTCGGCGTCGTCCACCCGCTGCACGCCCTTGACCAGCAGCCGTCCCTGCCACGCCGACCTGATCCACTCCAGGTCGGCGATGGTCACGCACGGGTCGAACATCATGTTCGTGATCCCCGCGAGGTCGCCGGGCGCGCCGTCCACCGTGGCGAACCTGAGCGGCTCGCTGGTGAGGAAGTCGAACCACCACGCGGGATACCGGGCCGCCTGCAGCACGCTGCGCCAGCGCAGCGCGGGCGGGACCGTCAGCCCATGCCGCACGTCCCGCAGCCGGGCCCCGGCTGTGGGCACGTCCACGGTCACGACCAGCACGTCCATGCCCGCGTCCGTGGCCCGGGCGAGCATCTCCAGGCTGCGGGCGCGGTCGCGGACCACGTAGAGCTGGAACCAGTTCCAGCCGCCGGGGGCCGCGGCGGCGACGTCCGCCGCGGTCGTGGTGCCCATCGTGGACAGCACGTAGGGGACGGCCGCCTGCTCCGCCGCCCGCGCCACGGCCCGCTCGCCCGCGCGGTGCATCATCCTGGTGAACCCCGTCGGGCCCAGGATCACCGGCATCGCGATCCGCCGCCCCAGCACCTCGACGGAGGTAGGGGCCTCGGCGACGTCGCGCAGGACGCGGGGGCGGAACTCGACCCGCTCGAAAGCCGCCACGGCCCTGGCCATCGACCGCTCGTCCTCGGCCGCGCCGTCCACGTAGTCGAACACCATCCGCGGGGCCCGCCGCCGGGCGAGCCGCCGGAGATCGGCGACGTCGGCCGCGTCCGCCACCCGCCGCGACCTGGACGGGAACGGCCGGGGACGCCTGGGCAGGAGGGCCCGCAGCTCCTGCCATCGGGGCAGCCGCCGGGGATCCTGTGGTGTGGTGTCGATGCCAGGACGCTACCAAACCGGACGCGGCGTACGGTGGGATGATGATCGACGACTGGGTCGCGCTCGCGGGGGACTCCCCGGCCGCCCGCGCCACCGGCGCGGAGCTGATCGCCCGCTGGTCCGAGCCGCACCGCCGCTATCACACCCGCGCCCACCTGGCCGCCGTCCTCGCCGCCGTCGACGACCTGACCGCGGGACCGGACGGCGACGCCGACGACGTCGTGGCGGTCCGCCTGGCCGTCTGGTTCCACGACGCGGTCTACGACGGCCGGCCGGGCTGGGACGAGGAACGCAGCGCCGAGCTGGCCCAGGCCCGGCTGCCGCGGTGCGGGGTGCCCGCCGCGCGGATCGCCGAGGTCGCCCGGCTGGTACGCCTCACCGCCGCGCACGACACGCTGGCCGGGGGAGACCGGAACGGCGCGGTGCTCTGCGACGCCGACCTGGCCGTGCTCGGCCGCCCCGGCCACTCGGACCCCGAGGACCACCACGACGACCACGACGACTACGCGGACTACGCGGCCCGGATCCGCGAGGAGTACGCCCACGTGCCGGACGACCTGTTCAGGAAGGGGCGGGCCGAGGTGCTGCGCCGGCTGCTCGCCGTACCGGCTCTCTACCGGACCCGGCGCGGACATGAGCTGTGGGAGGAGCGGGCCCGCGCCAACATGACCGCCGAGCTGGCCGCCCTCACTCGCGGCACCGGGGCGTGAGCCTCAGGGTGTCAGGGTGTCAGGGTGTCAGGGCGCTCAGGCGTCAGGCGTGAGGCGTCGGGGCTCAGCCTGTGGCGCTTGCGCCGGCGGAGCCCGGCGGCGATCAGCCGCCGCAGCAGCTCGCGCGAGCTGACCGCGTGTGCCCCCAGCGCCACCGCCCGCGCGTGCACGGTCTCCGGCACGTCGTAGTGATCCCGGTCGAACGCCCGCCCGGGCACCCCCAGCCGCGCCGCGAAATCATGCAGCTCCTCCAGCGAGCTGTCGCTGACGAGATGCGACCACATCAGGCCGCGCGGCCCCGGCCAGTCGGGCGGGTCGATGAGAACGGTCACGACGTCCAGGGTAGGACCTTTCCGCGCACCTCCAGCTCGCCCACGTCGGCCACCACGATGTGGGCGCCGTGCGCGTGCAGCTCGGCCGCGTCGCCCTCCCTGGTGGCCGCGATCACCAGCCCGAAGCCGCCCTTCCCCGCCGCCTCGATCCCCGGCAGCGCCGCCTCCACCACCGCGGTCCTGGCCGCCGGCAGTGCCAGCCGCCTGGTCGCCTCCAGGAACAGGGCGGGGTCGGGCTTGCCCGGCAGGTTCATCAGGGCCGCGTCGTTGCCGTCCACCAGCAGGTCGAACAGGTGCATGACGCCGGCCGAATTCACCAGCTTGCGGCCGTGCAGGCTGGCGGAGACGGCCGCCGTACGGGCGCCCCTGCGGCGCAGCTCGTGCAGCAGCGCCACGGTGGAGGGGAAGGCGGCCACGCCGTACTTGTCGACCTGGGCCATGAAGATCTGGTCCTTGGCCAGGCCCAGCCCGTGGACGGTCGGCGCGCCCGGCTCGTCGTCGGCCGAGCCCTCGGGCGCGCTGATGCCGCGCGCCGCCAGGAACGTGCGGATGCCGTCGAGCCGCGGCCGACCGTCTACATGGCGCAGGTAGTCGTCGCGGATGTCGAACGGCGAAGAGCGGCCACGCAGGAAGGCGTCGAAGACGTGCTTCCAGGCGGCCGCATGCCCCCGAGCGGTGTCGGTGACCACGCCGTCGGTGTCGAACACGACGGCGCTGATCGCGGTCAGATCGATGACAGGCTCGCTCACACGGCTCACACTGCGAACGTAACCGCTCTACCAGGCGACGGGTAGCTCTTTGACGCCGTAGACAATAGCGAGCTCCCTGAACGGCACCTCACCGGCGACGTGCAGCCCCGGGAAACGGCGCAGCAGGGCCGGGAAGGCGATGCGCATCTCCATCTGCGCCAGCGGCGCGCCGATGCAGCGGTGGATGCCGTGGCCGAAGGCCATGTGCGAGCCCGCCGACTGCCTGCCCGGCCGGATCTCGTCCATGTCCTCGCCCAAGGACGGGTCGCGGTTGGCGGCGGTCAGCGAGCAGAGCACCATCTCGCCCTTCTTGATCTGGTGCCCGTGCAGCTCCAGGTCGTCGCGGGCGAAGCGCGGGAAGGCCACCTGCACGACGGTCATGTAGCGCAGCAGCTCCTCGACCACGTCGTTGACGTAGCCGTCCACCTCGCGCACCTTCGCGGCCTGCTCGGGGTTGCGCAGCAGCCACAGGGTGCCGAGGGCGAGCATGCTGGTGCTGGTGTCGTGCCCGCCGGTCAGCAGGCCGTCGGCCATGCTGGCGAGCGTGCGGTCGTCGAGCTCGTCGCCGTGCTCGCGCAGCAGCTGGCCGAGCAGGCCCTCGCCGGGGTTCAGCCGTTCCCTGGCGACGAGGTCGGTCATGTACGCCATCGCGTCGTTGATCGCCTGCAACGAGGCCTCGGGCCCGGCCGTGAAGTCGAACCGGTCCTTGCTGATCTTGACGAAGTCGGCGCGCTCCCCGTACGGGACGCCGAGCAGCTCGCACACCACCAGCGACGGGATCGGCAGCGCGAACTCCTCGACCAGGTCCACCGGCCCGCCCTCCGCGCCCTTGGCCTCGATCCGGTCCAGGTGCTCCTCGACCATGGCCTCGATGCGCGGCTCCAGCCGGCGCAGGCGGCGCATGGTGAACTCGGGCGTCAGGTACTTGCGCAGCCGCGTGTGCTCGGGCGGGTCGCGGAACCCGAGGCCGCCCGGGTCCTCCTGGTTCGAGCCGAGCCCGATCACGCCGGCGAAGTCGTTGCTGAAACGCTCATGGTCGCCCAGCACGGCGCGTACGTCCGCCCAGCGGGTGACCAGGTACACGGTCTGACCGCCGGGGATCTCCATGGGGAAGACCGGGTGCTCGGCGCGGATGCGCGCAAGCTCGCCCACCGGGTCGAACCCGTCACGCATGAACTGGACGAGCGGGAATTCTTCTGTGTCTGACATCGATATCCGTCCTGCTGGGATACATCGCACCATGTTGGGATAAATCCCTGCATAGATGGTCCCACCCGGGACGGCGGATCGTGCCCTCCGAAAGGACGAATTTACCTCTCAGCCGGGTGTCGATTCCGCCCCGCTCATCCCTCCACGCCCACCACC
>NZ_VCKX01000410.1 GCF_005889725.1 Nonomuraea zeae
CCCCCGCCGGCCAGGTCGAACGAGAACACCCCGCCGAAGCCGGACAGCAGCTTGCCCGCCAGCTCGTACGACGGATGCGACTCCAGCCCCGGCCAGTGCACGGCCGCGACGGCGGGATGCCCGGCGAGCCGGGTGGCCAGCAGCCGGGCGTTGGAGCAGTGGCGCTCCATGCGCAACGCGAGCGTCTGCAGCCCGCGCAGCACCAGCCAGGACGCGAACGGCTCCGCCGCGGCCCCCAGCTCGATCGCGAAGTGCCAGACCCGCTCGTAGAGCGCCGGGTCGGCGAAGACCGCGAGCCCGCCCACCACGTCGGTGTGCCCGGACAGGTATTTGGTGGTGGAGTGCACGACGATGTCCGCCCCGTGCTCGATGGGCCGGCACAGCATGGCCGTGGCGAACGTGTTGTCCACCACGGACACCAGCCCCAGCTCGCGGGCCGCCGCGCACATCGCGGGCAGGTCGGCGACCAGCGTCATCGGGTTGCTGATCGTCTCCAGGTAGACGAGCTTGGTCTCCGGGCGGGCCGCGGCGCGCAGGGCGGCGGGGTCGTTCTCCGGCACGTGGGTGACCGTGATGCCGAACCGGCCGGCCAGTTCGGCCAGCATGGCGGCGGTCCCACCGTACAGGGAGCTCTGGGCGATGAGGTGGTCGCCGGGCTTGAGCAGGGCGAGCAGCACGGTGTTGATCGCGCCCATGCCGGAGCCGGTGGCGATGGCGCCCGCGCCGCCTTCGAGCCCGGAGACGGCCAGCTCCAGCGAGCGGACGGTGGGGTTGGTGTAGCGCCCGTAGACGTACGCGCCGTCCGGCCGGCCCATCGAGTCGGCCATCACGGCGGGGTCGTCGAACGTGAAACCCGAGGTCTGGTAGATGGGCATCGTGATCGGACGGCTGCCCTCCACGACCGG
Source organism: Nonomuraea zeae (assembly GCF_005889725.1). Lineage (GTDB taxonomy): Bacteria > Actinomycetota > Actinomycetes > Streptosporangiales > Streptosporangiaceae > Nonomuraea > Nonomuraea zeae. Next base: position 906 of record NZ_VCKX01000410.1, read on the forward strand.
CTGCGGCACGTGCACCGCGCGCGTGTCGGGGCGGAGCGCGTCAGAGCGGGAATCAGTCATGTTTCCAGAATCACCCGAAAAGGGGGCACATAGGAGAGCCAATGCCGCAGAATTGGTCCATGAATGGGGCCAATCTCGACGACCTGATCGATCTGCTGGGCCGGTGGGCGTCGGGGCGCGGGCCGCTGTACCTGCTGCTGGCCGCCCGCCTGCGGGCGCTGATCGACGACGGCGTGCTGGCGCCGGGCGCGCAGCTGCCGCCCGACCGCGTGCTGGCCAGCCGGCTGGCGGTGGGCCGGGGCACGGTGGTGGCCGCGTATGACCTGCTCCAGCAGGAGGGCCGCGTGGTGCGCAGGCAGGGCAGCGGCACCAGGGTGGCCGCGCTCGACCTGCCCGCGACGCGGACCACCGACGGCGTGGTGGCCAACCCCCTGCTGATGCACATCCTGCATCCGCCGGACGGCGTGCAGCTGCTGACCTGCGCCGCCCCGCACGATCCGCCGGCGGCGATGTTCGAGGCGTACGAGGAGGCGGGCGCGCGGCTGGCCAGGGTGCGCGACCTGGGCTACCAGCCGGCCGGGCACGCGGACCTGCGCGCCGCCCTGGCCGCCTACTACACCGGGCGCGGCGTGCCGACGGCGCCCGAGGAGATCATGGTGACGACGGGGGCCCAGCAGGCGCTCACGCTGCTGGCCGGGCTGCTGGTGTCGCCGGGCGACACCGTGCTGACCGAGTCGCCGACCTATCCGGGGGCGCTGGAGGCGTTCAGGCACGCGGCGTCGGTCGTCCGGCCCATGCACGTGGAGCAGGCGGGTCACGCCCTGCGCGAACGTCCCGCGCTGGCCTACCTCGTCCCCACCGCCCGCAATCCGGACGGCGCCGTCATGGACAACCAGGCCCGCAGGCGGCTGGCCGCGCTCGCCGCCGAGCACGACGTGCCCCTGATCGACGACGAGGTCTGCGCCGAGCTGTGCTTCTCGGGCGAGACGCCGCCGCCCCTGGCCGCGTGCGGGGGCGGGGAGCAGGTGATCACGGTCGGCTCCATGAGCAAGCTGGTCTGGGGCGGCCTGCGGCTCGGCTGGATCCGCGCGGCGGCCCCGCTGGTCTCGCGGCTGGCCAGGCTGCGCGCCGTGCACGATCTGGGTGGCGAGGTCTTCAGCCAGCTCGCCGCCGTGGCGCTGCTGCGCCGCCTGGAGGAGATCCGCCCGGCCCGCGTACGCGTGCTGCGCGAGCGCCACGACCATCTGTGCGCGGAGCTGCGTACGCGCCTGCCGTCCTGGTCGTTCGAGCCCGCCCTCGGCGGCCAGACCCTCTGGGTACGCCTGCCGCGCGGCGACGTCGACTCCTTCGCCCAGGTGGCGCTCAGGCATGGGGTCGCGGTGCCGCCTGGCAGGTCGTTCGACCCGCTGGGCGGATACTCCGACCACATGCGGCTGCACTTCCTCTTCCCCGAGGACGAGCTTTCGCGAGCGGTGAACAACCTGGCCGCGGCCTGGGCGTCCTTCGGCGGGGCCGATCACGCCGTGTCCCGCCACACCCTCATCGTCTGAAAGGGTGGAGCCATGGAGACGACCTTCATCCTCGTGCACAGCCCCTCCGTCGGCCCGTCCACGTGGGCGCCCGTGGCGGAGTCGCTGGAGCGGCGGGGGCACGCGGCCGTGGTGCCCGACCTGACCGGCGTGGTGGCGGGCGGGGCACCCTACTGGCCCACGGTGGTGGAGGCGGTGCGCAGCGCCGCCCCCGACACCCGCCTGGTGCTGGTCGTGCACAGCAACGCCGGCTTCTTCCTGCCGCTGATCAAGGAAGGGCTGGGCGAGCGGGTGGTGGCGTGCGTGTTCGCCGACGCGCACATCCCGCCGAGCGACGGCCTGATCAAGATCGCGAATGAGGAGTTCCTGCCGTTCCTGCGCGATCTGGCCGGTCCCGACGGCGTGCTGCCGCGCTGGACGGACTGGTGGGACGAGGAGGACGTGGTGGCCATGCTGCCCGACCCCGCTGTGCGGGTGCGGGTGGCGGCCGAGCAGCCGCGGCTGCCGCTCGACTACTACACGCAGACGCTGCCCGTGCCCGCCGGGTGGGACGACGTCCGGTGCTCGTGCCTGTGGTTCGGCCCCCCGTACGACAAGGTCGCCGAGGAGGCGGTCCGGCGCGGCTGGCCGGTGACCCGGCTGCCCGGCATGCACCTGCACCAGCTCGTCGACCCCGAGGCGGTCGCGGAGGCGCTGCTCAAGCTGTCCAGGAAGTCGTGAATTCTTCACTGTCGCGCGTGATCACGTCCCCGGCATATTCGGAGGCATGACAGCAATCGGCGTGGCCGGGCTCAGGAAGAGCCATCAGGGGTTCGAGGCGGTGAAGGGCATCTCGTTCGAGGTGGCCGAAGGAGAGATCTTCGCGCTGCTCGGCAGGAACGGCGCGGGCAAGACCACCGCGATCGAGGTGCTCGCCGGCTTCCAGCGGGCGGACGGCGGGACCGTGCGGGTGCTCGGCCTCGACCCGTACACCGATCGCGCGGCCGTCCGGCGGCGCATCGGGATCATGCTGCAGGAGGCCGGGTTCTTCCCCGACCTGACGGTCGCCCAGACGATCGACACCTGGCGCGACTTCACCGACGCGCCGCGCCCCCGCGACGAGGCGATCGGGCTGGCGGGGCTGGAGGGCCGGGCCGGCACCAAGGTGCGGCAGCTGTCCGGCGGCGAGAAGCGCCGGCTCGATCTGGCGCTGGCCCTGCTGGGCCGCCCCGACGTGCTGTTCCTCGACGAGCCGACCACCGGCATGGACCCGGAGGCCCGCAGGAGCACCTGGGCGGTCATCCGCGACCTGGCCGGTCAGGGCACCACGATCCTGCTGACCACGCACTACCTGGAGGAGGCGCAGCGCCTGGCCTCCACCATGGCGATCATGGACGAGGGCACGCTCGTGACCTCAGGCGGGATGGCCGAGACGCTCGCGGCGCAGAGCGGGCGGGTGGCGTTCCGGCTGCCCGCCCAGGTGAGCCCGGCCGACCTGCCGCTGCCGGTCACCATGGAGGGCGGGCAGGCCGTCTGCCGCGCCGAGGACCCCGACCTCGCCGCGCAGACGCTGCTGACCTGGGCCGCGGAGCGCGGGCTGCGGCTGGCGGGCCTGGAGGTCCGTACGGCCACGCTCGAAGACCTCTTCCTCGACCTGCCCAGGAGCGCCCGATGAGCCTGACCGCGACCTACCGTCTCGGCACGCGCCTGTTCTGGCGGGACAAGGCGATGCTGGTCGGCTCGGTGATCACGCCGGTGGGGCTGGCCATCGGGATGCCGCTGCTCATGCGGCACGTCCAGGCCGGCGGCGCGGACGCGGCGACCTCGGTCTTCCAAAGCTCGCTCGCGCTGCTGCTGTCGATCACCGCGTTCATGAACATCGCCGTCGCCCTCACCAGCCGCCGCGACCAGCTCGTGCTCAAGCGGCTGCGGGCCGGCCGCCTGACGGACCGGCAGATCCTGCTCGGCCAGATCGCCAGCACGGCCACCCAGACCGTGGCGATGATCGTGCTGTGCGTGGTGGCCGTGCGGTTGGTGGCCGGCGTCCCGCTGCCCGCGAACCTGCCGGCCTTCGCCGCCTTCGTCGTCGCGGGCTCGGCCGTGCTGTCGCTGCTCGGCGCCGCGTACACGGCCGTGATCCCGCGCGCGGAGCTGGCGGCCGCGTTCACCATGCCGGTGTTCCTGGTGGCGGGGGTCTCGGCAGGCGCGATGGGGCCCATCCCGCTGCCGTCGTGGCTGCTCCCCGTGCTGGACCTGCTGCCGACCATGGCCGTCGTCAACGCCGTCAAGACGGGCGACCTGGCGGTGCCCGCGCTGGTCCTGGCCGGCTGGGCGGCCACCGGGCTCGTCGCGCTCAGGCTGTGGTTCCGGTGGGAACCACGCAGGTCGTAAACTCCGCTGTGGTCTCCCTCTCCGCCAGACGCCTCGCGATCGGCCTCATCACGGCCGTCTCGCTCGCCTACTCGGTGATCGCGCTGACCTACTTCCTGCACAGCTGGCGCTACGGCGCGACGGCCGGAGCGGTGATCCTCGCGGTGGTCGGCACGCATCACCTCAACATGCGGGCGGCCCTGCGCGGCGAGCGGCCTCCTCGCTACCCCCTCACGCTCGTGCTCCAGGCGGTCGTCACCTACCTGCCGGACTTCGTCCTGCCCGGCGGCATGTCGGGGGTGACCGCCCCGATGCTGGCCGGCTCGCTGCTGGTGTTCCTGCCACTGGGCCGGGGCGGCGCGCTGGTCGGGCTCATGCTGGCGTACGAGGCCGCCGTGCTGGGGCTGAGCACCGCGAACTCCGTGATCACGCTGTTCTACCTGGTCACCACGTTCACGACGGGCGCGATGACGTACGCGCTGGTCCGCGTGGCCCGCGTGACCGCGGAGCTGGAGCAGGTCAGGGCCGAGCTGGCGGACGCCGCCGTGCTCAAGGAACGCCTGCGGATCTCCCGCGACCTGCACGACGGGCTCGGGCACAGCCTGACCGCGATCGCGCTCAAGGGCGACCTGGCCGCGCGCCTCATGGACCGCGGCGAGCCCGGCTCCGCGCGGGCGGAGATGGGCGAGCTGGTGCGGGTGGCGAGGGAGGCGGCCCAGGACGTACGCGGGGTGGCCAGGGGGTTTCGCGCGATGTCGCTGGCCGGCGAGGTGGACAGGGCGGTGGCGCTGCTGGAGTCGTCGGGGGTCGGGTGCCAGGCGCACCTGGCGGACGTCCCGCTGTCCCCGCGCGCGGAGGAGACGCTGGCCTGGGCCGTACGCGAGGCGGTGACCAACGTCCTGCGCCACAGCGAGGCCACCATCTGCACGATCACCACCTCGCTCAGCCAGGGGCGGCTGCGGCTGGAGGTGGCCAACGACGGCGCTCCCGGCCAGCCGGGCCCCACCGGGAACGGCCTCACGGGCCTGAAGGAGCGCGCCGCGCAGGCGGGCGGCTCCTGCGCCGCCGCCCGCACCGGCACGAGCGGCTTCCTGCTGACCGTGGAGGTCGCCGCGTGAGCGCGCTCGCAGCTCGCCACACGAGCACGTCCTTCCCGGCCGCGGAGGTCGCCGCATGAGGGCGACGACGCCGGCCGCCGGGGGCGGGCGCGTGATCAGGGTGCTGCTGGCCGAGGACATGCACATGATCCGGGCCGCGCTCACCGCGCTGCTCCGGCTGGAGGCCGACATCGAGGTGGTCGCGGAGGTGACCCGGGGCGACGAGATCGTGCCCGTGGCCATGGACACCCGCCCCGACGTCGCGGTCGTGGACATCGACCTGCCGGTGCTCGACGGCATCACCGCCGCCGCCGAGCTGCTCGGCCGACTGCCGTCCTGCCGGGTCCTGGTGCTCACGGCCATGGGGCAGCCGGGCCACGTGCGCAGGGCGCTGGCGGCCGGCATCACGGCGTTCCTGGTCAAGGACGCGCCGGGTGACCGGCTGGCGGACGCCATCAGGCGCACCGCCGCCGGGCTGCGCGTGCTGGACGCCGAGCTGGTGTCCTCGGCGATGGAGTACGGCGAGAGCCCGCTGACGCCCCGGGAGTCCACCGTGCTGAAGGAGGCCGCCAGGGGCGCCTCGGCCGAGGAGATCGCCTCCCGCCTGCACCTGTCGCCCGGCACCGTGCGCAACTACCTGACCGGGGCGATCACGAAGACGGGCGCCCGCAACAAGATCGACGCCATCCGGATCGCCGAGGACGCCGGCTGGCTCTAGCCACGGAGCCGGGTCGCGCACGGGCAGGTGCCGGCGACGCGCGGCCCGGCGATGCGGGGCCGGGACTCACGGGGGCGTGACGCGCGGGGTCAGATGTCGGTGATGCGGAGCCCGGCGTGGGCCTTGTAGCGGCGGTTCACCGAGATGATGTTGGCGGTGAGCGCCTCGACCTGGTGGGCGTTGCGCAACCGGCCGCCGTAGACCCCACGCACGCCGGGAATGGCCTCCGCCAGCGCCTGCACGGCGTCGGTGGCCTCGCGGTCGTCGCCGAGCACCAGGACGTCGAGGTCCACCTTGTCCACCGCGGGGTCCATCAGCACGACGGCGGACACGTGATGGAAGGCCGCCACCACCCGGCTGTCCGTCAGCACGGCGGCGGCCTGCTGGGCGGCGCTGCCCTCCTCGACGCGCAGCGCGTACGCGCCCTGCTTGTCGAACCCGAGCGGGTTGACGCAGTCGACCACGATCTTCCCGGCCAGCTCGGCGCGCAGGGACTCCAGCAGCGCCTTGTGCCCCTCGTACGGCACCGCCACGATCACGATGTCGGCCCGCGAGGCGACGGCGGCGTTCTCGTCGCCCGTCGCGCCCGCGCCGATGGAGTCGGCCGCCTCCTGTGCCCGCTGGGCGCTGCGCGACCCGATCAGCACCGGGTGCCCGGCCAGCGCGAACCTGCGCGCCAGCCCCTTCCCCTGGTCGCCGGTGCCGCCGAGGATGCCGATGGAAAGCCCGCTTGCTTCAGTCATAGCCAGATCATGCCAGCTCGGCCCCGGCCCGGCGGCACCGCCCACCCCTCCACCGGGGCGGGCGGTGCCGGAGAAGCGCGCTAGCAGTTGCCGAACGCAGGCAGGCCGTACACCCGCAGGGCCAGCCATTCGATGGCCAGCGGGCCGCCCTCGATGGCCCCCGTGACATGGTCGGGCGCGGGCAGCGCGGTCCAGCGCACGTTCACCCCGGCCCGGCAGTACTCGGAGCGCAGCGTGGACCCCACCGCGAGCGGGATGATCTGGTCCCCCCTCGCGTGGTACAGGAACATCGGCACCCGCGGCGCCACCGCCCCCAGCCGGTTCTGGCCGAGGCGGGCCAGCCACTTTGGCTGGTTCATCAGGTCGATCGGGCTCAGGTCGGCGAAGCGGAGCCCGGCGAGCTTGCTCAGGTCTCCCACGCAGTCGTCGGCCGCGTCGGCGAGCAGGGCGCGGCCCCGGTCGTTGAGGTCGGCCTCCAGGTCCAGCTCGGGATAGGCGGCGTCGAGGCCCACCCCGGCGGCCGCGGCCAGCCCGAAGTCGGCGCCGCCGTCCAGGTGGGCGGCCACGGCGTGCAGGTCAGCCGGTACGCCGCCCGCGGCGACGCCCCTGAGCCGCAGCTCGGGCGCGTACGTGGGCTGCAGCTGCGCCGCCCACCCGGCCGACGCGCCGCCCTGCGAGTACCCCATGACGGCGACGGGCGCCTGACTGGACAGCCCCGCGCCGGAGACCCGGCTGGCCGCCCTGATCGAGTCGAGCACCGCGTGCCCCTGCGAGACCCCGGCCATGTACGTGTGCAGGCCCGGAGTGCCGAGCCCCTCGTAGTCGGTCATGGCCACCGCGAACCCCTTGAGCAGGAACAGGCTCACCAGCGCGAGCTCGGCCTCCCGCCCCTGGCTCATGCTGACCGAGGGGGCGCACTGGTCGCCGAGCCCGTGGGTGCCGAAGGCGTACCCGATGATCGGGCGGGCGCCGAGCGGGTAGCCGCTCTTGGGCACGAGCAGGGTGCCGGACACGGTGTTCACCGAGCCGGTGGCGGAGGTGGAGTTGTAGCGCAGGTGCCAGGCGTTGACCGGCACCTCCAGCAGCTTGCCCGGCAGGAGGTAGACCGTCGTGGGTTGTGCGGAGACCACGTCTCCCGGAGCCGCCGCGCGGGCCGGGGTCGTGGTGAGGGACATGATCGCTAACAGGACCATGGACATGCTGACGCGGACACGTAAGTTCATGTGCCGCCCCTCTCCGTGAAGATCGCACACTGGGACGGCGGCGCCGCGAGCCGATCGTTACCCGAGGGTAACTCCATGTCAAGGCCCGAAATGACGGGGAAACACAGGCTGTGTCAACACATCACTCGCGAATCAGCCACCCCGTTCATTCCCGTCATGCACCATGGATTCATGGACTCAGGATCGGTGGCCTTCCTGCGCGAGCTCCTCGCGGAGACCGGCTGGCTCGAACGCGCCCGCGAGCTGGGCGTCGCCCTGCGCGCCACCCGCTCGCCCGGCGGCCTGCTGCTGGTGGGCACGCCCGACGACGAGCCCTGGCACCTGACCGCGCACCTCAGCGACGAGGCCAGGTTCTCCGGCCTGCCCCAGCTCTGCCTCTTATACACATCT
>NZ_VCKX01000411.1 GCF_005889725.1 Nonomuraea zeae
CCCTTGGCCCGCCCGGCCCCCGGCGTCACCACCACGGTGCCGGGCACGGCGGCGGTGATCGCGGCCCCCAGCGAGCCGAGCAACGCGTCCGGCACCACGACGGCGACCTTGCCACCCTGCCCGATCTCGGCTCCGGCCTCGGCCCTGACCAGCGCGGGCAGCGCGGGCAGCGGCGCCGCCCAGGGCTCCACGCCGAGCTCGCGCACCGACGTGGGCGCCTCCAGGGCGGGGTCGATGGTGGCCAGCACGCGGGAGGCCAGCGCCATCAGCTCCACCGGCGTGCGGTAGTTGACGGTGAGGCGCTCCTGGCGCCAGCGCCCGGCCACGTACGGGTCGAGCACCTGCGCCCACGACCGCGCGCCCGCCGCCGAGCCGGTCTGCGCGATGTCCCCGACGATCGTCATGGAACGGGTCGGGCAGCGCCGCATGACCGCCCGCCACGCCATCGGCGACAGCTCCTGCGCCTCGTCCACGATCACGTGCCCGTAGGCCCAGGTGCGGTCGGCGGCGGCGCGTTCGGCGGTGGTGAGGTAGGGGCCCTCGCCGCGCTGGCGTTCGGCCAGGCGCTCGGCCTCCATGACGTCGGACAGGCCGGTCAGCTCCAGCACCTCGCGGGCGTAGGCGAGCTCGGCCTCGCGCTCGCTCTCCTCGGCCTGCCTGGCGGCGGCCAGCTCCTCCTCGGCCTGGAGCGCGCTGGCCCGCAGCACCTGCTCGTCGATCTCGCCCAGCAGCTCGGCGGCCTCGTCGAGCAGCGGCACGTCGGACTCGGTCCAGTCCCCGCCGTCACGGCGCAGCAGCGCGCGCTCCTCGGCGGTGAGCTGGGAGGCGGCGTAGCCGAGCCGCTCCGGCGAGCCGTACAGGCCGAGCAGCAGCCGCTGCGGCGTCAGGTACGGCCACAGCCTGTTGAGCGCGGACTTGACCACCGGCTCGGTACGCAGCTCCTCGCGCAGGTCGGCGAGGTCGTCCTCGTCGATGAGCCCCTTGCCGATCTTGCGGGCCTGCTGCCTGGCCAGGGCGTTCAGCAGCGACCTGACGAACACGGCGCGGGCCTGGTTGTGCGGGCGGCGCGTGCGGGCGGCCTTGTTCCTGGCGCCCTCCAGCATGGAACGGTCGATGGTGAGCGTGATGCGCCCGATGGTGAGCTCGATGGGCTTGCGCGGGACCTTCTGCCGGTCGCGCACGGCCTTGGCGATCACGTCGGCCATCCGCAGGTCGCCCTTGAGCGCGGCCACCTCGGGCCGGTCCCTGAGGGTGGCGGTCACGCCGGGGTAGAGCTCGCTGATCGTGGACAGCAGCACGTCGGTCTCGCCCAGCGAGGGCAGGACCTGCTCGATGTAGCGCAGGAAGGTGAGGTTGGGCCCGAGGATGAGCACGCCGCGCCGCTCCAGCCGCTCCCTGTGCGTGTAGAGCAGGTACGCGGCCCGGTGCAGGGCCACGACGGTCTTGCCGGTGCCGGGGCCGCCCTGGACGACCAGGACGCCGTTCAGGTCGCTGCGGATGACCCGGTCCTGCTCGGACTGGATGGTGGCGACGATGTCGCGCATGCGGCCGGTGCGCCGCTCGTCGAGCGCGGCCAGCAGCGCGGCCTCGCCGTTGAGCGTGGCGCGGTCGTCGTCGGTGAGCGAGTCGAGGTCGAGCAGGTCGTCGTCCACGCCGATGACGTCGCGCCCCCGCGTCTGCAGGTGGCGGCGCCTGGTCACCCCCATGGGGGCGGTGGCGGTGGCTCGGTAGAACGGCTGCGCCACCGGCGCGCGCCAGTCGATGAGCAGGCGCTGCTGGTCGTCGTCGGACAGGCCGAGCTTGCCGATGTAGAGCCGGCCCTCGTCGAGGTGATCGAGCCGACCGAAAACCAGGCCGCGCTCGACCGCCCAGAGGCGCGCGAGCCTCGTCGCGTACATCTCGGCGAACGTGTCGCGCTCCGAACGGTTCTGCATCGTGCCGACGGCACCGGCGGCGAGCACCTCCTTGAGCTGCGTCTGGGTGCGCTCGCGCAGCGTGTCGAGGCGCTCGTAGAGCCGGGTGACGTACGACTGCTCTCTGGCGAGCTCGGTTTGACGAGTTGCCGCCTGACCATTATTGTGGTTAATGGGACACTCCGGGCCATTCTGCTTGTTGTTACGACAAACGACGACATTAGCACGCCTGTTGCAGCACTCCCATTCTTTCTCCTCGAACACCCCCTCCGCGTTCGGTCACGTCTTGGTTTCGCCCCTTGACCCCCCTGGCGGGACTCCCTATTTTCCGAGTTAGGAAACTTTCCTAACTTCGATGAAGGAGTGCCAGCGTGAGCGGTCCGGTGCCGGGGACCCCCAGTCTGCTACGTGCCATCAACGATCGCGCGGCACTGCAGGCGCTCCTCGACCGCGGCCCCCTGACCCGGCCCGAGATCGGCACGCTGACCGGGCTGTCCAAGCCGACCGCGTCCCAGCTCCTGTCCCGTCTGCAGGAGGCCGGGCTGGTCGTGCTCGACGGCGTCAGGGAGGGCCTGCCGGGGCGGACGGCGGAGGTCTACCGGATCAACCCGGCGGCGGCGTACGTGGCCGCGCTCGACGTCACCCCCGACAGGATCGCCGCCACGGTGGCCGACATCACCGGCACGGTCGTGGGCGAGCACACGCTGCCGACCCCGCGCCGCCCCCACGGCGAGCTGCTCGACCGGCTCGGGGCCGCCCTGCGCGGCGCCGAGCCCCCAGGCGAGCTGCGCCGCGTCGTGATCGGCGTGCAGGCCGCGATCGACCCGTCCACCGGCACGCTCGGGTACGCCGCCGCCAAGGACGTGCCCGGCTGGCAGATCCCCGATCTGGTGCCCACGCTGAGCGCCGGCCTCGGCGTGCCCGTGGACGTCGAGAACAACGTCAACCTGGTCGCGGTGGCCGAGCAGGCGCACGGAGCCGCCCGCGGCCACCGCGACTTCGTGCTGCTGTGGGCCGACGAGGGCATCGGCTCGGCCATCGTGCTGGGCGGCCGGATGCACCGCGGCGCCACGGGCGGCGCCGGCGAGGTGGGCTACATGCCGACCCCCGGCGCGCCGACGGCCCGCGAGTCCGGGCGCTACGCCAATCACGGCTACCAGGCGCTCACCGGCGGCCCCGCCGTGCTCAAGCTGCTGCGCTCGTACGGCGTGCGCGGCACCGACTTCCGCCACGCGATCGCCAACGCCGTACGGGCGGCGCGCGGCCAGGGCCAGCGGGCCGACGACGCCGGGGCGGGGCTGCGCGACATCGCCGCCCGCCTGGCCGTGGGCCTGGCCGCCATCACCTCCGTCGTCGACCCCGCCCTCATCGTGCTGACCGGCGGCGTGGTGATGTCGGGCGGCGAGACCCTGCGCGAGCTGGTCGAGCACGAGCTGCACGCGCTCACCATCCCCCAGCCTCAGGTGCGCCTGTCCAGCGTCGAGGGCAACCCCGTCCTGGCCGGCGCGCTCGACCTCGCCCTCGCCACCGTCCGCGAGGAGGTCTTCAGCTCCACGGTCCCGTCATGAAACCTCTCATGATCATCGCCGTGATCCCGGCCCGTACCACCCGTCTGTACTCGTCTGGCAGGAGGCACCCCCCGTGCGCTTCGTCCCCCTGGCGGTCGCCGCGGCTCTCGCGCTGACCGCGTGCACAGCGAACAAGGAGGCAGGGCCGTCGCTCGGCGCCCAGCCCAGACCCTCGGGCTCGGCCTCCCAGGCGTTGCCGGCCGCCACGCTGGAGCTGTGGCACGGCTTCGCCACCGACGCCGAGGTCAAGGCGTTCGAGCAGGCCATCGCCGGCTTCAACCGGAAGTTCCCCCAGATCACCGTCAAGGCCACCAAGGGCGTACAGGACGACCAGATCACCCAGGCCATCCGCGGCGGCGACGCGCCCGACGTGGCGGCCTCGTTCACCACGGACAACGTGGCCCAATGGTGCAGGTCGGGAGCGTTCCAGGACCTGACGCCGGTGATCGCGCAGGACGGCGTGGACCTGTCGGTGCTGCCCGAGGTGGCCCGCTCCTACACCCGTTTCGACGGCCGGCAGTGCACGCTGCCGCTGCTAGCCGACGCGTACGGCCTCTACTACAACAAGGCGCTGATGAAGGGGAACGCGCCCCCGAAGACGCTGACCGAGCTGGCCGACCTGGCCAAGAAGCTGACGGTCCGCGACGCCGACGGCACGATCAAGGTGGCCGGATTCATCCCGAGCGTCCAGTACTACGAGAACAGCCCCAGCCACCTGGCCCCGATGACGGGCGCCACCTGGTACAAGAGCGACGGCACCTCCGCCATCGGCACCGACCCGGCCTGGAAGCGGCTGCTGACGTGGCAGAAGGAGCTCGTCGACTGGTACGGCTACGACAAGCTGGAGAAGTTCCGCAAGAGCCTGGGCGACGAGTGGGGCGCCAAGCACCCGTTCTTCCAGGGCAAGGTCGCCATCATCCTCGACGGGGAGTGGCGGAACGCGATGATCGCCAACGACGCCGCGGACCTCGACTACGGCACCGCCCCCGTGCCCGTCGCCGACGACCGCCCCGAGCTGTACGGCAGCGGCTTCACCGCCGGCACCGTGATCGGCGTGCCGAAGGGCGCCAAGCACCCGCAGCAGGCGTGGGAGCTGGTCAAGCACCTGACGACGGACACCGACTCGCTGGTGACGCTGTCGAACGCGCTGCGCAACGTCCCGACGACCAAGGCGTCCATGGAATCGCCCAACCTCGCCAAAGACGCCAATTTCAAGACATTTCTGGATATATTCGCCCACCCGAAGACCTCGACCATTCCCGCCAGCGTGAACAGCGTCTTCAACCAGGAGGCGCTCTCCACCTTCATCCAGAAATGGGAGAAAGGCTCCGTACCCGATCTGGACGCCGGGCTGAAAAGCGTGGACAAGCAGATCGACGACAAGCTGAAGCTGTCCGGAGGCTGATCGCGCATGGCCTCGCTCACCGCGGCCCCACAGGCAGGGCCACCGGGAGGGCCGGCGGGAAGACAGGCAAGGCCGTCACTGTGGCGGCGCCGCGAGGGCCTGCGGGCCCTCGTGTGGCTGTCGCCCTGGCTCGCCGGCGTGTCGATCTTCTTCGTCTATCCGATGCTGTCCACGGTGTACTTCTCCTTCCACCGCTACGACATGTACACCCTGGAGTTCGTCGGCCTGGACAACTACCGCTACCTGCTGCAGGACCCCAGGGTGGCCGTCTCGGCGCGCAACACGCTGTGGCTGGTGGTCGTCATGGTCCCCGCCACCGTGCTGTTCTCGCTGGCGCTGGCGCAGCTCGTGACCAGGCTCAAGGCGGGCGCCGGGATCATCCGGACGATCTTCTACCTGCCCTCGCTGGTGCCGCTGGCGGCGGGGACGATCACGTTCGTGTTCCTGATGAACCCGGCGACAGGCCCGTGGAACCAGTTTCTGGCCCTGTTCGGGATCCACGGGCCCGACTGGTTCGGCGATCCCGGCTGGTCCAAGCCCAGCCTCACGCTGCTGTCGATGTGGAGCTGCGGCCAGCTCGCGGTGATCTTCCTGGCGGCGCTGCTCGACGTCCCCAGGCACCTGTACGAGGCCGCGGCCATCGACGGCGCGGGACCCTGGCGGCAGTTCCGCAGCGTGACCCTGCCGATGATCGCGCCCGTGCTGATGTTCTCCCTGGTCACGAACGTCATCTACGCCCTGCAGTACTTCACCCAGGCCATGATCGCCTCCCGGGTGGCGTCGGGCGTGACCGACTCGGCCGGCAGCACCTTCTCCCCCGGCTATCCGGAGGAGTCGCTGCTCACCCTGCCGCAGTGGCTGTTCCAGGCCGGGTTCCGCGACTACTCGATGGGCTACGCGTGCGTGCTCGCGCTGCTGCTGTTCGGCGCCTCGATGATCTTCACGTTGATCCTGCTGCGGCAGTTCCGGCGGGCCGGGGAGGACGTATGAGCGCCACGATCACCGTGCCCCCGCGCGCCGCGGCGCCGCCCGCGCGGCGTGACGGCGTCAGGGCCCGCAGGCGGCGGGCGCTGCTCTGGATCGCCACCCACGCGCTGGCCGTCGCGCTGGCGCTGATGTTTCTGGCCCCGGTGGTCTTCATCGCGCTCACCGCGCTGATGACCGACGAGCAAGCGCTGACCGGCGACCTGTGGCCGCGCACGTGGAACTGGGACAACTTCGCCGTGGTGTTCGAGAAGTCGATGCTGCTGCGGTGGGCGGGCAACACGCTGATGTACGCCGGCCTCGGCACCCTGTTCACCGTCGTGTCGTCGGTGCCGGTGGCGTACGCGCTGGCCAGGTTCCGCTTCAGGGGGCGGCGGCTGGCGTTCCTGCTGGTGATCACCGCCATGATGCTGCCGCCGCAGGTCATCGCGGTGCCGATCTACCTGGTCTGGGCCCGGCTCGAACTGACGGGCGGGCTGTGGCCGCTGATCCTGCCGATGCTGCTCGGCGACGCCTTCTCCATCTTCCTGCTGCGCCAGTTCCTGGTCACCATCCCGCGCGACTACACCGACGCGGCGAAGGTGGACGGCTGCTCCGACCTCAGGACCCTGCTCAGCGTGATCCTGCCGATGGCCAGGCCGGCGATCGCGGCGGTGGCCCTGTTCCAGTTCTTCTACTGCTGGAACGATTACTACGGGCCGCTGCTGTACGCCGGCGTCGAGCAGGAGAACCTGACGCTGTCGCTCGGCCTGGCCACGTTCAAGGCCTTCCACAGCGTGCAGTGGAACCTCACCATGGCCGCCACGCTGCTGGTGACCGCGCCGGTGATCATCGTGTTCTTCTTCGCCCAGAGAGTGTTCATCGAGGGCGTCACTTTGACGGGAGTGAAGGGTTGAAACTCGCCGTGGTCGGGGGCGGCTCGACGTACACGCCCGAGCTGGTGGACGGGATCGCGCGGCTGCGCGAGGAGCTGCCGGTGTCCGAGATCGCCCTGATCGACCCCGACGCCGCGCGCCTGGACCTGGTGGCGGGCGTGTCGCGGCGGATGCTGGCCCACGCGGGGCATCCGGCCCGCGTGCTGGCCACCTCCTCCGTCGCCGAGGGCGTCGCGGGGGCGCGGGCGGTGCTGTTCCAGCTGAGGGTGGGCGGGCAGGCGGCCCGCGAGGTCGACGAGACGCTCCCGCTGCGCTGCGGCTGCGTGGGTCAGGAGACGACGGGCGCGGGCGGGCTGGCCAAGGCGCTGCGCACGGTCCCGCTCGTGCTGGAGCTCGCCGAGTCCGTACGCGAGCACGCGCCCGAGGCGTGGATCGTGGACTTCACGAACCCCGTCGGCATCGTCACCAGGGCGCTGCTCGACGCCGGGCACCCGGCGATCGGCCTGTGCAACGTGGCGATCGGCTTCCAGCGCCGCTTCGCCGCCTGGCTGGGCGTCGATCCCGCCCGGATCTCGCTCGGCCACGTGGGACTCAACCACCTCACCTGGGAGCGGTCCGTCCACCTCGACGGCGAGGACGTGCTGCCCGAGCTGCTGCGCGCGCACGGCCAGGAGATCGCCGGCAGCCTCGGCCTGCGGCCCGGGCTGCTGGAGCGGCTCGGCACGGTGCCGTCCTACTACCTGCGCTACTTCTACGCTCACGACGCGGTCGTGCGCGAGCAGCGCGCCAAGCCGTCGCGGGCGGCCGAGGTGGCGGCGATGGAACGGCGGCTGCTGGAGCTCTACGCCGACCCGGCGGTCGTGACCAAGCCCGAGCTGCTGGCCGAGCGCGGCGGGGCGTTCTACTCGGAGGCGGCCGTGGCGCTCGTCGCCGCCCTGCTCGGCGACGCCCCGGGCCCTGGCGCGCCGGCCGGGCCGGCTCAGGTGGTCAACGTACGCAACTCCGGCACGCTGCCGTTCCTGCCGGACGAGGCGGTCATCGAGGTGCCGGCGGCCGTCACCCCGGCCGGGGCCGTGCCGCTGCCGGTGCCTGCCGTGGAGCCGCTGTACGCCGGGCTGATCGCGAACGTGTCGGCGTACGAGACGCTCGCCCTGGAGGCGGCCCGGCGCGGCGGGGCGGACCGGGTGCGCGACGCGCTGCTCGCCCATCCGCTGGTCGGGCAGGACGAGACCGCGGAGGAGCTGACGGACCTGCTGCTGGCGGCCAACCGCGGCTTCCTGCCGTGGGCGGTGGGCTAGTGGCGCGCACGCGGCTCGTGCTGGCCGTGGACGGCGGCAACAGCAAGACGGACGTGGCGGTGCTGTCGGAGGACGGGCAGGTGCTCGCCACCGGCCGCGCGGGAGCGTTCGCGCCGCAGCGGGACGGGGTGGCGGCGGCCGTGGACGTGGCCGTCGCGGCGCTGCCGGACGGGCTGCCGGCCGGCGGGTTCGACCACGTGTCGGCCTGCCTGGCGGGCGCGGACCTGCCGGTGGAGGAGGAGGCGCTGGCCCGCGAGTTCGCCGCCAGGGGGTTCGGCCCGGACGTCGTGGTGCGCAACGACACGTTCGCGCTGCTGCGGGCCGGCGCGTCGGCCGCGTGGGGCGTCGCGGTCGTGTGCGGGGCGGGCATCAACGCGGTCGGCGTCTCCCCCACCGGCGCCGTGGTCCGCTTCCCCGCCCTGGGCCGCATCAGCGGGGACTGGGGCGGCGGGCAGGGGCTGGCGGAGGAGGCCCTGTGGCACGCGGTGCGCGCCGAGGACGGCCGGGGCGCGCCGACCGCGCTGACCGGGCTGCTCACCGCCCACTTCGGCACGGCGACGGTCGAGGAGCTGGTGATCGGCCTGCACTTCGGCCGGGTGGACGAGGGCCGGCTGCACGAGCTGGCGCCCGGCGTGCTCGCCGCGGCCGCGGGCGGGGACGCGGTGGCCGCGTCGCTGGTCGAGCGGCAGGCGGAGGAGGTGATCGTGCTGGCCGAGGTGTGCCTGCGCCGGCTCGGCCTGCTGGAGACGCCGGTGGAGGTCGTGCTGGGCGGCGGCCTCCTGACGGCCAGGGACCCGCTGCTGACGTCGCTGCTGGACACCCGGTTCGCCCTGCGGGCGCCGCGCGCCAAGCCGGTGGTGGCCGACGTTCCGCCGGTCCTTGGCGCGGCGCTGCTCGGCCTCGAACGCCTGGGCGCCTCCGACGCGGCCACGGCCCGCCTGCGCGCCCACTACGACCC
>NZ_VCKX01000412.1 GCF_005889725.1 Nonomuraea zeae
TCCTGATCATGGTAGGCGTCGGCCTGGACACGGTTAAGCAGATCGAGAGCCAGCTGCAGCAGCGTAACTACGAAGGTTTCCTGCGGTAGTGCGTCTCGTTCTGGTCGGGCCCCCCGGAGCGGGTAAGGGGACACAGGCCCAGTACATCGCATCGAACCTGTCCATCCCGAAGATTTCGACAGGTGACATATTCCGTGCCAACGTCTCGGGCGGCACGGACCTTGGCAAGCTGGCCAAGACGTACATGGATCGTGGCGACCTGGTGCCCGACGAGGTCACCATCGCCATGGTCCGCGACCGTCTCTCCGAGGACGACGCGCAGGACGGGTTCCTGCTCGACGGCTTCCCGAGGAATGTCGCGCAGGCCGAGATCCTGCGCGACATGCTCAAGGACTGGGGCCAGGCGCTCGATCTCGTGCTGGAGCTCGTCGTCGACGACGACGAGGTGGTGAGGCGGCTGGCCGGACGGCGTACGTGCAGTCAGTGCGGCCGCATCTGGCACGTGGAGTTCGACGACAAGAAGGACGACAAATGCGACGCGTGCGGGGGCGCGCTGTTCCAGCGTGACGACGACAAGGAGCAGACCGTCAGGCACCGCCTGGAGGTCTACCAGGAGCAGACGGCGCCGCTGGTGTCCTACTACGCCGACGAGGACATCCTCGTCGGGGTGGACGCGACGGGCCCGGTCGAAGAGGTCACCCAGCGGGCCATGGAGGCGATCCGCCCGTTCATGGGGTAGCTGCAGCACGACCGATTTGCGGAGGTGGCACGGGTTTCCGTGCCACCTCGCGGCTATTGTGGGGGGAATTGGGTCCCCATGGTGGCCCGTTGAGACCCAGGGGGGCAAAAGTGTTCAAACGCAACAAGCACGGAATCCAGATCAAGTCACCGGAGCAGCTGGAGAAGATGCGCGCGGCCGGCCTGGTCGTCGGGCGCACGCTCGATCTGCTCAGGCGCTCGGTCGAGCCCGGCATGACGCCGCTCGACCTCGACGTCATCGCCGAGAAGGCGATCAGGGACGAGGGCGCGATCCCGTCCTTCAAGGGCTACCAGGGCTTTCCCGCGACGATCTGCGCGTCGGTGAACGACGAGGTCGTGCACGGCATCCCGACGAACGCCCGCAAGCTGCGCGAGGGCGACATCATCTCGATCGACTGCGGCGCGATCCTGGAGGGCTGGCACGGCGACTCGGCCGTCACCGTCCCTGTCGGTGAGGTGGACCCGAAGCTGACGGAGCTGATGCGGATCACGGAGGAGGCCATGTGGCGCGGCATCGCCGCGCTGAGCATCGGCCGCCACCTGTCGGACATCGGCTACGAGGTCGAGCGGTACGTCAAGTCGCAGGGCCGCTTCGGCATCCCGCCCGAGTACGGCGGCCACGGCATCGGCACCGAGATGCACATGGACCCGTGGATCGCCAACCACGGCAAGCCCGGCCGGGGCCCGATGCTCGAAGAGGGCATGTGCCTGGCCATCGAGCCCATGGTCAACCTGGGCACGGAGCGCACCCGCGTGCTGACCGACGACTGGACCGTGGTGACGATCGACGGCAAGCCGTCCGCACACTTCGAACACAGCGTCGCGGTGACACATAATGGTCCTTGGGTGCTTACCGCCCTAGACGGGGGCAAAGAGCGCCTCGCCCAACTGCAGAACTAGTCGGGAGTAGGTGCGGGATGGCGAACAGCCCCGAGATGCGAGCCTCCGACGTCGATCGCGACCGCGTCGCCGCCATCCTCCGTGAGCACACCGCACAGGGGCGCATCACGATGGAAGAGTTCAACGAGCGGCTCGAACAGCTCTACCAGAGCAAGACCTACGGGGAGCTGGCCCGGCTGACCGCGGACCTGCCGGACGTGGACCTGCGCCATCGTGCCCTCGCCAAGGTGACGCCGGCCGCGCCGGCGACGCGCGGGGGAGTGCATCCCGGCATGCGCGCGGCCTGGGGCGCCTGGGCCGCGGCCAGCGGGATCAACTGGGTGATCTGGCTGATCGTGAGCGTCACGTCGGGTGACATGATCTACCCGTGGCCGCTGTGGGTCATGGGCCCCTGGGGCGTGATCCTCCTGGTCAGCACCATCTTCGGGAACGGCCAGCAGAAGCCCGGCTAGGTCCTTTGTGCACTTGTGCACTGTGTGCATTCGTGCGCAGTACGGATACGTCCGGATTCCTAACGTGAGGTGTGTCGAGAACACGACTCACGGAGGAAACCCAAATGCGCAAGGTCCTTGCAGCCGCCGCCTTCGCCGGTTCGATCGCCCTGACCGGCCTCGCCGTCGCCACCGCCGCCCAGGCGGCCACCACCACGCAGAGTGCCGCCCAGAGTGCCGCCCAGACGGCCACCTCGATGGGCAACTGGGGCAAGTACTACTCGAGCAACCACAAGGCCTACACCTACGGCAAGACCTGGAAGAAGAACGGCAAGGTCTACACCCACTGGTACGGCAAGGAGTTCACGCCGAAGAAGGGCTACGTCTGGTTCCGCTACGAGTACGGCAACGGGAGCACCGGCAAGCGCTTCTACTCGTGGAACGGCTCCTACAACTCCACCTGGAGCCTGAAGGGCGTCAAGAAGCTGTACACGTACACCTGCTGGGGCGGCAAGTTCAAGTACTGCGGTTCGGTCCACCGCATCTACTAGGAGCTACTCACCCCACTGAAGGCCCGCCGGGATCTCTCTCCCCCGGCGGGCCTTCCGCTGCGGGTCCGGGCGCACAGAACGTGGGGTAGACTCTTTCATGGTTGTGTCAGGACACCTGGCACGCGTTTTCGCGTTTTAGGCTCAGGTGTCGTACACTCCTTAGTCGGCTCACTATGACCACCACGCGTCGGCGACCATTGCGGTCGCCGCTCTCTTCGAAGCGTGCGGTCGCGGCTGCTTAGTGAACCGGAGCCTCAGACGATCGATCAGTGAAACGCGAGGAATTTTGGCCAAGAAAGACGGCGCCATCGAGATCGAGGGCACTGTGGTCGAGTCGCTCCCGAACGCCATGTTCCGGGTGCAGCTCGACAACGGCCATAAGGTCCTGGCCCACATCAGCGGACGGATGCGGATGCACTACATCCGAATCCTTCCTGACGACCGGGTAGTCGTTGAACTGAGCCCCTACGACCTTAGTCGTGGGCGGATCGTCTACCGATACAAGTAAGACGTCTGAGGAACACGAAGGACAATGAAGGTAAAGCCGAGCGTCAAGAAGATCTGCGACAAGTGCAAGGTGATCCGCCGGCACGGTCGCGTCATGGTGATCTGCGACAACCTGCGCCACAAGCAGCGTCAGGGTTAGTCGCCGCAAGGCTCCTCCGAGTCCGCCCCAATAGGGAGCGGGCTCGACGCATGAGGAGCCTGAGTCAGTAATCGCGTTTCACACCTGAGCAGGCGGGGCTTTCCCAGGAAAGGCCCGAACCGCGCAGGCGACCCCCGGTCGGAGGCCGGGGCCCTCACCCCGGGCATGGGGAGGGGTAGTGAGGCGCAAGACCTCCGCCACAACGAAGGAGAATGCCCGACCATGGCTCGCCTGGTTGGCGTCGACCTCCCCCGCGAAAAGCGGCTGGAGATCGCTCTCACCTACATTTACGGAATCGGCCGCACCCGCGCCCAGGAGATCCTCCAGGCCACCGGTGTCAGCGGCGACCTCCGGGTCCACCAGCTCAGCGACACCGAGCTCGTCCCGATGCGTGACTACATCGAGGCGAACTACAAGATCGAGGGTGACCTGCGCCGCGAGGTCCAGGCCGACATCCGTCGCAAGATCGAGATCGGTTGCTACCAGGGCATCCGGCACCGCAAGGGCCTGCCCGTGCACGGTCAGCGCACGCAGACCAACGCGCGCACCCGTAAGGGCAAGAAGAAGACCGTCGCCGGCAAGAAGAAGCCCGGTAAGAAGTAGTCCACGCAGCCGCGGGACCGAAGACCTCAGGAGTGAAGGCAAGCAATGCCTCCTAAGAGCCGTCAGGGTGCGCCCAAGAAGGTGCGCCGCAAGGAAAAGAAGAACGTCGCTCACGGGCACGCCCACATCAAGAGCACGTTCAACAACACGATCGTCTCGATCACCGACCCCAGCGGGAACGTGATCTCCTGGGCCAGCGCCGGCCACGTGGGTTTCAAGGGCTCCCGTAAGTCCACCCCGTTCGCCGCTCAGATGGCCGCCGAGAACGCCGCTCGCCGCGCCATGGAGCACGGCATGCGCAAGGTCGACGTCTTCGTCAAGGGTCCCGGCTCCGGCCGCGAGACCGCGATCCGCTCGCTGCAGGCCACCGGCCTCGAAGTGGGCTCGATCCAGGACGTGACCCCGGTGCCGCACAACGGCTGCCGTCCGCCCAAGCGCCGCCGCGTCTGAATCCCAGGAGAAATTGAGAAATGGCTCGTTACACGGGCGCGGACTGCAAGCTCTGCCGTCGCGAGAAGACCAAGCTCTTCCTCAAGGGCAGCAAGTGCGAGTCCGCCAAGTGCCCCATCGAGATCCGTCCTTACCCCCCGGGTGAGCACGGCCGCGGACGCCCCAAGGAGTCCGAGTACCAGCTTCAGCTTCGTGAGAAGCAGAAGACCCGCCGCATCTACGGCGTCCTCGAGAAGCAGTTCCACAACTACTACGAGGAGGCCGCGGGCAAGACCGGCAAGTCGGGTGAGGTGCTGCTCCAGATCCTGGAGAGCCGTCTCGACAACGTCGTCTACCGCGCCGGTTTCGCGCAGTCGCGTGACGCCGCCCGCCAGCAGGTCCGTCACGGACACTTCCTGGTGAACGGCAAGAAGGTGGACATCCCGTCCTACCGCGTTCGCGAGCACGACATCATCGAGGTCCGCGAGACCAAGCGCAACCTGCTGCCCTACGAGGTGGCTCGCGCCACCGCCGGCGACCGCACCGTGCCCGCGTGGCTCGGCGTCGTGCCGGAGAAGCTCCGCGTCCTGGTTCACCAGCTGCCGGTTCGCCAGCAGATTGACACCCAGGTCCAGGAGCAGCTCATCGTCGAGTACTACTCGAAGTAAGTAGTCACTCGCTCGGTCCGGGTACGGGTCTCCGCAGGTGGACAGTTCGCTACCTGCGGAGAATCGCTGAACGCGATTTCCCGCACCCGGGCTAGGCTGTTTATCGGAGTGGCGTCATATAGCGGGCGCCACACGAAAAGGGGAGATCCCGCACATGCTGATCGCTCAGCGTCCGACTCTTCTCGAAGAGTCGATCGACGACACCCGGTCCCGATTCGTCATCGAGCCGCTGGAGCCGGGCTTCGGCTACACCATCGGCAACTCTCTGCGCCGCACGCTGCTGTCGTCCATTCCGGGCGCGGCCGTGACGAGCATCCGCATCGAGGGCGTGCTGCACGAGTTCTCGACCGTTCCCGGGGTCAAGGAAGACGTCACCGACATCATCCTCAACCTCAAGGAGCTGGTCGTCTCCTCCGAGCACGACGAGCCGGTCGTGATGTACCTGCGCAAGCAGGGCCCGGGTGAGGTCACCGCCGCCGACATCGCGCCTCCGGCCGGTGTCGAGGTGCACAACCCCGAGCTGCGCATCGCCACGCTCAACGGCAAGGCGAAGCTGGAGATGGAGCTGACCGTCGAGCGCGGTCGCGGCTACGTCTCCGCCGCCCAGAACAAGCAGCCGGGCCAGGAGATCGGGCGCATCCCGATCGACTCGATCTACTCCCCGGTGCTCAAGGTCACCTACAAGGTCGAGGCGACCCGAGTCGAGCAGCGCACCGACTTCGACCGTCTCATCCTCGACGTCGAGACCAAGCCGGCCATGAAGCCCCGCGACGCGGTGGCCTCCGCCGGTAAGACCCTCGTCGAGCTCTTCGGCCTGGCCCGCGAGCTCAACGTCGAGGCCGAGGGCATCGACATCGGCCCGTCGCCGACCGACGCCGCCCTGGCCGCCGACCTGGCGCTGCCGATCGAGGAGCTGAACCTGACCGTTCGCTCCTACAACTGCCTCAAGCGCGAGGGCATCCACACCGTGGGTGAGCTCGTCGCCCGCAGCGAGCAGGACCTCCTCGATATAAGGAATTTCGGCGCCAAGTCGATCGAAGAGGTCAAGCAGAAGCTGCACGAGATGTCGCTGGCGCTCAAGGACTCCCCGCCCGGGTTCGACCCGAGCGCGGTGGCCGGCGGCGGCTACGACGACGACGACAGCGCGTACGTCGAGACCGAGCAGTACTGACCCCGCTGCCCTCCACCCGGAGGGCGCGTGGCCGGGTCTGCTCCAGCTGACCTGCGAAGGCCTGCTGCGGCCGCTCGTGAAGTGAAGGTCTGCCCCGGCAGGCGTTCTCGCCGAACGTCTGCCCGGCAGGCCGAGTGTGAAAGTAACGGTGTCGCGTGTGCGACGCCGGCCCGACTTCGGTACCTGGTACGGCCGGGGCGGGTTAACCCACGAGGAGAGATGAAATGCCCAAGCCCACCAAGGGTGCACGTCTTGGCGGCAGCCCGGCGCACGAGCGGCTGATCCTGGCCAACCTGGCCACCGATCTGTTCCGCCACGGCAAGATCCGCACGACGGTCACGAAGGCCAAGCGCCTGCGTCCGCTGGCGGAGCGCCTGATCACCAAGGCGAAGAAGGGCGACATCCACAACCGTCGCCAGGTCCTGACCGTGGTCAAGGACAAGGGCGTCGTCCACCACCTCTTCACCGAGATCGCGGTGACGTTCGCCGAGCGTCCCGGTGGCTACACCCGGATCACCAAGATCGGTGCGCGTAAGGGCGACAACGCCCCGATGGCGGTCATCGAGCTGGTGACCGAGCCGCTGAGCGGCGTCACGACCCGCCGTACCGAGGCTCCCGCCGCCGCTGCCGCGCCTGCGCCGGCCGCGGAGGAGAGCGAGGCTCCGGCGACCGAGGCCGCGGAGAGCGCCGAGGACACCAAGGCGGAGGCCCCCAAGGCCGAGGCTGACACCGAGGCCGCCGCCGAGGAGACCCCGGCCGCCGAGGCCGAGGCGAAGAAGGACGACGCCTGATCTTTCAGGCCGGCTGAAACGGGCCCGGATCCCCTCGCGGGGGTGCGGGCCCGTTTCACGTTGAGGAGGACCATCGTGGTACGGCTTCGGCTCGATCTCGCGTATGACGGGACCGACTTCTCCGGGTGGGCGCGGCAGCCGGGGCTCCGGACGGTTCAGGGCGAGATCGAGCAGGCGATCGGCAGGATCCTGCGCCTCGGCGGCCCTGCCGTGCTGACCGTGGCCGGGCGTACCGACGCCGGGGTGCACGCGCGCGGTCAGGTCGCGCACGTGGACGTCCCCGAGCCTTCGCTGGGGGAGCTCGACGGGAACCGGGGGCCGCTGAGCGTCGATGAGAGGCTCTCTGCGCTTGTCAGGCGGCTCGGCGGGGTCCTGCCGCCGGACGTACGGGTTCATCGGGTCTCGGTGGCTCCTGAGGGCTTTGACGCCCGGTTCTCGGCGACGTTCCGGCGCTACGCGTACCGGGTGAGCGACCTGGCCGGCGGCGCCGACCCGCTGCGGCGGCGGGAGGTCGTGTGGCACAACCGGCCGCTCGACCTCGCGGCGCTGAACGCGGCGGCGGCCCGGCTGCTCGGGGAGCACGACTTCGCGGCGTTCTGCAAGAAGCGCGAAGGGGCCACCACGATCAGGGAGCTGCAGCGGCTGGAGTGGGCCCGCGAGCGGGACGGGACGCTGGTGGCCACCGTCGTCGCCGACGCGTTCTGCCACTCGATGGTGCGCGCGCTGGTCGGCTCGCTGCTGGCGGCCGGCGACGGGCGGCGGCCGGTGGAGTGGCCGGGCGAGGTGCTGACGCGGGCCGTACGCGACTCGGGGGTCCACGTCGCGCCCGCGCACGGGCTGTGCCTGGAGGAGGTCGGCTATCCGCCGGACGCGGAGCTCGCCGCGCGGGCCGATGCCACGCGGCGAGTGCGTACGCTCTCAGCCCTTGGTGACGCGGCGCTCGAGGACGAGTGAGGTCTGGTCCCGGAACGCGCCGCTGACCTTGGGCAGCGCCTTCTCCTTGGCCGACGGGGTGTGGCCGTCGGCGTGGGTGGCGTAGCTGAAGACGATGTAGCGGCCCCACACCAGGCCCGCCGCGTAGCCGCCGGCGATGTGGACGCGTTCGCCGCCCGTGCCGGCCGCGCCGGGCAGGGGGCGGAACCAGACGTTGCGGGTCAGGCTCTTCGCCTGGTCGGCGGTCGTGGCCGCGTCCTTGGTCGGCAGCACGGCGATGCCCGTGGTCACGGCGTAGCGGCGCTTGCTGTCGACGTAGGTGGCCCTGAGGACGCGGGAGCACTTGTGCTCCTTGAGCGCGTCGGCGAAGGCCCCCGTGGCGGCCTTGTCGCACGTCGTCTCCATGTCCGCCTTGACCCTGGTGAACGTCGTGCCTGCCGCGCTCACCTTCTTCTTCGGGAACGCCTCCGACAGTGACAGCTTCTGCGGGTCGGTCTGCTCGGAGTTGAGCACGGACGCGCCGGGGACGTCGATGGACGGGGTGGCGGCCGGGGCGGTGGCCACTCCCTGGCTGTCGGGCTGGGTGACCGGCGCGCTGGGCTCGCCGGCCGCCGTCGTGGCCGCGGGGGTGCTCACGGCCTGCCAGGCGAAGAAGCCGCCGGTGGCCACGCCTGCCAGGGCCAGCGCGCCGAGCGTGACCAGCAGGGCGCGCTTGCTCTTGCCCGGCGGCGCGGGCGGCGGGGGCGGGGTCTGGAACGGCGGCTGCTTGAACGCTCCGGGCGGGAACGCGCCGCCGCCGGTGGGTGGCGTGGGGAGGTCCAGCGAAGTGCTGGGCCGCTGGCCCCACGTGTCTCTGGAGAACGGTAGGTCGGGCAGCTTTTCTCCAGAAGTGGGAGGAACGGGGGGCCAGACGGGCACGTCGCCCGGCTCGGGGACCCGGCCCGGGGGGCTCGCCGGCGGCTTGTCCTGCGGGCCTGCCGACGGGCCTGCTGACGGGCCTGCTGACGGGTTCGTGGGGTGGGGGTCGAACATGGCGGCGAAGTCGTGCCGGGCCGCGTCGGGGTCGAAGTAGTGGGCCGGGCGCGGGG
>NZ_VCKX01000413.1 GCF_005889725.1 Nonomuraea zeae
CCCACCCGCACTCGCCGCCCGGCTGTCACCGGTCGGCGGCCAGGGAAGGGCGTGATGGGGATGCGGCAGATTCCAGGCCATGGCCCTGCTCACATCTCGCGGATCTTGTTAGACGAGTGCTTTCGACGGCTGCTAGCGTGCGGGTGGTTCTAGATCGTCCCTGTTTCGACGCTCATGGCAGTGGAAGGCAGGACACCCCGTGGATGGACCGCGACCACCGCACCACCCAAGCCCGCATGGTCCCGGCTTCTACCCGGACCCTGGTGGCCAGCCATTCTTACGCCAGTGGGACGGCCGGCGATGGACCGAGCAGACGGCCGCTCCGGGCGCCCCGCCGGCCCCACCCGTCAGGAACCGGAAGTGGATGCTCCCCGTTGGGATCGCCATCGGCGCCTTGGTGCTGGTCGGCGGCGCCGTCGGAGGCGTGGTCGTCATGCGGGGCAGCGACCCGGTCGTCGTGGTGAGGTCCTCGGGGCAGGAGATCCGGGCGAGCGAGGTGGCCGAGAACCTCGGCTCGATCTCCATGGCTCATTTCAATCTCGAACGTGAAGCCGGAAAGCCTCAGTCCAAGGAGCGGAAGAAGCTGTGCGGCCACATCGCCGGGTGGATAGTGGACGAGGACAAACCGCTGGCACTGCCGCTGGAGTCGATGGGCGAACCCCTGCGGTTCCCCGAGGGGCCGAAGCCATTCCTGAATGCGTGTCTGGCCGCTGAATAGCGCCAGCTACCTTGAGGCTGGGTCACGTGTGGTGCAGGAGACGAACTTGACGGTGCGCCAGTCGCCGTTCTGCTCGGGTTCGGCCCGCCACCGGAACTCGTCGCCAGGGGCTCACCACCGCCACTTCCAGAACCGGCGCTGCTGCCTGACCAGCAGCCGCCCGGCCCGCTGCGTCCCCCGCACCACGAAATGCCGCCCGTACCCCGGCGATCGCGCTATGTCCTTCACACTCGCGGGGCTCGCGATCAGCTCGACGTCGTCGATGTCCACGGAGGAGCCGGGCGGCAGCACGATCGTCGTGGAGCCCGCGTACACATCCAGCTCGATCTCGACGACCTGGTGGGGGATGACGGCATCGGTGAAATCCAGTTTCACCGGCCCGGCCTTGGCCGACACCCGCAACACCCGCGCCACCACCCAGTTGCCGCGCCGCTTCAGCGGGGAGGCCACGGTGCGCAGCTCGGTCCGTTCGGCCGCGTGCGCCGTCACGGGGCCGCCGGGCAGGTCGGCCACGTACGGCTCGGCCTCGCCGAACGTCCGCGCGCTGAGGACTCCGCCCAGCCGCTGCTCGAACTCCTCCAACGTCAGCCGCCCTTCACCGACGGCCGC
The DNA here is from genome assembly GCF_005889725.1 of Nonomuraea zeae. Classification (GTDB taxonomy): domain Bacteria; phylum Actinomycetota; class Actinomycetes; order Streptosporangiales; family Streptosporangiaceae; genus Nonomuraea; species Nonomuraea zeae. The sequence continues at coordinate 1,328 of NZ_VCKX01000413.1, forward strand.
ATGCAGACGGGAGGCTAGGCGCTCACGGTCCGCGTCGGACATCCGGGAGTCGGGCGGCTGCGGGACTAAGTCTCCGCTCACACCCGCACTCTAAGTCGTCGAGTAGGCAAGTTGGAGTGATCGCTTGCTGGAAGGCCCGCGCTGGATCACCCTTCGTCTGGCTGAGGGCAGCAGGCCGTAGATCGTACTAGCGGTACGCGCAGCTCCCGGTGCCTTCCCTACTCCGCAGCCTGGAAAGTGCGGCGGTAAGTCTGCGGCGAGACGCCGATCGCGGCGTGCAAGTGCTGCCGCAGTGACGCGGCCGTGGCGAAGCCCACCCGCCCGGCGATCAGCTCCACCGGCAGGTCGCTGGACTCCAGCAGCTCCCGCGCCCGCGCCACCCGCTGCTGGATCAGCCACCGTCCCGGGCTCATCCCCACCTCGTCCCCGAACCGGCGGGCGAACGTCCGCAGGCTCATCCGGGCATGCCCGGCGAGGTCGGTCAGCGTCAGCGGCTTGTCCAGGCGCGTGAGCGCCCACTCGCGCGTCGCCGCCGTCCCGGCCGTGGACGGCTCCGGCACCGGCTGCTCGATGTACTGCGCCTGCCCGCCCTCCCGCCACGGCGGCACGACGCAGCGGCGCGCGACGCGGTTGGCCACCTGGCTGCCGTGGTCCTTGCGTATGAGGTGCAGGCAGACGTCCACGCCGGACGCGGCCCCGGCCGAGGTGAGGATGTCGCCGTCGTCGATGAACAGGACGTCCGCGTCCAGGGCCACCTTGGGGAACAGGGCGCGGAAGCGGGCCGTCAGCCGCCAGTGCGTCGTGGCCGGGCGGCCGTCGAGCAGACCGGCCGCGGCGAGGGTGAAGGCGCCGGTGCAGATGGACACGATGCGCGCGCCGGACGGAATCAGGGCCAGCGCCTCAGCCACTGGAGCCGGGAGCCGCGCCGAGGCCGGCGCCGACTCGTACGGCGGGATGATCACCGTGTCGGCGGTGGCCAGTGCCTCCGGCCCGTGGTCGGTGGTGATCGCGAAGTCCGCGGACGTCCGCACCGGGCGGCCGTCGGCCGTGCAGGTGAGCACCTCGTAGCGGCCGTCCGCGGTGCCGAAGACGCGCTGGGGGATGCCGAGCTCGAACGGGTAGACCCCGTCGAGCGCCAGGACGACGACCCGATGCATGACAGGATCCTATCGGTGAATGGCATTCATGCCACTCCCGCCAAGCATCCAAGCGGAACAGGCTGGGGTGCATGAACGACATCACCACCATGCGCGCCATCAGCCAGGACGTGATCGGCGGCCCCGAGGTGCTCAAGGAGGTCCGGCTGCCGCGGCCGGCGCCCGGGGTCGGCGAGGTCCTCGTCCGGGTGCGTGCCTCCGGGGTCAACCCCACCGACTGGAAGCACCGCGGCGTCCCCGGGCTCTTCCTCGGGGAGCCGCCGTTCGTCCTCGGCTGGGACGTCTCCGGCGTGATCGAGGCGACCGGCCGCGGCGTCACCCTCTTCAAGCCGGGCGACGAGGTCTTCGGCATGCTGCCGTACCCGTACGGAGCGGGCGCGCACGCCGAATACGTCACGGGTCCCGCCCGGGCCTTCGCCCGCAAGCCGGCCGCCATCGACCACGTGCAGGCCGGCGCACTACCGCTGGCCGGGCTCACCGCCTGGCAGGCCCTCGTCGACACCGCCCGCGTCGAACCCGGCCGGCGGGTGCTCATCCACGCGGCGGCCGGCGGCGTCGGGCACCTCGCCGTGCAGATCGCCAAGGTGCGCGGGGCGTACGTGATCGGCACCGCGAGCGCGCCCAAGCACGAGTTCGTACGGGGACTGGGCGCGGACGAGGTCATCGACTACCGCAGCACGGACGTCGCCGAGGCGGTCCGTGACGCCGACGTCGTACTCGACGCCCAGGGCAGCGAGCACGCCATCCGCTCCCTGCGCAGCCTGCGCCCGGGCGGCGTTCTGGTCTCGCTCCGGCTCGACGACGGGAACGCGGCGCTCGCCGAGGAGGCCGCCCGGCTCGGGGTGCGTGCGGAGGTCATGCTGGTGGAGGACGACCATGCCGGGATGGCGGAGATCGCCCGGCTTGCCGCCGACGGCCGGCTGCGTGCCGAGATCGCCGGTACGTTCGAGCTGGCGGACGCGGCGAAGGCGCACGAACTCGGCGAGACGGGTCGTACGGCGGGGAAGCTGGTGCTGACCGTGCGGTGAAGCGGCCAGGTGGCGGCGGGGAAGCTGGTGCTGGCCGTACGGTGAAGCGGCCGGGCGAGGCCGTCGAGAGGCAGGCGGTCGCCGGAGGTGACCGCCTGCCTCGTAGCGGTCAGTTGGCCATGTTGTTGAACATGCCGGGCTCGTAGGAGCCGCCCGGGTTGCGCACGATCACGTTGAGCCGGTTGTTGGCGTTGATCATGGCGATCACGGAGACCAGCGCGACGATCTGGTCGTCGTCGTAGTGCTTGCGCACCTGGTCCCAGGTCTCGTCGGACACGCCGTGGTGGGCGTCGGCGAGCCGGGTGCCCTCCTCCGTCAGCGCCAGCGCGGCCCGCTCGGCCTCGGTGAACACGGTGGACTCGCGCCAGGCGGCGACCAGGTGGAGCCGGACCGCGCTCTCCCCGGCGGCCGTGGCGTCCTTGGTGTGGTAGTCGACGCAGAAGCCGCAGCCGTTGATCTGGCTGGCGCGCAGCATCACCAGGTCCTGGGTGCTCTGAGGCAGCGACGACTGCTGGATGGCCAGGGCGACGTTGTAGATCCGCTTGGCGATCTTGGCGCCGAGCTCGTTGGTCAGCAGGTTGAAACGGGGTTCCATGACTTCGTCCTCACTGGCGGGCTTGCGCGCCGGGCGAATCGTTCGCGCGGCGTCCGTACGACCAAGAGATGCCGGTGACCCGCTCCCTGTGACAGTGCGGTTTTGTGACGTACGCCACCGATCGTGCCTGTCACAGAGCGGCTGGGGCCGGTGTCCTGTGTGTGTGGCAGAGTCGAGTGCGAACGAACAGGAGCCGACGATGAGCGAGCGACCAGTGGATCCAGCCGAGCCGCACGTCCCAAGCAATCAGGTGAGCTCGGCCACCGAGACGTTCGTCGCCCATCGCAATCTGCTGTTCACGGTCGCCTACGAGATGCTCGGCTCGGCCGCCGACGCCGAGGACGTCCTGCAAGAGACCTGGCTGCGGTGGTCGGGCGTCGATCTCGACGTGGTGCGGGATCAGCGTGCCTACCTGGTCCGGATCGTCACGCGTCAGGCGCTGCTCCGGCTGCGTACGCTCGGCCGGCGCAGGGAGTCCTACGTCGGCCCCTGGTTGCCCGAGCCGCTGCTGACCGCGCCCGACGTGGCCGAGGACGTCGAGCTGGCCGACAGCGTCTCGATGGCGATGCTGCTGGTGCTGGAGACGCTCACGCCGACGGAGCGGGCGGTGTTCGTGCTGCGCGAGGTGTTCGACCTGGGCTATGACGAGATCGCCGAAGCCGTCGACAAGAGCGCGGTCGCGGTCCGCCAGATCGCGCACCGGGCGCGGGCGCACGTCGCCGCGCGCCGGCCGCGCGAGGTCATCTCGGCGGCCGAGACCCGCGACGCGATCAAGGCGTTCCAGCAGGCGGTCGAAACGGGCGATCTGCAACGCCTGCTCGACATCCTCGCGCCGGACGTCGTCCTCCTGACGGACGGTGGCGGGGTCGTCCAGGCCGCGCTGGCGCCTGTCGTGGGGGCCGACCTGGTGGCCGGCGTGCTGGGGAGGGTCGATGTCACGAGGTCGTTGCAGCCGGCGCTGGTCAACGGCTACCCGGCGCTCGTTCTCCGGCGCGACGGCGAGATCGACACCGTCATGGCGGTACGCATCGAGAAGGGCCTCATCACCGGCCTGTACGCCGTACGCAATCCCGAGAAGCTGGCGCACATGGAGCAGGAGATCGCCCTGCGCCGCTGAGCGGGTTACGCGAGGGTCAGAGCCACCTGCCGCGGCTGGGTGAAGCGCAGCAGGTTGCCGGAGGGGTCGAAGAAGGCGCAGTCGCGGGCGCCGCCGGGCCGGTCGATCGGCTCCTGCAGCACCTCGGCGCCCGCGGCCTCGATGTGCTCGAAGGTGGCGTCGCAGTCGTCGGTCAGGAAGACCAGGCCGCCCAGCAGGCCCTTGGCCAGCAGATCCTTGATCGCCCGCCGGTCGGCGGGCGAGGCGCCGGGGTTCGCGCCGGGCGCTTCGAGGAAGATCTGTACGTCCGGCTGCGACGGCGGGCCGACGCTCGGCCTCCGCGTCCCCTCGGCTTCGGCGTCATCGCGTAATTCGAAGCCGAGCACGTCGAGGTAGAAGCCGAGCGCCTCGTCCAGGTCGTGGACGGCGAGGGTGCAGGCCGACAGCTTGAGGTTCATGCCGGGCACGCCGCGCGCCGGCCGGGAAGTACGGCTCACCGCCGCTCCCCGCCGGTGGCGCGGAGATAGACGATGTCGAGGTCGCGGAGCCGGTCCGGGTCGCGGTCGATGGTGATGCTGGTGATCTTCCCGTCGTCGATGGCGAACGTGAAGAGGGCCTCAGGCCGGCCGCGGTGCGACCAGACGGCCGCCGGGACGCCGTCGACCAGAGCGAGCCTTGCGGCCTGGGCCCGTCCGGCGAAGAAGTCCGCCACCGCGCGGGCGCCGCGGACCTCGCCGACCACGGCGTCCGGATCGAGCAGTTCGAGCAGGGCGTTGAAGTCCCCGTCCCGGGAGGCGGCCAGGAAGGCGGCGACGATCTCCCGCCTCGGGGATCGCGCGGCATCGGAGGCCCCGGCCGCTCCCTGCACCCGGCGCCGGGCCCGGCTGGCGAGTTGCCGGGCCGCCGCCGGGGAGCGGTCCATGATGGCGCCGATCTCGCCGAACGACACGGCGAACACGTCGTGCAGGACGAACGCGAGCCGCTCGGCGGGTGTCAGCGTGTCCAGCACCACCGTCAGCGCGACGCCGACCGAGTCGGCCAGCAGCGCCTCGTCCTCGGGGCCGGCCTCGCCGACCGGGTGGATGCTCGCGTGCTGGTCAGCCGGCTCGGGCGGCAGCGCCCCGGCCGACTCCTCGCGCCGGCTGCGGCGTGCTTCGAGCATGTTCAGGCAGACCCGGGCGACGATCGTGGTCAGCCACCCGCCCGGGTTCTCCACCTGGCCGGTGTCGGCGCGGCTGACCCGCAGCCACGCCTCCTGCATCGCGTCCTCGGCCTCGCCGGGTGAGCCGAGCATCCGGTAGGCCACCGCTCGCAGGCGGTCCTGGTGCTCGGCGAACCGTTCGCTCAGCCAGTCCTGCTCCACCATTCGTCACATTCCTCCGTTACGGCCTGTCATACCAATTGACCGGCGAACCACCGCCGATGTGACATCCGGGCCCGGCCCGGCTGTCCGGCCTGCGAATATCTCGAGATCATCAGGAGAGCACCATGTCACTACAGGTGAGCGCCATCATGCTCGGCGTCAAGGACCTGGACCGCGCCAAGAAGTTCTACGCCGACGGCCTGGGCTGCACGATCGAGAAGGACACCCGCCACTTCGTCTCGCTCAGCCTGGGCGAGGGGTCCCCGCAACTGGCCCTGTACGAATGGGAGGCGGCGGCACAGGACGCCGGCGTCTCCGCGGAGGGCTCCGGATTCCGCGGCGCCTCATTCCACTTCAACCCCGATTCCAGGGAAGTGGTGGATGAGATGATGCGCAACGCGGCGGCGGCCGGCGGCAGCGTGGTCAAGGAGGCGGCCCCGGCCCAGTGGGGCGGGTACTTCGGCTACTTCAGCGACCCGGACGGCTATCTGTGGAAGGTCACCACGTACGGCTCCTGATCCATGGACCGCACCCCGGCCGCGCCGCATCCGGCGTGGTCGGGGGCCGGCCCGAGCCAGATAGGAGGAGCAGATCATGAAATTTCGGACCTATGTCGAGCCTGTGGAGCCCATGAGAGGGCTGGAAGTTCCCGAGGAAGTCGTGGAGGCGCTCGGCGGAGGCAAGCGGCCGAGGGTGACCATCACGATCAACGGGCACTCGTGGAAGAGCCGGGTCGCCATCATGCGCGGCCGCTACCTGCTCGGCCTGAGCAACGCCAACCGGCAGGCCGCCGGAGTCGTGACCGGCGACGAGGTCGAGGTGGAGGTGGAGTTCGACCCCGAGCCGCCTGTCGTGGTCGAGCCCGCGGACTTCGCCCGCGCCCTGGACGCCGACCCGGTCGCCCGCGCCGCCTACGACCGCCTGGCCCACAGCCACAAGCGGGAGCATGTGCTCGCCATCGAGAGCGCGAAGAAGCCCGAGACGCGCACGCGGCGGATCGAGAAGGCTCTGGCGACGCTGCGGAGCGGGGAGCCGGGGAGACGTCCGGCGGCGCGCACCGACTCGTAGCGGCCGATTGCTTAGGAAAGTTTCTTAATAGATACTTCGAGGTGAGTGCCCACCCCCAACCTCATGGAGTCTCCATGCTTCGTCGCGGCCTCGCCCTGCTCTCCATCACGTCAGCGGCCCTCATCGCCGCTGCCCTGCCCGCCCACGCGGCCGTCGTGGACGTCTCGTTCGGGCCGGTCTCCATAGGCGACTACTGCCACGCCAAGGTCAGCTCGTCGTCGTGGATCGGCTTCTACGAGTCCGGCGGCCTGCGCTGCTACAACGGCGGCATGGGCGGGGCGCTGCAGTACGCGGGGTCCGGCGACCCGTACCTGGCCTGCAAGCACCTCACCACGGACGTCGTCATGGCCGCGCTGCGCGGGCCGTCCGACTCCCTGGTCTGCCGCGTCATTCGCTGAGCCCGCCCTCGTCGATCAGCCGATCGCCCGCGTGTGACCCGTAGAAGTCGGTCTGGCGGGACATGATGGCGCGCATCGGAGTGCCGCGCGGCACGCCGTAGACGGTGCCGGGGAAGTCGAGGTCTCGCTGCTTCTCCCACAGCTCGGCGTGCCGGTCCGGCGAGAACAGCTCGGCCGGGTCTCCGGCCGCGATCCAGCCGATGGGCACGACCGTGCCGGGCGCGAGCCGCGAGTTGACGTGCAGCACGCTGTTGATCCGCAGCTCGGACCCGGTCCCGGCCACCGCGCCCGGAAAGATCGACACTCCGGTCGCGACGAACACCTCGTCCTCCACGACCGCCCCGTTGACGTGCGCGTGCGGGCCGATCAACACCGCGTCGCCGAGGGTCGCCGGATGCGCGGCTCTCCCGCGTACGAGCGCGTTCTCCATCACCACCACGTCCGCGCCGGTGCGCACCTCGCCGTCCTCGGCGGTGAGGACGGCGCCGTGCAGGACGCGGGCCCGCTCGCCCAGGACGACCGCCCCGCACAGTACGGCGGTGGGGGCGACGTAGGCGGATTCAGGTACGACCGGTCTGCGGCCACGATGTTCGAGCAGCATGGCGTCGATCCTAGGCGCTTGTGCCCTTCTGTCACCATGAGCAGCTATTTGCACACTCTTGACCAATCAACTACGGTCCTTGACCACTGTCAGCCTGTTTGTGGACGCGTGGAGTGATCAAGTGCAACACCGTAGAACGAGAACCGGCATCGCCCTTACCGTCACCGCGGGCGCTCTTGGCTGCACCATGGTGACTCCGGCGTACGCGTCCCCCACTCCGGCGCCGACCCCCACCC
>NZ_VCKX01000414.1 GCF_005889725.1 Nonomuraea zeae
CTCCGCGCTGCAGAACGCCGCCTCCATCGCGGCGCTCTTCCTCACCACCGAGGCCGTCATCGCCGAGAAGCCCGAGAAGAACCCTGCCGCTCCGGCCATGCCGGGCGGCGGCGACATGGACTTCTAGGTCTTTTCTTCGCCGTTGACACGAAGGGCGGCCCGGTTTTCCGGGTCGCCCTTGTTTTCATTTCCGAGCCATTACGTTTCATAATTGATCCGCTACTCGGAGTGAGGAAAGGTGGGGGCCACACACCTCTCACCCAAAGGAGTAGTGGATGTTTTCCCGCACCAAGCGCATTTTCGGCATCGCCGCATTGGCCTTCGCCGCCGCGACGGCGATGGCCGTCCCCGCACACGCGGACGATGACCGCTCGCTCGAATTGCGGCGGCTGCAGGAGCTGGCGTGGCCGTTCTGCCTGACCGGCACCGAGCTCGGGATTCCGATCGTGGACGTGGTGCTGCCGGAGTTCCTGCCGTGCGCCGACGCCAAGTTCCTGAACTGAGCTCGGGGCTCCGCACCCGGCGCCCGGCCTGATTCGCCGGGCTTTTCGCCCGGATTCTTTCAGGTGGCCTTTTCGCCGGGAGGGCGTGCCGGGCGCACGCCCTCCGGCGAGGCGGGGGGAATCCGGGCGTCAGACGCCGTAGTGGGCGACGATGTGGCCGCGGGCGAGCGTGTTGGCGGTGATGTTGAAGCCCACCACGGCCGGGCTCGCGTCGCCGTCCACACCCAGCTTGTCGACGCCCAGGGCGTGGACGGTGAAGACGTAGCGGTGCGGGTCGCCGGGTGGCGGGGCCGCACCGCCGTACTCCTTGGTCCCGTAGTCGTTGCGGGCGTGCACCGCGCCCGCGGGCAGCCCCTTGAACTCGGGGCCGGTGCCCGCGCCCGAGGGCAGCTCCGTCACGGAGGCCGGCAGGTCGAACAGCACCCAGTGCCAGAACCCGCTGCCCGTGGGGGCGTCGGGGTCGTAGCAGGTGACGGCGTAGCCGCGGGTCCCGTCCGGCGCGCCGGACCAGCGGAGCTGGGGCGAGCGGTTCTGCCCCTTCATCCCCCAGTCGTTGAAGACGTGCAGGTCGCTCAGCGTCTGGCCGTCCTGGATGTCGTCACTCTCGACCACGAGCGCGGGGACCGACGGCAGGTGTTCATGTGGCAGCGGTGCTGGCACGGCATCCTCCTAGGTTGAGAGCATCTTCCGCCATCCTAGAAGCGGCCGTGCCCAGCGCCTTGTCAGAGTGCGAGCTGGGGTGGCAGCGCCTTGTCGTGCAGGACCGTGAGCGAGGTGACCGCTCGGGTCAGCACCACGTACAGCCTGGCCAGGCCCCTCGGCTCGGCCGCCACGATGTCCGCCGGCTCGACCACGACGACGTGGTCGTACTCCAGGCCCTTGGCCAGGGTCGCGGGGACGATCAGCAGGCGGTGCTCCTCGGCCGAGTCCGGGTCGAGCACGGCGTGGGGGAGGCCGGCCAGCGCCTTGGAGACCTCCTCGACCGCCGCGTCGGGGACGATGACGCCGATCGAGCCCTCCTTCGTGAGGGCCTCTCCGGCGGCCTCGGCGACGGAGCCGCCACCGCGGACGGTGAGCGAGCCGAGGCCGGGACGCAGGGACTGCGGCGCGGCCAGGTCGGGCGCGATGGACGGGAGCAGGCGGGCGGCGAAGTCGAGGACCTCCCTCGGGACGCGGAAGCCCAGCGTCAGCTCCGTCACCTCCCCTTCGTCCTGGCCCAGATGCTTCAGCACCGACTCCCACGAGCGGGTCGACCACGGGGTGGTGCCCTGGGCCAGGTCGCCGAGCACGGTGGCGGAGCCGTTGCGGCAGCGCCGGCCGAGCGCTCTGAGCTGCATCTCGGACAGGTCCTGGGCCTCGTCAACCACCAGGTGGCCCAAGGACTGGGTGCGTTCCATCAGGTCGCGGAGCTCGTCGAGGAGCGCGGCGTCCGCGGCGGTCCACTTCGCGGACTTCCAGCCTCGGTACGGCTTCCGCCAAAGCAGTGTTTCCTGCTCTTCGGGCGACAAGTCGGATTTGGCGGCCTTAGCGAGAAATTCCGGATCTGAGAGGAGGCGATACAGGACCTGCTCCGGCGTCAGCTTCGGCCAGACCGCGTCCACGAGCTGCTTGACCGGCTTCGACCTGGCCACGGCGTCCTGGACCCGGTCGTCGGGCGAGTCGCCACGCTGCTCCATGCGTACGAGCACCATGTGGGCCAGCCGCTGCGCCAGCGCGGCCCGTCCCGGGTTGTACCGCGTCGTGCCGCGCAGGGAGGCCACGATCTCGCGCACCTCGTAGTCGGCGACCCGGAAGCGGTGGGCGCCCTGGGTGTACACCACGCCTTCTTCCGGCTTGACGATGTGCAGCCAGAGGGCGCGTTCGAGCACCGCCGCCATCCTGGCGTCGCCCTTCATCGCCGCGACCATCGGGTCCTCGGGGGTGGCGTGCTCGCCGAGCAGCCCCGCCACCGTGGTCTGGTCGACCTTGATCTCGCCGAGCGCGGGCAGCACCGAGGAGATGTAGGACAGGAAGGCCCGGTTGGGCCCGACGATCATGACGCCGGACCTGGCCAGCCGCTCTCGGTGGGTGAACAGCAGGTAGGCCGCCCGGTGCAGGCCCACGGCGGTCTTCCCGGTGCCGGGGGCGCCCTGCACGCAGACCGTCTGGCCCAGCGTGGAGCGGACGATCTCGTCCTGGTCGGGCTGGATCGTGGCGACGATGTCACGCATCGGGCCGGTGCGCGGGCGCTCGATCTCCTCGGTGAGGATCTTCGAGGGGCCGATCTCGCCGCCCTCGGCGAGCGGCTCGTCCTCGAACGCGGTCAGCGCGCCGCCGTGGTAGCCGAAGCGGCGCCGGCGTACGACGCCCATGGGGTCGCCCGGACTGGCCTGGTAGAACGCCCGGGACACCGGCGCGCGCCAGTCGATGACCAGCGCCCGGCTGGTGCCGTCGTGCACGTGGCGGCGGCCGACGTAGATCGTGCCGGGCAGGTCGTCGTGCTCATGGTCGCTATCGCTTCGCTCCTCGTCGGCTCCTTCGTCGCTCTCTCGTCGCGAGCTCCTTCGCTCGCCACCCGCGCGGTCGAGGCGGCCGAAGAACAGCGGCGTGTCCGGATGGTCGGCCAGCGCGGCCACGCGCTGGTCGAGCAGCGACTGGAGGATCTGCTGCGACACCCAGTCGCCCGCCGCGTCCGCGGACAGCGACTGGGCGTGGGCGCGCATGGCCTTGAGCGCCGCCCTGGACTCGGCAAGGTGGGCCTGCTCGGCGGCGAGGACGTCGGTGGGCAGGTCGGGGGGTATGTCGGGGGCCAGCTGGTGTGCGGGCATGCGGAAGTGCCTCCCATGGTGAATAACGGAGGTGGTCAAGGCAGCGAATCGGCCAGTTTAATGGTGACTCCGGCATGACTCCAAAGCATTTACCGATGGCGGGGCGGGTAGAGATAGGTGATGGCGCGGATCCGGGTCCAGTTCTCGCCGATCATTCCGACGATCGCGAGCTTCCTGCTGGCGGCGCTGTGGGGACTGTCGGTGTTCGCCGGGTGGGGGCTGGAGGCGTTCTGCGCCGGCGGGGAGTCCGCCTCCACGTGCTCGGAGCGGCTCGGCACGGTCTCCACCGCGTCCGGACTGTTCGCCGCGCTCGCCGCCTGCTGCACGGCCACCGCCTGGCTGCTGCCGCGGTCCAGGAACGACTCGCGGGTTTTCGCGCGGCTCATGGGCGCGGGAGTGGCCGCGTGGGTCGTCGCGGAGGGCGTGCTGTTCCTCGGGGGTCTGCTCGTCCGCTAGCCGCCGGACGAACCCGGGCAGAACGTACTCATGTCACGAAACTGTGAATACCGAAAAAATCGGGCATATCAGGTGGGTTTGGCGGATCATGGGGGTATGTCGCAGGCGGCGTGATAGTACGCAGGTGAGGGGGGTGGTTCGAATGTCTTCGGCCCGCGGAGTCTCGTGGACGTGACACAGCACCGATGCCTGGCCGCTCGGGCGAGCGGCCGGGCATTTTCCTTGCCGGACCGGTGCTGGTCAGACCCGATACAGGTCAGACGCCGCCGAGCACGTCGTCGGCGTCGATGATCTGGTACGCGTAGCCCTGCTCGGCGAGGAAGCGCTGCCGGTGCGCCGCGAACTCCTGATCGACCGTGTCCCTGCTGACCACCGTGTAGAACCGGGCGCCTCCGCCGTCGGCCTTGGGCCGGAGCACCCGCCCGAGCCGCTGGGCCTCCTCCTGGCGTGAGCCGAACGTCCCTGAGACCTGGATCGCGATGGCCGCCTCCGGCAGGTCGATGGAGAAGTTGGCCACCTTCGACACCACCAGCACCTGGATCTCCTTGTCGCGGAAGGCTTGGTAGAGGCGCTCGCGCTCCTTGATCCTGGTCTCGCCCTTGATGACCGGCGCGTTGAGGTGCTCGCCGAGCTCGTCGAGCTGGTCGATGTACTGGCCGATGACCAGCACCTGCTCACCCAGGTGCCGGCGGACCAGCGCCTCGGTCACGTGCGTCTTGGACGGCGTGGTGGCGCAGTAGCGGTAGCGCTCCTCGGACTCGGCCATCGCGTACGCCAGCCGCTCCTCGTCCGTCAGCGTGACGCGTACTTCGACGCAGTCGGCGGGCGCGATCCAGCCCTGGTTCTCCATCTCCTTCCACGGCGCGTCGTAGCGCTTGGGACCGATCAGCGAGAACACGTCGCCCTCGCGCCCGTCCTCGCGCACCAGCGTCGCGGTCAGCCCGACCCGCCTGCGGGCCTGCAGGTCGGCGGTCATCCGGAAGATCGGCGCGGGCAGCAGGTGGACCTCGTCGTAGACGATCAGGCCCCAGTCGCGGGCGTCGAACAGCTCCAGGTGGCTGTAGACGCCCTTCCGCCTGGTCGTCATCACCTGGTAGGTGGCGATGGTGACCGGGCGGATCTCCTTCTTCGAGCCGGAGTATTCGCCGATCTCGTCCTCGGTCAGCGTCGTGCGCTTGAGCAGCTCGGTCTTCCACTGGTGCGCGGAGACCGTGTTCGTCACCAGGATCAGCGTGGTGGCCTCGGCGCGCGCCATGGCCGCCGCGCCGACGATGGTCTTGCCGGCGCCGCACGGGAGCACGACCACGCCGGAGCCGCCGTGCCAGAAGGCGTCGGCCGCGTCCTGCTGGTAGGGGCGCAGCGACCAGCCGTCCTGGAGCAGCTTGATCGGGTGCTGCTCGCCGTCGACGTAGCCGGCCAGGTCTTCGGCGGGCCAGCCCAGCTTGAGCAGGGCCTGCTTGACGTTGCCGCGGTCGCTCGGATGCACCACGACCGAGTCGGGGCCCAGCCGATCGCCCAGCATCGGCTGGATCTTCTTGGAGCGCAGCACCTCTTCGAGCACGGCCCGGTCGGTGGAGGTCAGGACCAGGCCGTTGACCGGGTCCTTCTCCAGCCGCAGCCGGCCGTAGCGGGCCATGGTCTCGGCGATGTCCACGAGCAGCGCGTGCGGCACCGGGTAGCGGCTGAAGCCGATCAGCGCGTCGATGACCTGCTCGGCGTCGTGGCCCGCGGCGCGGGCGTTCCACAGCGCCAGCGGGGTGACGCGGTAGGTGTGCACGTGCTCTGGAGCGCGCTCGAGCTCGGCGAACGGCGCGATCGCCTTACGGCACGCGTCGGCTTTCTCGTGGTCGACCTCGAGCAGCAACGTCTTGTCCGACTGGACGATCAGCGGTCCATCGCTCACTGGCATGTCTCCGTGGGGTTTCGGGGCCTGGCGCAACAGGACCATCGTCTCCTGATCCCGGCTCGGCCGCTCCGAGACTCCAACAACGAAGACGCCCGGATTAGTCCGCGGCACGGTCAGGAGGCCCCAGGGCTCAGTCGTCGAAGTAGCCGTTGAACCCCAGGAAGAGGAACGTGCCGACGCTCAGCACCAGGCCGGACCCGAACAGGACCCAGCTCCAGATCACCATCATGCGGGCCGATCGCGGCTCCGTGCGGGCCTTGCCCAGCGCCAGGCCGGCCAGGATCGCCCCGAACACGCCGAGGATGTTGCAGCAGGAGACGAGCGAGAGGAGGTTGAGCACGAGCGAGACGATCGCGTTGGCGCTCGGGCCGTCGTTGCGCGGGGGCGGCGGATAGCCGTAGCCATAGCCGTATTGCGGGGGTGGCTGCTGACCGTAGGGAGCCCCATAAGGTTGGTACGGATATCCCGACGGATCTTCCTGACTCATGTTCACCTCCAGACAGGTCAACACTTATCACGGAATCGACGGGCGGCTGGCCGAGAGCGAGATCTCGCTACGGCTCCCAGAATCTCAGTCCAGCCAGGTCCGCAGCAGCTTCCGGTCGAGCTTGAGCACGCTCGTCACCGGAACCGAGTCGACGAACCGCACCTCGCGCGGATATTTCACCCGGCCGACCCGGTCGCGGGCCCACTCGATCAGATCCTCGCCGGTCGCCGTGCCACCCGGTCTGAGCTGCACGAACGCCACCACCTCCTCGCCCACGCGGCGGTCCGGCCGGCCCACGACGCCGGACATGACCACGTCGGGGTGCTGGTTGAGCGCGTCCTCGACGTCGCGCGGGAACACGTTGAAGCCACCCCGGATGATCAGGTCCTTCTTCCTGTCGACGATGTGGAGGTAGCCGTCGTCGTCCACGCAGCCGATGTCACCGGTCCGCAGCTCGCCGCCGACCAGCGCGGTGCCGTCGGGGTCCGGCTCGTGCTCGCCCCAGTAGCCGAGCATCAGCGACTCGCCCGAGACGCAGATCTCCCCGACGTCACCCATCTCCATCGCCTCGCCCGAGCCGTCGCGGATGGTGATCGAGTAGCCGGGCAGCGGCAGGCCGACACTGCCGATCTTGCGCCGCCCGGGCGGGTTGAACGTGGTGACGGCGCTGGTCTCGGTCAGGCCGTAGCCCTCCAGGATCTGCACGCCCGGCATCCTGCGCTCGAACTCCGCCAGCGTCTCCCTGCCGAGCGGCGCCGCCCCGCACGTGAGGTAGGCCAGGTCGGGCAGCGGATGCGCTTCGAGCGGCTCGGCGAGGAGGAGCTGGAGCATGGAGGGGACGACGGTGCCGTACTGGACGCGCTGCTCGGCGGCCAGCTTCAGGAACGCCTTCGGCTCGAACCAGCGCATCAGCACCGCCTGCTGCGGCTCGGTCGCGTGCATGGACGCGACCGAGATGATCAGCCCGTACGCGTGGGACAGCGGCACGGGCACCAGCGCGCGGTTCTTCCCCTCCTGGTGGGACATGTCGTAGGCGTCCTTGGCCACGCGCCACAGGCCGCCGTGGCTCAGCATGACGCCCTTGGCCTTGCCCGTGGTGCCGCCGGTGTACATGAGGGCGGCCAGGTCGCCCGCGTCCCTGCCGACCGGACCGCGTTCCTGGGCCTGCTCCAGCTCGGCCGTGTCCACGAAGATCGGCAGCTCGGGAGCGGCGGCGCGGACGGTCTCGGCCAGCTCGGGCGAGGTGACGATCGCTGACGCACCGCTGTCGGTGAGAATGTGGCGCAGCTCGTCGACCCCCACCAGGAACACCACCGGGGTCACCACCGCGCCCGCGGCCCACAGCGCCTGGTAGATGAGCGGCACCTCGGGAGAGTTCGCCATCATCACGGCCACGCGGTCGCCCGGCCTGATCCCCGCCGCGGCGAATCCGCCGCACATCCGGCGGGCCCGCTCGGCGAGCGCATGACTGCGGTGCCAGACGCCCTCGTAGAACACCGAGTCGTGGTCGTCGAACCGGCTCCATGACTTCTCGGCCAACTGGCCCAGCGTTTGCTCGGTCACAAGCACAACCTGATGCGATCGAGGTTGTGCCGTCAACCCTTGGATCTCCCGCGTCACTCTTGACTAGTCATTGTGGACGGTGCTCTCATGCACGGTAAATAGACATTAATCTCCCTCTGTGGCCATTCGAGTTTTCTGGCTGGTCTAGATCGTGTAATGGTGGGAGATCTAGCGGCCGTCGGGCCTGCCGAGAGCAATGGAGGGCATGATCGACATGTCCATGCAGCGGCCTTGGCCGCAAGCGCCACGCGTAATGCCTGTTCAGGGCTGCACGGTGACGCTCCGTATTGGCTTGGCATTAAACGAAGAAACTCGTTGTTCGTCGATATTTTCTGTAGAAAAGTTTCCAGTAAAGACCGAGGTGACTTCGTGACCGACACGCCTGAACCGGGCGAGATCGACCTCGACGACATAACGCTCAGTCAGAGCCTCATAACGGTGAATGAACGGCTGCGGGCGACGGCCGTCCCGATCCCCAGAGACCTCAACAGGAGAGAGGCCGACACGCTCCTGCGGTCCTACCTGGAGCCCGGCTGCTTTCCCGACGCGGTGCGCCGGCTGGCCATGCGCCACCTGCTCGTCCTCGTGGGGGCGGAGGAGGTCGGCAAGCGATTAGGGGCCATCGCGCTGCTGTCCCGGATGTCGCTGGCCGAGGGCCGCATCACGGTCCTGTCCCCGGCGGGGACCGCCGCCGACCTGCTGTCCAGGACCGAGTACGGGCCGGGCCGGGCCTACCTGCTGCACGACTGGATCGCCGAGAGCACCGATCGGATCGAGCTGGTCAACCTGGCGCGCAAGCTGGCCGAGCTGGGGTCGTACCTGGTCATCACCAGGAACGGCGTCCCGTCCCAGGCCGTCGAGGTGGAGCACCCGTGGGCCGCGCCCGATCCCGGGGAGCTGTTCGACCTGTGCCTCAGCACGTTCGCGCTGCGGGCGGGGCGGAGCGCCGAGGAGCTCTCCCGGGCCCGGTACCGGGCGCTCAGCCTGCCGACGCCCGCCGAGGTCGTACGCCTGGCCGCGGGCCTCCCGCCCATCGGGGCGCTCGCGGGTCGCCCGGTGGACGGCCCGGTGGACGGCCCGGTGGACGGCCCGGCGGG
>NZ_VCKX01000415.1 GCF_005889725.1 Nonomuraea zeae
CTTCGGCGGGGCGGGCGGGTCGGTGGGGTTGCCGCCGGTGCCGTACACCTGGAACTCCCACAGGCTGTAGCCGTAGGGGGTGGCGCGCTGGGTGCCGTACATCCGGACGTACCGGCCGGATCCGCTGACGTTGAGCGTCTGCTTGAACCCGGGGCCGGTGGTGGTGCTGTAGATGGTCGTCCAGTTGGCGGCGTCACCGGAGACCTGGAGCTGGTAGGACCTGGCATAGGCCGGATCCCACTGCAGCACGACCTTGCTGATCTGCGCGGTCGCGCCCAGGTCCACGTAGATCCAGCCCGGGTCCACCCAGCCGGTGGTGGAGCTGGTGGCCCACCTGCTGGCCGGGTCGAGGTCGAACGCCCTGGCCGGCGTGCACTCCCAGCAGTTGCCGTCGTGCTGCGAGGTGGAGGCGACGCCCGGCTTGTTGTAGGAGAGCAGCCGGTCGCCGCCGCCGGTGCCGCCGCCGGTCCCGTACACCTTGAACTCCCAGAGGCTGTAGCCGTACTGGGTGGCCCGCTGGGTGCCGAGGACGCGGACGTAGCGGCCGCTGCCGGAGACGGTCAGGGTCTGGTCGCCGCCGGTGCCGGTGGTCGTGGAGTAGAGGTTCGTCCAGGACGTGCCGTTGGCGGAGGCCTGCACCTGGAAGGCGGTGGCGTACGCGGCCTCCCAGGTGAGCTGCACCTGGGAGATGGAGGCGGGGGCGCCGAGGTCGACCTGGATCCACTGCGGGTCGGAGAAGGCGCTGGACCAGCGGGTGCCCGCGTTGCCGTCCACGGCCGCCGAGGCGGGGAAGGCGACGTTCTCCGTGGAGGAGGCGGTGGCGGGCTTGCCCTGGGACAGCAGGGGGTCGGCGGCGGAGGCGGGCAGCACCGCCATCAGCGACATGGTGATCATGAGGGCGACGATCGTCGCCAGGCGGCGCAGGCCAGTGCTGCGGGGTGGACTCACAACGTCTCCGTCAAACTGGGGGGATGGTTCGAGGGAGCGCTCCCTGAGAGGGAGACTGCTCGCGGTTCTTACCTCTGTCAAGGTCTCCGTTAACTCGCCGGAAACCTCCCTGACGCATGAGAGAGCGCTCTCTAAACGACTCCCGCACCGCCTCCGACGACCCTGACCAGCCACGATCCCCGACCCCGCCCCGAATCGCTCTTGAGCCCACCGAAGCCCCGAGAAACACCAGAATCGGCCCCCGCCTTGACTCCTCCGACGCCCGCACCGCACCCTTCTGAGGGAGCGCTCTCTCAACTCGTGAGGAGTGATGTGAACCGCCCGACACTCGAAGCCGTGGCCGCCCGGGCCGGCGTCTCCAAGTCCAGCGTCTCCCGTGTGATCAACGGTGCGTCGACCGTCGCCCCGTCCATCCGCGAGGTCGTGCTGAGAGCCGTCAGGGAGCTCGGCTACGTCCCCCACGCCGCCGCCCGCAACCTCGCCACCCGCCGCACGGACGCCGTCGCCCTCGTCGTCTCCGACCCGCCCAAGGGCCTGGTCTCGGACGACCCGATGTTCTCGGCCGTGGTCCGCCAGGCCAGCAGGAAGCTGGAGGCGGCCGGCAAGCAGGTGGTGCTCATGCTGGCCGGTTCGGACGACGGGCGCGCCCGGGTGGCCCAGTACGTCGCCGCCGGTCACGTGGACGGCGTCATGCTCGTCTCCATGCACGGGGCCGACTCCCTGCCCGCCACGCTGGCCCGCAAGGGGCTCCCGATCGCCTCGCTGGGCCGGATGAACCCGGCGGTGCCGTACGTGGACAACGACAACCTCGGCGGCGCCGGGCTCGCCATCCGCCACCTGCTCCAGCGGGGCAGGCGCCGCATCGCCACGATCACCGGTCCCCTGGACATGATCGCCTCCCAGGAGCGCCTCACCGGCTACACCACGGTCATGCGCGAGACCGGGCATCGCTCGATCGTCACGATCGGCGACTTCACCCGCGTCTCGGGCGCCGACGCCATGCGCCAGCTCCTCCAGGACGACCCCGGGCTCGACGCGGTCTTCGCCGCCAACGACCTCATGGCCGTCGGCGCCCTGCGCACGCTGCGCGAGACGGGCCGCCGGGTGCCGGAGGACGTGGCGGTCGTCGGCTTCGACGACATCGAGGCCGCCCTCTACACCACCCCGGCCCTGACCACCGTCCACAGCCCGATGACCGACTGGGCCACCGCGACCGTGGACCTCCTGCTGGGCCTGTTCGACGGCGGCCCGGACACCCCCGTACTCCTGCCCGCCGAACTGGTCGTACGGGA
This sequence comes from Nonomuraea zeae, assembly GCF_005889725.1. Classification (GTDB taxonomy): domain Bacteria; phylum Actinomycetota; class Actinomycetes; order Streptosporangiales; family Streptosporangiaceae; genus Nonomuraea; species Nonomuraea zeae. Next base: position 2,241 of record NZ_VCKX01000415.1, read on the forward strand.
GTCGACGTGAGGAGCGGCCCTCTCGGAGAAGGGCGTCCCTATATGATCTTCATTACCGCGAATCGGGAAGGCGCGATTCGGGAAGAATTGCCCAGCCTCCGCGCGGCCCTCTTGTTGGATCGGGAGCGTTCCGATGTTCTTGGAGACCCTGCAGACGATCACGGACCATCTCGTGTTACTCGTCCTCGCCTTCGGCGTTTTCTTCCTCTTTCTCGGCACATTCGTGCTGACGAAGCACCGAGTTCCTCACTGGATGCCGTCAAGCGCGCGGCGAGCCCGGTGGAAGCCGTACGGCTGGTCGAACATCTGCGCGGCCGCCTGGATGGCGACGCAGTTCATCCCCCGCGAGCTGAATGTGCCCCCGCTGCTGGGGATGGCCCTGCTGGTCCCCGCCATGGGTTTCCTGATCGCGTGGCCGGTGCTGCTCCTCATCTCCATGACACCGCAAAAAGCGCCATAGGGCGGCGGGAGCCCCCACACCGCCCTACGCGCTCAGCCCTTGATGCAAATGAGCTGCCGCAGGTGTGCGACCACCTGCACCAGATCCGTCTGCGCGGCCATCACCGACTCCAGGTCCTTGTACGCCCCCGGAATCTCGTCGATCACCCCGGGGTCCTTACGGCACTCGACGCCCTGCGTCTGCGCCTCCAGGTCCTGCACGGTGAACGTCTTCTTGGCCCTGGTCCGGCTCATCTTCCGCCCTGCCCCGTGCGAGGCCGAGTTGAAGGCCAGGCTGTTGCCCAGGCCCTTCACGATGTACGTGCCGGTGGCCATCGAGCCCGGGATGATCCCCAGGTCGCCGCTGCCGGCCCGGATCGCGCCCTTACGGGTGACGAGCACGTCCACCCCGTCGTACCGCTCCTCCGCCACGTAGTTGTGGTGGCAGGAGATCGGCTGCTCGAACGCGATGTTCGGCAGGTGACGCCGCAGGACGTCGCAGACGAGCCCCATCATGAGCGCCCGGTTGCGCCGCGCGTAGTCCTGCGCCCAGAACAGGTCGCGCCGGTAGTCGGCCATCTCCGGCGTGTGACCGAGGAACACGGCCAGGTCGCGGTCCACGAGCCCCTGATTGTGCGACAGCTTGCGGGCGACACCGATGTGGTGCTCCGCCAGCTCCTTGCCGATGTTGCGCGAGCCCGAGTGCAGCACGACCCACACGACGCCCTCGTCGTCGGCGCACACCTCCAGGAAGTGGTTGCCGCCCCCGAGCGTGCCCATCTGCACCTCGGCGCGCTCGCGCCGGTTGTGCACGGCGGGCGCGAGCTCGTCGAAGTCCTTCCAGAACTCCGCCCACCCGGCCGTCCGGATCCCGTGCACGTTGCCGGGATCGACGGGCCGCTTGTGGTGCGCGAAGCCCACCGGGACGGCCTGCTCCAGCTTCCCGCGCAGGTAGGCCAGGTTGTCGGGGAGCTGCGAAGACTTGTACGACGTCTTCACCGCCGTCATCCCGCACCCGATGTCCACGCCGACGGCGGCCGGCGACACGGCGTCCTTCATCGCGATGACCGAGCCCACCGTCGCGCCCTTGCCGTGGTGCACGTCGGGCATGACGGCGACACCGTGGACCCACTCCAGGTTCGCCACGTTGCGCAGCTGCTGCATCGCCTGCGGATCGACCGTCTCCGGCTCCGCCCACATCCTGAGCGGATGCCGCGTTCCGGTCACCTCGTTGTACGTCATCCCGTATCGCCTCCTCCCGGCACATCCCGAACGCGATCTATCAGGCCAGAGTTCACGTACCCCCTGCAACCGAATTAGTGCCGGCCGCCGGGCTGTTTCGTCTCCGGCCGCGCCACCGCCGGCGAACCCACCAGTTCCAGCGTGAGCTCGTGCAGCCGCTCCGCCGCCCGGCGGTCGAAGGACGGCAGGTCCAGGCCGATCGGCCGGTGCCGCATGAAGGCGCTGAGCGGCTCGGCGGGCGGGTCGTCGATGCGCGCGACGATGGGCTTGATCCCCTCCTCGACCGGCATCCCGTACCGTTTGAGCGCCTCGACGTGCGCGGCGGTCGCCTCGTCGTACTCGCCCGCCACGCTCGTCGACACCCCACCCGGATGGATCAGCACATATCGGGTACGCCCTCCGTGCCGCGCGGCGAACGCCACCCCCAGCAGGTCGTTCGCCTTACCGGCCTGGAACTGGGCCTTCATGCCCTCGTACCCGCGCTCCAGCATGAGGTCGTCCCAATGGATGCGCCCGTCCGGCTGCCCGGGCCCCGACACGTTCACGATCGTCCTGGGCGCGGCCAGCCCGTGGCTGAGCAGGAACCGGCTCAGGTAGTCCAGCGCGAACGTCCCCTCCAGCCCCTCCTCCGTCACGAACCGGTGCGTACGGAAGTACCGCGCGCACAACACCAGCGCGTCCACGACCGGGAACCTGGCGTTGACCTCCTCGATCACCCGCCGGGTCTCGCTGACCAGGCTCAGGTCGGCCTGGATGAACGCGGCCCCTGACGGCGCCTTGGCCGCGTCCCGCCCCACGACGGCGACCGTGTCGCCGCGCTCCAGGTAGGTCCGGGCGAGAGCCCGGCCCATCCCGTCGGTGCCGCCGGTGATCACCAGTGTCCTCATGCGTTGCCCACCAGATCTTCTTCTCGTACGGCGGCCGCCGGCGCCCCCGCCTTGCCCGGGAGCAGCGGGATGAGCGCCAGGACGATCAGGTTGGCGGCGACGGCGACCCAGAACACACCGCGCAGCCCGCTCATCGCGCTCGCCGAGGTCTGCACGACCAGCGTGACCAGGGCGACCCCGAGCGCCGCGCCGAGCTGGTTGAGCATGTAGAGCACCGAGCTGCCCTGCGCCACCATGGGCCCGGGCAGCGTGCGGTACAGCGAGCCCATCGTCGGCGCGCTGAAACAGCCGCTGCCCAGCCCGAACGTGAGCGCCGCCAGTGCCGGCCACACCTCTGGCGTGCCGGGGCCGATCCGCGTGAGGGCCAGCACGCTCGCCACCGCCACGACCGCCCCGGCGACGGCCAGGCCGCGGGCGCCGAGCCGGTCCGAGAGCCGCCCGGCCAGCGGCATGGCGATGGCGCCGCCGAGCCCGAGTGGGGCCATGAGCAGCCCGGCGGCCAGCACGCCGTGCCCGTGCGCCTGCTGGTAGTACAGGGGCAGCGCGAAAAGGCCGGCGAACAGGCCCATCCCGCCGAGACCCATGATCGTGACGCTCGCGCTGAAGCTCCGGCTGCGGAAGAGCCCCAGGTCGATCAGGGGAGGCCGGGCGGCACGAGGCCCGTCCGAGTCCGGCGACCGGCCGGCGTCCCGCGATGCGCGCAGCGCGTGCACGGCGTACCCGATCAGCAGCGCGGCCCCCAGCCCCAGCGGCAGCAGCGCCTGCCATACCGCGATCGCGCCCTGCTCCGCCGTCTGCGACAGCCCGAGCACGACGGCCGCGAACCCGGGCCCGAGCAGCGCCAGCCCCACCACGTCCAGCCGCGACGAGCCCGGCCCGGCCACCTCGCCGGCGGGGTCGTCAGCGGGAATCACCCGTACGGCGAGCGCCAGCGCCACGATGCCGACGACCACGCTGATCAGGAACATCGCCCGCCACGTCAGAGCGCCGAGGACCGCCCCGCCCGCGATCGGCCCGAGCACAGGTCCCAGGGACAGGACCACGCCCATCAGCCCCATCACCCGGCCGGCCCGCCGTGGCCCGGCGGCGCGGGCCAGCAGGATCAGCACGAGCGGATCGAGCAGCCCCGCCCCGAGCCCCTGCACCACGCGGAACGCGATCAGGCTGCCCACGTTCCAGGCGAGCCCGGCGGCCAGCGAGCCGGCCAGGAAGAGAGTCAGCCCGGCCAGCCACAGCCGCTTGCCGCCGTACCGGTCGACGGCCCACGTGGTGAATGGGATGGTGGCCGTCACGGCCAGCAGGAACCCGGTGGACGTCCAGCCGATCGTGCTCAGCGAGGTGCTGAAGGCCGTGGCCAGCGTGTCGGTGGCGACGGCGGCCATCGTGCTGTTGAGGATCCCCAGCAGCCCGCCGAGCAGGACCACGGCGATCGTGCCCAGCAACCGCCGATCCAGCCGATCATCAGGAATTGAACTCATGGGTTCAACGTAATTGTCTTATGCGTTCGCATGCAACCCGTACGTCCATGAAGTTGAACCCGCGAGTACAATCGAGGCCATGACCAGCACGCGCGGACGGATCGACAAGCGGCAGGCAATCCTGGAAGGCGCGTTCACCGTGTTCGCCCGCCACGGCTACACGCAGGCCTGCGTGCAGGACATCGCGCGCGAGGCGGGCGTGGCCAAGCCGACGGTGTACAACCACATGACCGACAAGGCCACCTTGTTCCGGCATGCCATCGAGGCCTCCGCGCAAACGAGCCTCGACGAGCGGGTCGCCGCCCTGGAGCCGCTCGAAGCCCCCGGCGACGATCTGCACGGCACGCTGGAGCAGGTCGCGTACGAGCTGCTCCGCCTGCACACCGACGGCCGGTCATGCGCGCTGCGGCGGCTCCTCTACTCGGAGATCACCCATTTCCCCGACATCCTGGACATCGTCCGGGACATGGGCCCCGACCACCTCAACAAGGCGCTGGCCGACCGGCTGGCCCGGCTCGCGCTCGCCGGCCGTCTGCGCACCACGGATCCCGACCTGACGGCCGAGCAGTTCATGGCCCTGATCCTCGGTCCCCTGGAAGCCCGCTCCCAGATGGGCACCCGCCAGCTCGATGACGCGGAGCTGCGGACCATGGCGAGGGCCGCGGTGGAGACGTTCGTGCGGGCGTGGGCCACATCGTGACCGGCGCATCGTGACCAAACACGTATGGAGAATGCCGCCGACAAGACCTCTTGTCGATGGTAGTCAAGGGATATAGTCTGCCGCGTGTGGTGGAACGAGACGACTACGCGGCCATCCGCGATCGGATCATCGGGCTCTCCCACATCCGCGGCCTGCGCTGCGACTGGGCGGAGACGACCAAGCGACAGCGATTCCTCCTGCTGTGGGACGCCGAGGGCCGGGTCGCGGCCCGCGCGATCGTCCCGCTCTACCCAGGGGAGACACCGCACCTGGTGGACTCACTCGAACGGGGGCTGGCGCACCTGTTCGGCGACGGCTGGCTGAAGGACTGACTGGAGCACCCGATGAGCGCAGACCGCGTGGACGTCCACGTCACCATGGCGGGCAGCCTGTGGCTCGCCCAGGTGGACGGCGTGGCCGGCGGCATGTCCGCCCGCACGCTCAAGGAGCTGCACGGGGACGTCGCGGACGGGCTCCCGTTCCTGTTCGCCGACCGCGCCCAGCCGCCCGCGCCGGTCTTCCACTACACGCTGCCGGGCCTGTCGGAGCAGGACCTCGACGACTTCGCCGCCCTCCAGCGCCAGGCGGCCGCGATCGCCGAGGACTACACGCGGACGCTGAAGAAGCGGGTCAAGCACATGCACGAGCTGGGGCTGTCCGACGGCGACATCGGCGAGCTGCTCGGGCTGACCAAGCAGCGCATCCAGCAGATCCGGACGAACGCCAACGACGAGGCCCGCCAGAGCGGCTAGCGCTAGCGCTCCGGCGGGCCGCCGCGTCGGGTCAGGACGCCGGCTTGCTGTCCGTCCAGCCCGATTCGAGCAGCGCGTACGAGTTCCACACCGTGCCCGGCTCGAACCCGGCCTGCATCCCGCCCGGCTTCACCACCACGCCCTCGCTGGCCAGCGGCTGCCCGGTGGCCTCATCGAAGACCAGCCGGGTCTCGGAGACCCCGCCCCCCTGCGTGTCCTCCTCGACCGACACGGCCGTGCCCTGCCGTCCTTCGGAGTCGGTCACGTTCTCGGCGACCCGCACGCTGTCGAGCTCGGCCAGCATCCGGAACGCCGCGCCCCGCACCTCGGGCGTCACCGGCATGTCCATGATCAGGCCCACCGTGACCGTGAACAGCCACGCGTCCCCCGACATCTTCACGCTGGAGGACTCCGTCGAGTGCCCCTTGTACGAGGCCATCAGCCACTTCTTCAGCCTGTCCGGATCGCCGGGCAGCCCGCGCAGGTCCTTCATGGTGACGTTCCGGCCCAGCCAGAACACCTTGTCGCCGTCCACCAGCGGGCTGTGGCCAGTCCTGGTCCGCCCCTCGGACACGGACAGCTTCATCGGCACCTTCTTGCCGAGGACGACGACCTCGACCTCGGACGGCGCCCCCGCCTGCTCCCACGCCACCCGGTCCGCCTCGGTGGCCGGCCGGGCGCCGAGCGACCGGCTCTGGGACCACTGCTCTCCCCCGACGGCGCTGGGCGTCCAGCTCTCGCTGCGATCCTGGTCCATGACCCGGTAGCCGCCGTCCTTGACGGTGAACAGCTGCCGGTGCACCGACACGTTGTGCCAGTAGGCACCGCTCCCCTCGGTCTGCCGGTCGGCCTTCTCCGCCGCGGCCAGCAGCACGGCCCGCGCCGACAGGGTCACTCTGGGCGTGGCCGTCTCCGTGGCACCGGCGCCGGCCACCACCCGCCCCCCGTCGGGGGCTCGCGGCGTCGTGGGAGCCGCGCCGTTGCCCGACATGACCACCGCCACCGCCGTCACCGCGG
>NZ_VCKX01000416.1 GCF_005889725.1 Nonomuraea zeae
GGGCCAGCTCCGCCTGGAGCCGGTCCATCCCCATCCGCTCGGCCGGCTCCTTGCGGAGGAGCCCGCCGAGCACGGCCGCGAGCGGGCCCGGGGGTACGGCGGGCGCGGCGTCACGGGCCGCGAGGGCGGCGATGACGGCCTCGGGACTGGCGTGCCCGAACGGGGGACGACCCTCGACGGCGGCATAGAGGGTCGCGCCCAGCGCCCACAGGTCGGACACGGCGGTGACGGGCAGCCCGCGCACCTGCTCGGGCGACATGAACGCCGGGGTGCCGAGCAGCGTGCCGGTCCCGGTCAGGGTCGCGTCCCCGTCGAGGGCGGCGATCCCGAAATCGGTCAGTACGGCCCGGTCGTCCTCCAGGAGGATGTTGGCCGGCTTGATGTCGCGATGCGTGACGCCCGCCCGGTGCGCGGCGGCCAGCGCGGCCGCCACCTGGAGCCCGATGCGGGCCGCCTGATGAGGTGGCAGCGGCCCGTGCGCGTGGACGACGTCCTGCAGCGAACCCCCGTGGACCAGCTCCATGACGATCCACGGGCGTCCGTCGTCCCCGGTGACGCGGTCGTGGACGGTGATGATGCCCGGGTGCTTCAATCGTGCGGCGGCCCGCGCCTCCCGGTCCAGCCGGGCGATCCAGACCTCGCGTTCGGAGGCGCCGAGGTGCTCGGGAAGCCTGACCTCCTTGACCGCCACGTCCCGGTCGAGCCGCTCGTCGCGGGCCCGCCAGACCGCGCCCATCCCGCCCTGCCCCAAGAGGCCGGTCAACCGGTACCGGTTCGCCAGCAACCCCCCGAGCCCTCTCATGGCGTGCAATATAACGGCGGACCCGGTTCACCGCGCGGGCCCGGACGCCCGGTTCACGCGCGGGCCTGGACCCCGGATGCCCGGTTCACCGCGCGGGCCCGGACCCCGGATGCCCGGTTCACGCGCGGGCCCGGACGCCGTGGCGCCCGTGCGCAGCGTGGGCGGCACGATCTGCTCGTAGGCCGGGAGGTGCTTGACCAGGCCGGTGGCGCGGTGGAAGGCGATGGCCCGGTCGAAGGAGGCCCGGGCGAAGCCGATGTCCTGCGGCATCTCGGTCCGCATGAGGTCCGGTAGCTCGGCCAGCGCTTTCGGATCGATGCCCTTGAGGTAGGCCGCCAGCATCCGCGTGATCTCGGCCGCGTCCGCCTCGTGGATGAAGCGCTGGGCGCGCTGGATCGCCCGCTGGAAGGCGGCCACCTCCGTGGGCTTCTTGTCGATGATCCGCTGGGTGGTGAACACCACGCCGTGCGCGGTCTGCACCAGGTCGGGCACGTCACCAGCGGCGGGCGAGATGTAGCGGGTGCCGATGCCGGCGGCGGCGGCCTGCTGCGCGATCGGCTGGAAGAAGGCCAGCGCGTCCACCCGCCCGGCCTTGAGCGCGCCCAGCGCGGACGCGGCGGTGCTGCCGAGGTTCACCAGTTCGCAGTCCGTCGCGGAGTTCAGGCCGACCTTGGCGAACAGGTACGTCACCAGCGCCTCGGTGCCGCTGCCCGGCCCGGTGATGCCGATCTTCGTCCCGCGCAGGGCCCGGATGCGCTCATCCAGCGGGTCGGTCGCGGCGGCGGCGGTGAAGGACGAGCCGACCACCACGTCGACGTAGTACCGGTCGACGAGGTTGGCCACGAGCCGGCTCTTGTCGTCGATCCTGGCCAGGTTGAGCGCGTCGGTCAGCACCCCGGCGCCCAGGTCGATGCTGCCCGACTTGAGCGCGGCGGCGACCTTGGCCCCGGTCCCGAGCCGGGGCCGGTCGGCCAGCTTGACGCCCTCCTGGGTGAAGTAGCCCTGCTGCTCGGCCACGAAGAGCGGGAAGAAGGCGATCGAGTTGCTGATCTGCCCGACGTTCAGCACGCCCGGCGGCGTCGTCGAGCTGCGCTGCGCGCACCCGCCCAGCGCCACGCCCGCCAGCAGGGCCAGCACGGCCACGATCGCCGGGGTGGCGCGCCTCACTGGTCCGCCCCCATCGGCTTCCAGCGGCCGGCCCGGCGGTCGAGCAGCCCGACGACCAGGTTCAGCAGCGCGGCGATCACGCTCAGGACCGCGAGCGTGGCGAACACCCCCGCGGTGTCGAACTGCGCGGCCGCGTCGTTGATCAGATAGCCCAGCCCCCGGTTGGAGGCCACCAGCTCGCCGATCACGGCGCCGATGAGGGCATACGGGACGGCGACCTTGAGCCCGGTCAGCAGCCCGGTCATCGACGACGGGACGACCACCTTGACCATGATCTCGCGGCGGCGGCCGCCCATCAGGCGGACGGCGTCGATCAGGCCCCGGTCCACCTCGCGCACGCCCGCGGCGGTGTTGAGGAAGACGAGGAAGAACACCGTCGCCCCGGCCAGCAGCACCTTCATGTTCATGCCGATGCCGAACCAGACGATGAACAGCGGGGCCAGGGCCACCTTGGGGATCGCGTACAGCGCCATGATGAACGGATCGAGCACCCGGTAGACGGCGCGGGCCGAGGCCAGCAGGAAGCCGGTCAGCGCGCCGGCGACCGCGCCGACCACGAAGCCGTAGACGATCTCCTGCACGGTGATCCAGGTGTTGGACCACAGCGTCCCGTCCTGCTGCCACTCGACCAGGCGGGTCCAGATGTCGCTCGGACGGCTGGTGAAGGTGATGTCGAACCACCGGTCGGCGGTCAGCTCCCACACGACGAGCAGCGCCACCACCAGCACGGCCCGCACGGACCACACCGTGACGGTGCCGCCGTGCCTGCTCCACCAGCTCCGGTCGAGGGCCACGGTCTGGACGGCGGTCATCGCGCTCCCTCCCGCAGGGCCTCGGTCAGCTCCCGGTGCAGGGCGACGAAGTGCGGGTCCACCCGCAGCTCGTCGGCGTCGCGCGGCCTGGGCAGCTCGATCGCGCGGTCCAGCACGATCCGCCCGACCCGGCCGAGCACGACGACCCGGTCGCCGAGCAGCAGCGCCTCCTCGATGTCGTGGGTCACGAACACCACGGTCTGCCCGCTCTCCGTCCACAGCCGCAGCAACTCGGCCTGCAGGTCGCCGCGCAGCTGGGCGTCGAGCGCGCCGAACGGCTCGTCCATCAGCAGCGTCTCCGGGTCGCCCGCCAGCATCCTGGCCAGGCTGACCCGGCGGCGCATGCCGCCGGACAGCTCGCGCGGGTAATGCTTCTCGAACCCGTCGAGGCCGACCTTGCCGATCAGCTCAGCCGCGCGTTCCCGCCGCCGCGCGGCGGGCATCCCGCCGATCTCCATGGGCAGCTCGACGTTGCGGCGGACGTCCCGCCACGGCATGAGCGTGTCGGACTGGGTGAGGTAGCCCATCTCGGTACGCGGGCCGTCCACGGGCTCGCCCCGGTAAGCGACCGAGCCCCAGGTCGGGGGTGTCAGACCGGCGAGCAGGTTGAGCATGGTGGACTTGCCGCACCCGCTGCGGCCGAGCACGGTGACGAAGCTGCCTTCCGCGATCTCCAGGTCGAAGTCGCGCAGAGCCACGATGCCGAGGTCGTCCTTGACGAACTGCTTGCCGAGCCCGCCCATCTTGATCACCGTGCTGGTGCCCGTGTCGCTCATGACGCGGCACCCGCCAGCCACCGGGAGTTGTCCACGGCCATGGTCCGTACGTCCTTCTCGGTGTGTCCCTCGGCCAGCAGCCGGTCGGCGAGCAGGGCGAGGCCGTCCTCCACCGGCGGGTTGAACGGCTGGCCGAGGTCGCTGGAGAGCACGGAATGCCGGGGTCCCACGGCGCTGATGTGCTCCAGCCAGGTCTCCCAGGAGACCTTGCCGCTGTGCGGGGTGGTGAAGCAGCGTTCGAGCAGTGCCCCCTTGGCGGCGAGCGCCCGCTGCCGCTCGATCGCGACGCGCTGGGAGGTGAACTCGGGGTGGGTGATCACGATGCGGCGCACGCCCGCGGCCACGGCCGCGTCCACCACCGTCTCGATCTCGTCCGCGGCGAGGTGGCCGGTGGCGAGCGTCATGTCGTGCGCGGCGATCACGCGCAGCACCTGGCGGGTGCTTTCGAGCACCGCCCCGCCGGCTCCCACCACCTCCACCGGATCGGCGGAGATCCCCGACTCCCGCAGGTCGGCCTGGAGCCGGGCCCACATGGGCGGCGTGGCTCCTTCGGGATCGGCCGCCGTGCAGGCCCGCTGGTTGGCGCTGTCCACCGTGGGGAGCCACACGACCTGCGCGCCGCCCCGGGCGGCGATCTCGACCGCGATGGGGTTCATGCCGCCCACGGACGCGTTCAGCGTGATCGCGCCCACCGCGGCGCAGCCGGGCACCGCGGCCCGCACCACCGCGGCCCGTTCCGCCGTGGGGACGTAGTGCGACTTGAGCACGAACCCGGCCAGCCCCACCTCGGCGAAGCGCGCCGCGAGGGTGAGGTCGTCGGTACGCCTGCGCATCACGTCGGGCGCCACGTGGACATGGGTGTCGTACGCGCCCGCGACCAGCTCGCGGGCGCGGGCGGACGGCGTGGGATGATCCGGCATGCCTGTCTCCCAAATTGTTGCCATCTTGGTGAAACAGATTGTTAACAATACGCGGACGGATGGTCAAGGGCTGATCACCCGGCAGGTGTCCGGAATAGGGCGACCAGCCGGCTTGTCCCGCCGGCCGGCTCGCCCCGCCTGGTCGGCCTGTCCCGCCTGGCCGGCCTGTTCCCCCCGGCCGGCTCGCCCCGCTCGGCCGGCCGTCCCGCCTAGTCGGCGTGCGCGCGCAATGCCGCGATCACGCTGCGCAGGTGCCGCCGGGCGGCGCGCTCGGCCGCGGCCCGGTCGCCCGCGCGTACCGCGTCGATGATGGCCAGGTGCTCGCCCAGCGAGACGGCCGGCCGGCCCCGCTGCATGGCCAGCCGGTACTGGTGCCGGACGCTCTGGGCGCGCAGCCGCTCCAGCACGCCGGCCGCGGCGGCCTGGCCGCTCAGCTCCCTGATGCGGCGGTGCAGCAGCTGGTTGAGCTCCGAGTAGCCGAGCACGTCGCCGGACGCCACCGCCTCCGACATCCGCACGCCGATCTCGCGCAGCTCGTCCGCCTCCGCCGGGGTCACCCGCTCGGCGGCCTTGGCCGCGCACAGCCCCTCCACCACCATGCGGACCTCGGTGATCTCGACGGCCTCCGCCAGGGAGACCGTGCGCACCCGTGCGCCCCGGTTCTGGACCCGTTCCACCAGGCCCTCGTTGGCCAGCTGCAGCAGCGCGGAGCGGACCGTGCCCCGGCTGGCGGAGAAGCGCTCTGACAGGTCGGCCTCGACGAGCCGCTGGTCAGGCACGAACTCGCCGCGCATGATCCCCTCGCGGATCGCGTCGAGCACCGTTCCCGATTCTGTGGACACTGTCCCTCTCTCTAATTGTCAACAATCGCGTGCTGGGCATCGTATCGATCATTGACTGCCCCCCGCGATCTGCCGAGATCGCGCAGGTCGGGGCGCTTCGGCAAGGGCCGGGCCGAAATCCGTCCCGCCTCCGTCCGAAACATAGGGTTGACTTTGGCAACAAGAGTGTCAACAATTCTGGTCACTGTTTCATCAACAAGATGTACCGGAGTTGGCGTGACTGTGATCGCGGTGCTGGGGCTCGGCGAGGCCGGGCGGATCTACGCGCGGGACCTGCGCGAGGCCGGATTCCACGTACGGGGCTTCGACCCGTACGTGGAACTGGACGACGACGAGCAGATCGAGCAGGCGCCGGCCGTCGAGGGCGCGGTGGGCCCGGCCGACCTGGTGATCAGCCTGGTGGGCGCCAGGGCGGCGGAGACCGTCGCCCGGCAGGCCCTGCCCCACTGCCCCGAGCACGCCGTCTACGCCGACCTCAACACCGGATCACCGGCTCTCAAACGAAACCTGGCGGAGCTGGCGGGCGCGGAGAACGTCGCGTTCGCCGATGTCGCCGTGCTGGCGCCGGTGCCCCGGCAGGGCGCCCGCACCGCGCTGATGGCCAGCGGCACCGGCGCGGAGAAGTTTGCCGAGCTGGTACGCCCCGCGGCCGTGCCCGTGGAGACCATCCCGGGCGGCGCCGGCGCGGCGGCCTCCAGGAAGCTGCTGCGCAGCGTCTTCATGAAGGGCCTGGCCGCGCTGATGCTGGAGTGCGAGAGCGCGGCGGCGGCCGCCGGCGAGCAGGAGTGGCTGCGGGCCCAGATGGTCGGCGAGCTCTCCGGCGACGTCGGGCAGCTCATCGACCGGCTGGTCGACGGCAGCAGGGTCCACGCCGCGCGGCGGGTCCACGAGGTCGAGGACGCGGCGGGCTACCTGGCGGAGCTCGGCCGGCCCGCCTGGGTCATGGCGGCCGCGCGCACCTGGCTCGCCTCGCTGACGGACGACTGACCGGCACCGCCGCCCGTCGAAGGCACCGAGACCGCAGGCCCCGAGAACATCGAGAAAGGCAACCGAGCATGACCGTACGAAGAATGCTGGTCGTCGGAGCGCACAGCGCCGACTTCGTCTGGCGCGCCGCGGGCGCCATCGCCAAGCACACCCGGGCCGGCGGCGAGGCCCGGGTGGTCACGCTCTCGTACGGCGAGCGCGGCGAGTCCGGCGAGCTGTGGCGAGAGCCGGGACAGACCGTCGAGAACGTCAAGCGGATCCGGCACGAGGAGGCCACCGCGGCGTCGAAGGCGGTAGGAGCCGCCTACGAGTGCTTCGACCTCGGCGACTACCCGCTGCGGGCCGACGGGGACGATGTGGAGCGCCTGGCCGAGCTGATGCGGGACTTCGCGCCGCACGTCGTCCTCACCCACCCGGAGAAGGACCCGTTCAACCCGGACCACCCGGTGGCCTACCAGGTGGTCTCCCAGGCCAGGTTGCTCACCTCCGGCGCGGTCGTCGAGGCCGGGTTCAGGACCGCGCCGCCGTCGGAGTTCCTGGTCTTCGAGCCGCACCAGCCGGACCTCTGCGGCTTCGTGCCCACCGTGTTCGTCGACATCACCGAGGTCTTCGAGGCGAAGGCCCAGGCCATGGCCGCGATGAGCGCGCAGGCGTACCTGCGGCAGTACTACGCCGAGCGGGCCGAGCACCGGGCCAACCACGCCCGCAAGGTCACCGGGAACAAGGAGATCCGCCACGCCGAGGCGTTCCAGCGGATGGTCCCGAACGTCGTGGGTGCCCTGTGAGCGGGGGCGGCGCCGGCCGGTTCGGCGAGCTCGCCCGTCTCGGCGTGGCCACGGTGTACGAGGCGTCCGGCCGTCAGGGCCTGGTCGACGAGGACTTCATCCGGCTGATCCCCGGCAGCGGCGTCGCGGGTCCCGCCCGGATCGCGGTGTGCGGACCGGCGGACAACCGCGCCGTCCACGAGGTCGCCGCCCGGACCCGGCCCGGCGACATCGTCGTGCTCACCATGGACAACCCGGTGCCCGTGGCCCTGATCGGCGACCTGCTCGTCACCCAGCTCAAGGCCCAGGGCGCCGCCGGCGTGCTGGTCAACGCCTCGGTACGGGACGCCGACACCCTGCGCGAGCTGGGCCTGCCGATCTGGACCCGGTGGATCAGGGTGCGCGGCGCGACCAAGGCGCACCGCGGCGCCGTGGACCGGCCCGCCATCGTCGGCGGCTGCCTGATCCGGCCCGGTGACGCCGTGGTGATGGACGGCGACGGAGTGGTGGTCGTCCCCGCCGAGCGCGTTGATGACGTGCTGGCGGCCTCGCTGGCGCGGGAGGCCAACGAGGCGGCTGCGCGTCAGGAGTACCTGGCGGGCGGCCTGTCGTACGACCTGCACGGCTTCCGCGCGGCGGACGAAGGGGCCCAGGCATGAAGGTCGAGGTCCACGGGCTGACTCTGACCTACGGTGACGCGGTCGCGGTGTCGGACCTGGACCTGACGGTGGACGAGGGCGAGTCCCTGGTCCTGCTCGGGCAGTCGGGCTGCGGCAAGACCAGCACCATGCGCTGCATCGCGGGCCTCGAGACGCCGACGTCGGGGGTCATCAGCATCGGCGGCCGGCCGGTGTTCGACAGCGGCAGCGGCGTCAACCGCGCGCCGAACAAGCGCAACATCGGCATGGTGTTCCAGTCGTACGCCATCTGGCCGCACATGACCGTCTTCGAGAACGTGGCCTTCCCGCTCAGGATGAAGGGCAGGAAGGGCGCCGAGATCCGCGCCGCCGTCCGCGAGACGCTGGAGCTCGTGGGCCTGGACCACCTCGCGGACCGGGGCGCCAGCCTCCTGTCGGGCGGGCAGATGCAGCGCGTCGCCCTGGCGCGCAGCCTCGCGATGCAGCCGTCGGTGCTGCTGCTCGACGAGCCGCTGTCCAACCTCGACGCCCGGCTGCGCCACCGGCTGCGGATGGAGCTGCGCGAGCTGCAGCTCCGGCTCGGGGTCACCTCGATGTACGTCACCCATGACCAGGACGAGGCGCTGGCGCTGGCGGACCGGATCGCGCTGATGCAGTCGGGCCGGATCGTGCAGATCGGCACCCCGCCCGAGATCTACGCGCAGCCCGGGAGCGCCTCCATCGCGGAGTTCCTCGGCGTCGACAACATCATCCCGGTCACCCGCGAGGACGGCTCCTGCGTCCGGCTGACGGCGACCGGGCAGAAGGTCGCGGTCGAGCCGTATGCGGAGGGTGGTGACCTGCGGCTCTGCGTCCGGGCCGAGGACGTGGTGCTCGGACCGGAGAGCACTGAGGCTGTCTCTTATAGACATCTAAAAAAAAAAAAGAGATAGTCTATATGAAAAACAGGAGTGCCTATCTTTTCTCTTATTTTCT
>NZ_VCKX01000417.1 GCF_005889725.1 Nonomuraea zeae
CGGCGGGAGGGCGTGGGCCGGGGGGTGCGTGGCGACGTTGGCCTTGGAGCCTGCGGCCGGCTCATGGATGGTCAGGTTCGCCCTGGCGGCGGATGACCGGCAGGCTGCCGAGGTCGTGGTGGCCGGTGCGGAGGCCCTCAGCAGGGCCAGTCCGGGGTTGCCCGCGCTCGCCGCCTTCGCCGCGCACGCCCGTGGCCTGCTGGACGGCGACATCAACGCCCTGGCCCAGGCCGCCGCCGCGCAGGCCGCGGACGTCTGGGCGCGAGCTTCGGCCGCTGAGGACCTCGGTGTGGCGCTGTGGTCGGCCGGGCGGCGCGAGGAGGCGGCCGCAGGTCTGGAGCGGGCGCTGGCGATCTACCAGGAGATGGGGGCGGCAAGGGACGCGGGCCGGGCGCGGCAGCGGCTGCGTGCCCTGGGCGTGCGTCACCGGCATTGGAGCGCCGCCGAGCGGCCGGTCTCCGGCTGGGACAGCCTCACCGAGACGCAGCACGCCGTCGCGCTGCTCGTCGCGGACGGCTGGACCAACCGGCAGGTCGCCGAGCAGATGTTCCTCAGCGTGCACACGGTCTCGTTCCACCTGAGGCAGGTCTACCGGAAGCTGAACATCGGCTCGCGCGTCGAGCTCGCGCGTCTGGCGGTCACCGAAAGCCTGATCACCGAGGACCGGGCCACCCAGGGCCGGGCCACCCAGGACCGGGTGGCCCAGGATCCGGCCGCCGAGGGCCGGGCCGGCCCGGAGACGCCGGATCGTGGGGGATGACTGCACATCTGGGGGATGTGACCGCGAGACGCCTGGTCCACTCTCGAACCTGGAGGCACCGGCCGAGGCTGCCCGGCCCCGGCTCCGTTCACGTGCCGATTTGAGGAGGAGTCGTGTCCATCGCGTCGTCCGGTCTCATCACTACCAACAGGGAACCCATCGCCACCTATCGCACCTACGAGGAGGCGCAGAAGACCGTCGATCATCTGTCCGACCACGGGTTCCCCGTCAAGGGAACGCTGATCGTGGGAGTGGGCCTGCGGTCGGTCGAGCAGGTCGTCGCGCGTATGACGTATCTGCGGGCGGCCGGCTGGGGCGCGCTCAGCGGAGCCTGGTTCGGTCTGCTCATCGGCCTGTTCTTCGGCATCTTCGCCGCCAGGCCGGGTGCCTGGCTGACGCTGCTGCTGTGGGGCCTGATCTGGGGCGCCATCGCCGGGGCGATCTTCGGCCTCATCGCGCACGCGGTGCACGGAGGCCGGCGGGACTTCGTCTCCGAGAGCTCCCTGGTGGCCGACAGGTACGAGGTCCTCGTCGATTCGGAACACGCGGCCAGGGCCCACGAACTGCTCAGGAAGCCGTCCGGCTAGCCCCGGGAGGAGAAACGGGCACCTGACCGGGCGCGTCGCCGCCTGGGCCGGCCGGTTCCGCCGGCCGGTCTGCTCAGGCGGCGACGCGCGTCAGGAAGGCGAGGGTCCGTGCCTGGTCCTCCTCGTCGCCCACCGCGCTGAGCAGGAGGTCGGTGGCGCCGGCGACCTCGTACCGCTCGATCTCCTTCTCGACGGCGCTCTCGCTCCCGGCGATGACCGTCTCGTGGATACCGGACATGCCCTGGCGCTCCAGCATGGCGCGGTACCCGGCGAAGTTCCCCGCGAAGCCGAACTGCTCGGCGATCCGGCGCCGCACTCCCTCAGGGTCGTTCGTGACCGCGACCATGACGCTGGCCACGACGCGCGGCGACGGACGGCCCGCGGCGGACGCGGCCTCCGTGATGCGCGGCACGATGTGCTCGGCGACCGCCTGGGCCCCCGTCCAGACGGTGACCGTGCCGTCGGCCAGCTCGCCCGCGATGCGCAGCATCACGGGGCCGAGCGCCGACAGCAGCACCGGGGGAGCGGCGGCGCCCGGCACCTCGACCCGGCCGGTGACGGAGAGGGTCTCGCCCCGGTAGTCCACGGCCTCGCCGCGCAGCAGCGGCATCAGCGCGCTGAGGTACTCGCGCACGTGCCGCGCCGGCCGGTCGTAGTCCAGCCCGAACGTGCCCTCGATGATCTCCCGGTGGCTCGGGCCGAGGCCGAGCGTGAAGGAGTTCCCGCTGATCGCCTGCGCGGTGAGCGCCTGCCCGGCCAGCGCCAGGGGATGCTTCGCGTACGTCTGCACCACGGCGGTCCCCACCTCGATGCCCGGCACCTCCCGCCCGGCCAGCCCCGCCACGCTGATCGCGTCCCATGAGGTGAGCTGGCTGAAGAAGGCGCTCCTGAAGCCCGCGGCCTCCGCTTCGCGCACCAGCTCGATCTGGGTGTCGAGGTCCGCGTCAGGGCGGTTGAGATAGACGCCGAGTTGCATGGGGGTCTCCTTAACATGAATCGGATCTTCCGCTTCCGTCTTGGTAGGCTACTGTAACCTGAATTCAAACTTCCGGTTAGCCGGTTAGGAGGAGCGGCAGGTGCGAGCAGACGCGCGGCGCAACCGCGAGCGCATCGTGGCGACCGCGCTCGACCTGTTCGCCGAGCGCGGCCCCGGCGTCTCGATGGAGGACATCGCCTGCGCCGCGGGGCTGGGCGTGGGCACCCTCTACCGCCATTTCCCCGACCGTGGCGCCCTGGTGGCCGACCTGGCCACGACCACGCTGTCGGGCCTGCGCGACCACGTCCGCGCCGGGCTCGCCGAGGACGTCTCGCGCTGGGAGGTGCTGCTGCGCGTCGTGCGTTACTGCGCAGGCCAGCCGCTGGCGCTGATCACCTCGCTCGGCGCGGGCGCGACCCCGTCCACGGCCGCCCCGGTGGAGCTGATCCAAGAGGTCGACGCGCTGCTCGCGCGGCTGGCCGCACAGGCTCAGGAGGAGGGCACGCTGCGTGGCGACATCACGCCCGAGCAGGTCGTCGGGCTGCTCAACGTCATGGTCTGCCGCCCGGGTGCCCGGTTTGACGACCCGCTCTCGACCGTGATGCTCGACGGGCTCAAGGCGCCCGGTCCAGCCTCGCGCGGCTGAACGGTCCCGGGGGCCTGCCGCGGGTTCTTCATGGGCGGGCATTGCTTGCGGCAAGTGTTGGCACCGTGCCCGCCGTCCAGGTGCCGCCGGCGCTAGGAAAGGGCCGGTGGGATCAAGGGAGTCGCTTCGTTCGTGGCTGCGCGCCGACCCGTGGCGCGCGCTGCTCGTCCTGGTGGCCGCCGGCTACGCGGTCGTCCAGCTGGCCGTGGTCACGCCTGGCATGGGGCTGGGCTGGGACGAGACCGTCTATGTCAGCCAGGTCGATCCGCGCGTGCCGGCGGCCGAGTTCATCGCGCCGCGCGCCCGGGGGATCACCCTGGTCGTCGCGCCCGTGGTGCTCGTCACCTCCTCCACGGAGGTGCTGCGGGTCTACCTGTGCGTGCTGTCGGCGCTGGCGCTCTACGTCTCGTTCCGAACCTGGTCGCGGGTGCGCCCCGGCCCGGTGGCGCCGCTGGCCGCCCTGCTGTTCGCGTCCCTGTGGCTGTCGCTCTTCTACGGCGGCCAGGCCATGCCCAACCTGTGGGTGGCGTTCGGGGCGGTGGCCGCCACCGGCTGCCTGCTGCGGTGCATGAGGCCAGGCAGCGGGCGGGGCCCGGTGATCGGGCTGGCGGTGAGCGTGGCCGCGGTGGCGCTGCTGCGCCCGCCGGACAGCCTCTGGCTCGTCCTGGCGCTCGCGGCACCGCTCATCTGGCGGGCGAGGGCCCGGGTCGCGCCGTGGGCCAGGGCCGGGATCGCCCTCGTCGCGGGCCTGGTGGCGGGTTGGACCGACTGGATCGTCGAGGCGTTCGTCCGCTTCGGCGGCCCGGGCGCGCGCTGGCGGGCCGCCGGCGCGGCGAACGAGACGGGCCTGCACTTCTCGCTGGCCGAGCACGCGCGGGCGCTCAACGGCCCGCTCCTGTGCCGGCCGCCCGCCCACTGCGGGCCCGTTGTGCTGCCCTGGCTGCTGTGGTGGAGCGCCATCCCCGTGCTCGTCCTGCTCGGCCTGTACGTGGCACGGCGGCGCGAGGCGGGCGCGTACGCCATGGCGGCCGCCGCCGGCCTGCTCATGGCCGTGCCGTACGTCTTCCTGGTCGGCTACGCCGCGCCCCGCTTCCTGCTGCCCACGTACGCGCTGCTGGCGTTCCCGATCGTCGCCGGAGCCCTGGGACTGGCGGCGTCGCCGCGCGGGCGGGCACCGCGGTACGCCGTCGCGGGTCTCGTGGCCGCGGGCGTTCTCGGGCAACTCGCTCTGCAGGGACTCACGCTGGACAAGGTCGCCTCCCGCCGGCTGGCCAAGCGCCAGGCCGACGTGCAGGTGGCCAGGGCGCTGGACGGCCTGGACCTGCGCCGCCCCTGCCTGGTGTACGGGGAGCACGCCACGATGATCGCCTACCGGGCGGGCTGCGAGTCCCACACGGTCCTGCGCTGGCCCAAAGAGCCCGGGGTGCCCGCCGCGGTGCGCGCCGCCCAGAGCGCGGGCAAGCACGTCGTCGCTGTCGTGGAGGGCCGTACGACGCCGCCGCCGCTCGCGACCTGGGGCCGGACGCCGCTGCCTGAGGTCCGGCCGGGCAGGTGGCACGCATACGTCCCCTAGTGAGCTGGGGGCGTCTTTCCTGATACCAGGTCCGATAAGGGCAATTCTTCACCGGCGCTTTCCCAGTATGGGGAATTCGGTTCCGGTGTGGCGTTGTGGAGCGGTTCGCCGTAACTGTAAGCATCGGTACCGGTCTCGTTAACTCGCTTGGCGGGCAGGCACGAGCCGCATTCCGACCTGCTGTTTCAGTTCCAGCCATGGGTCGCATTCCGAAAGGAACGGTACATGTTCACGCCCATTCCCGGCTCAAAAGCCAAAACCACGCGCGCCTGGCCGGCGCTGCTGCACTCGATGAGGAGAGCCGCGAAGCTGGCCACGAGCGGCGGTCTGGCACTCGCCCTGACCGCGTCCCTGGCTCCGGCCGCGCGCGCGGACGACCACCACCATCACCACAACGACGACGATCACGGTGGATGCACGCCGCGCGTCTTCTTCAAGCGCGACCGGCTGTCGCCGCGGAACTTCTTCCTGCCCCGCACCCACTACATCGACGGGCCCGGCGGCTCGATGACGGTGTCGGTGACGCGGGAGCACGAGGTGCTCGCGTTCCTTGAGACCGAGCGGGATCGCCTGCACTCGACCACCACCGGCGACCCGCTGATCAGCCCCGGCCTGGTCGTCCGCAGCCTGCGCAAGCTGGGGCTCCCGCACCTCGAAGAGCGCCACATGGTCTTCACCGGCCACGAGTACACGCGGGAGGTCAGCAAGGGCATGTACGGCAACATGTGGTACCGCGTCTTCGGCTACCGCATCGGCTGGTCCGCCTGGTCGGTGCTCGGCACCTGCCGGCACGTCAAGATCGCTTCCGGCTTCGCCAACGTGCCCGCCAGGGTCGAGGGCTGGCACTACTGGGAGTCCAAGCACCCGACCTACAAGGGCCGCCGCCTGTCGTTCAAGTGACGTTAGCCGCCGGGCGGACGAACAGTCGCAATTCCCGATTGAGGAGATCTGCGACTGTTGGCCGCCCGGTTCCGGAAAATCACTTCTGGACATTTCTTTCGCTGCCCAGACCCCGCCGATATGGTAAAAATCCTGCCATTCCACGGGGAAAGGGCGACGATGATCGAGTCGATGTTCGATCAGGAATACCTGCGCGACCCGCATGCGGTCTTCGCACGGCTCCGCGCGGAACGGCCGGTATTTCGCCCCGCCACGCCTCAGGGCGTACGGGTCTGGGTGGTGAGCCGCCAATAGGACGTCAGGGCGGCGTGCACCGACCCCCGCCTCAGCAAGGACTTCACGAACAATCCCCACCTGATCAAGGCGAACGAGCTGGAGGGCGGGGACAGCGGCGGCTACGAGGCCGTCGTCCCGCACAACATGCTCTTCGTCGACCCGCCCGGCCACGTACGGCTGCGCCGCCTGGTGGGCAAGGTGTTCACGGCCGGGCGCGTCCAGGCGCTGCGCCCGCGCATCGAGCAGATCAGCGCCGGCCTCCTCGACCGCGCCGGCACCGAGTTCGACCTGCTGCGCGACTACGCCGTGCCGCTGCCCGCCATGCTGATCGGCGAGCTGCTCGGCATCCCGGAGAGCGACTGGCCGCAGCTGATCGAATGGTCCACCACCACCATCGAGGGCGCGGCGCTGGACCCCGGCGAGGTGGTCGAGACGGCGACCGCGTTCACCGGCTATCTGGACGAGCTGTGCGAGGCGCGGCGCGCGACCCCAAGGACGACCTGCTCAGCGCCATGGTGCAGGCCCAGGACGAGACCGGCGTGCTGAGCCGGCGCGAGCTGGTCGACACCGCGTTCCTGCTCGTGGTCGCCGGCCACGAGACGACCGTGCACCTCATCTGCAACGGGATGCTCGCGCTCCCGCGCCATCCGGAGCAGCTCGCCGCGCTCCGCGAGAACCCGGCGGCGCTGCCGGCCGCAGTCGAGGAGTTCCTCCGCTTCGACGGGCCCGTCAGCACCTCCACGCTCCGGTTCACCACGAAGCCCGTCACGATCGGCGGGACGGAGATTCCCGAGGGCCGGCTCGTGCTGGTGTCCTTCCTGTCCGCCAACCGGGACGCTGCGCAGTTCGCCAACCCCGAGGACCGGCCGGCCTGGCGTCCCGGCCTGCTCATGCACGGGCTGACCAGCCTGCCCGTACGGGCCTCGGCCCAGGAGTCCGGCCGCTAGGCGCCGTTCGCCTCGGACCTGCTGATGGCGATCAGCTCGTGGTGCCGTACGACCTCGGCGATGATGAAGACCAGGAACCGCTCGGCGAACACCGGATCGAGCTTCGACTCCTCCGCGAGCCGGCGCAGGCGGCTGATCTGCTGGGCCTCGCGCCCGGGATCGGCGGGCGGAAGCTGATATTCGGCTTTCAGCCGCCCGACCTCCTGCGTGCACTTGAACCGCTCCGCGAGCAGGTGGACGAGGGCGGCGTCGAGATTGTCGATGCTGTCGCGAAGCCGCTGCAGCTCCTGGCGGACATGATCGTCCACGTCCGCCGGGAGCTGAGTCCGTGCGAGGGGTTGATCCATGAGCACATTCCCCACTTGTGCAAATGACACGGTCCTAGAACGGCAAACCATACCACCGCATATCAAGTCGGACATCCCACTTAGATCATGGAAGACCAGCTAACCAATGGCCAAATCGCCGACCGCGGCCCCCGGCCGAGCGCCACCCCGGAGGGCGACCCTCGGACCGGCGGCTCAACGGCAGGGCGGCCGGTAGGGGAGATCGTCGAAGTACCGCCGCCACTCGGCGCGGGTGATCAGCGCGCCGGCCGCCTGGCAGATCCGTGCCGCCACCGCGCCGGGGTGCGTGTCCCACAGGCGGACGTCGTGCCCGGAGGCCGAGATCAGGGTGCGGTTGTCGGCGGCGTACAGGACGGTGCGCAGGTCGGCGTGGGTCAGCTCGGCGATCGGGCGGTTGCCGCGCAGGTCCCAGAGCCGGGTGGTCCGCCCGGCGTCCGTGATGGCGAGGGTCCTGCCGTCCGGGCTGAAGTCGGCGTGCCAGACGGCCTGGTCGTGTCCGGGCAGGATCGCCGGGCGCGCTGCGCGGCGCGGGCCGGCAAGGGCCCAGACGCGGGCGGTCCCGTCGTGGCCGGCGCTGAGGAGCGCGTCGCCCTTCGGGCCGAACCGCACGACGGCCACCGCCGCGTCGTGCTCCTCGTGGTGGGCGACCTCCTTGAGCGTGTGCTCGCGTACGTCCCACAGCCACACGCCTCCGTCGGCGTCACCGCTGGCCAGCAGGCGGCCGTCGGGGCTGAAGTCGACCGCTTCGACGTCGCGGAACCCGTTCCGGCCGGTCAGCCGGCGGGGAGTGCCGGGCTGGGCGATGTCCCAGAGGACCAGCTCGCCGGTCTTGTCCCCGGTGGCGAGCGTCGCGCCGTCGGGGCTGAGCGCGGCGCCGGCCAGGCCGCGCCTGGGCAGCCTGGCGTGGAGGACGGGCCTGCCCCGGTCGGCGATGTCCCAGACGGTGACGGCGCTCCCGGGCTGAAGGGTGGCCAGGCGGCGGGTGTCGCCGCTCATGAGCAGGCGGGAGGCGGGCGGCGCGGCCCAGCGGGACAGCAGGAGCCTGCGCCACGGATCGCGTACGTCCCAGAGCCGGCCGCCGCGCGCCCCCGTGGTGGCCAGCAGGCTCCGGTCGGGGCTCAGCACCAGCCCGGCCGTCGGATCGCGGTCGTGGACCGGGCGGTGCCACTGGTGGAAGCCGCCGGTCGAGGATCCGGCGGCCAGCGACTGACCGTCCGAGGCGAAGGCGAGCCCGGCGACGTCGCCGGGCTGCCGGAACGCGGCGACCTCCGCCCGCGTGGCGACGTCCCACAACCGGACCGTCCGGTCGCTCCCGCCGGTGGCCAGGGCGGTGCCGTCCGGGCTGAACGCCAGGCCGCGGACGACCTCGTCCGGCCGCGCGAACCGCCTGGGCGTCCCGCAACGGCGCCCGCCGTCCAGCCGGCAGAGCCAGGTGCCCCCGTCGTTGCCCGAATAGGCCAGGGACCGCCCGTCGGGGCTGATCGCGAGCGCCCCGGGCCCGCCGCCGAGCCCGGTCACCACGGTGCCGGCCGGAACGGCACGCCGATCGACGGCAGCCACCTCACGCCGACCGGTTGCGGCAGCGCGCCCACCAGCCTTCGTCCCGCCCCGGCTGGTGCCGGTGGTGAGGTGCCCGGCGGCGGTTCCGCGGTGGCGAGGCACGGCGGCGGGGTGTTCGGCGCTGGTACGGCC
>NZ_VCKX01000418.1 GCF_005889725.1 Nonomuraea zeae
CTGCGTTCTTTCGTTGTGTCTTAATTCTTTCAGCCGTTCCAGTCTCTGTCAAATTGACCGGACTTGCTCGACCTGCGGGAATTAAGCTCTGCCCCGTTTCCGGGACAACCCCTCTAACTTACCAGCCGCTCGACCGGTTTGCGAACCGATCTCCAGACCCGCGAGTCTCAAGGGATTGCCAGCTGCAGGGTCGCAACACACCAAAGTCACCGGAGTGACGGAGGTGGGTTGCGCCGCACTGCGTCGGCTCCTAAAGATTAGCAGCGCCTCCGACCGCTCGGGACGCGTTCGTCATCTTCCAGGCCACAGAACGATCACGGCCGAACATAGACTCCCCACGTGAGCAGCTACACGCCGCCAGTGGCGAAGAAGGTCCCGACTGAGCGCACCCATCACGGTGACACCGTCATCGACGAGTACGCCTGGCTGTCCGACAAGGAAGATCCCGACACGACCGCCTATCTGGAGGCGGAGAACGACTTTCTCAAACAGGAGACCGCTCACCTCTCCGACCTCCAGGAGCAGGTGTTCCAGGAGATCAAGGGCCGCACCCAGGAGACCGACCTGTCGGTCCCGAGCCGCAAGGGCGCGTGGTGGTACTTCACGCGTACCGAGGAGGGCAAGCAGTACGCGGTCTCCTGCCGGGTGCCGGCCGACAGCGACGCGCCGCCGGAGATCACCCCGGGCGCGCGCCTCGACCGCGAGCAGGTGATCCTCGACGGCAACGAGCTCGCCGGCGACAGCGCGTTCTTCTCGGTCGGCACCAGCTCCGTCTCGCCCGACGGCACGATGCTGGCCTACTCCACCGACTACAAGGGCGACGAGCGCTTCACGCTGAGGTTCAAGAACCTCGAGACCGGTGAGCTGCTGCCCGACGAGATCACGGACATCTTCTACGGCGGCGCCTGGTCGGCCGACGGCTCGACGTTCTTCTACACCCGGGTCGACGACGCCTGGCGCCCGTTCCAGGTCTACCGGCACACCCTGGGCACCCAGGAGGACGTGCTGGTCTACGAGGAGGGCGACGAGCGCTACTGGGTCGGCATCGGCCTGACCCGCAGCGAGCGTTACCTGGTGCTGGGCGCGGGCAGCAAGATCACCAGCGAGGTGCGCATCCTCGACGCCTCCGACCCCACGGGCGAGTTCAGGGTCGTGCGCCCGCGCACGACCGGCGTCGAATACGGCGTCGAGCACGCGGACGACTTCTTCTACGTGCTCCACAACGAGAACGCCGAGAACTTCGAGCTGGCCACGGCCCCGCTCGACGACCCCGGCACGTGGACGCCGCTGATCCCCCACCGGGCGGACACCAGGCTCCTGGAGATCGACGCGTTCTCCGACCACGCCGTGGTGCACTTCCGCCGCGACGGGCTGACCGGCCTGCGCGTGCTTCCCTACGGGAGCGCGGAGCCGGACTGGCGCGTACGGGCCGAGGCCGCCGAGCGGAACGCGTACGAGATCGACTTCCCCGAGCCGCTCTACGACGTCGGCCCGGCGGGCAACCCCGAGTTCACGACCACGCGGCTGCGGCTGGCCTACACGAGCATGGTCACCCCGCCCAGCGTGTACGACTACGAGCTCGACACGCACGAGCTGATCCTGCTCAAGCAGCGCCCGGTGCTGGGCGGCTACACCCCGGCCGACTACGAGCAGTTCCGCGAATGGGCCACGGCCGCGGACGGCACGAAGATCCCGATCTCGATCGTGAAGCGGAAAGACACCGGCAAGCCGGCCCCCACGGTCCTCTACGGCTACGGCAGCTACGAGACCTCCATCGACCCGGGCTTCTCGATCCCCCGGCTGTCGCTGCTGGACCGCGGGTTCATCTTCGCCGTGGCGCACGTCAGGGGCGGCGGCGAGATGGGCCGTCACTGGTACGAGGACGGCAAGCTCACCAGGAAGCGCAACACGTTCACCGACTTCGTGGACGCGGCCAGGCATCTCAAGGCGAGCGGCTGGAGCGAGCGGATCATCGCCAGGGGCGGCTCGGCCGGCGGCCTGCTGATGGGCGCGGTGACGAACCTGGCCCCCGAGGAGTTCGCGGGCGTGGTGGCCGAGGTGCCGTTCGTGGACGCCCTCAACACCATCCTCGATCCGTCGCTCCCGCTGACCGTGATCGAATGGGACGAATGGGGCGACCCGCTGCACAACCCGGACGTCTATGCGTATATGAAGAGCTACACGCCGTACGAGAACGTGGACGGCAGGCCGTACCCGCCGATCCTGGCGATCACGAGCCTGAACGACACGCGCGTGCTGTACCACGAGCCGGCGAAGTGGATCGCGCGGCTTCGTGCGACGGCGAGCGGAGGGCCGTTCCTGCTCAAGACCGAGATGGGAGCCGGGCACGGCGGTCGCAGCGGGCGTTACGACGCCTGGCGCGAGGAGGCCTTCGCGCTCTCCTGGATCATCGAGAGGGGCACGTCATGACATATCACGCCGACGACCAGCGCTACGAGCGCCAGCCGTACAACCGCAGCGGCCGCAGCGGGCTCAAGCTGCCGGCGGTGTCGCTGGGGCTGTGGCACAACTTCGGCGACAACCGGCCGATCGAGAACTCGCGGGCGATCCTGCGCCGCGCGTTCGACCTCGGGGTGACGCACTTCGACCTGGCCAACAACTACGGCGTCCCGTACGGCTCGGCGGAGCGGAACTTCGGCCGGATCCTGCGCGAGGACTTCGCGGGCTACCGGGACGAGCTGATCATCTCCACGAAGGCCGGCTTCGACATGTGGCCCGGCCCGTACGGAGAGTGGGGCTCGCGCAAATACGTGCTGGCCAGCCTCGACCAGTCGCTCCAGCGCATGGGCCTCGACTACGTGGACATCTTCTACAGCCACCGGCCCGACCCCGGAACCCCGCTGGAGGAGACCATGGGGGCGCTCGACCGGGCGGTGCGCTCGGGCAAGGCGCTCTACGCGGGCATCTCCAACTACTCCGCCGAGCAGACCACCCAGGCCGCGCGGATCATGCGCGAGCTGGGCACTCCGCTGCTCATCCACCAGCCGTCCTACTCGATGATCAACAGGTGGATCGAGGACGGGCTGCTGGACGTGCTGGAGGAGTCGGGGATGGGCTGCATCGTGTTCTCGCCGCTGGCGCAGGGCCTGCTGACCGACCGCTACCTCGACGGCGTGCCGGCCGACTCGCGGGCGGCGACGAGCAGGTTCCTCAGCGAGGACCGGATCGACCGCGACCTGGCGCGCTCGCTCAACGAGATCGCGAAGGGCCGTGGCCAGACGCTGGCCCAGATGGCGCTGTCGTGGACGCTCAGGGACCCGCGGGTGACGAGCGTGCTGATCGGCGCGAGCAGCGTGCGGCAGCTGGAGGACAACGTGGCCTGCGTGGACGGTCCGGCCTTCACGGAGGACGAGCTCCAGGCCATCGACAAGATCACCAGCGCCGCCGGGTGACGGCTACAGGGCCTCGTGTCGCTGGAGGTAGGTGAACGAGGCCCAGCCGGGCAGCACCGGCAGCCAGAACGTCAGCAGCCGGTGCAGCAGCACGGCGGAGGTGGCCAGCTCGGCCGGCAGTCCGGCCACGGTCAGCCCCAGCGCGAGCGCGCCTTCGACCGCGCCGAGACCGCCGGGAGTGGGCGCGGCCGAGCCGATCGCGTTGGCCGTGAGGTAGACGACGGCGACGGCGGTGAAACTGAGCTCGCCGCCGAACGCCGCCACGCAGGCGTCCAGGCAGACCACGAACGCGATGGTGATCATGAGGGTGCCGGCGCAGGCCTCGATCATCTTGCGCGGCGACTGCAGCACGTCGAGCAGGCGCGGCAGGACGTTCGAGAACAGCCTGCGCATCCGCGCCGTGACGAACCTGCGCAGCGGCGGCACCCCGAGCACCACCACGACCAGCAGCGCCACCGCCAGCAGCACCAGGACGAGCCCGCGCGACGGCGTGAACGCGGTGTTGGTGTTGGAGCCGGTGATGTAGGCGAACAGCAGCAGCAGCGCGATGTGGAAGATCAGCATGACGAGCTGGGAGGCCCCCACGCTGGCCACCGCGCTGGACGGCGAGATGCCGCGTTTTTGCAGGTAGCGGGTGTTGATCGCGACGCCGCCCACCGCCGCGGGCGCGACGAGCTTGACGAACGAGGCCGCGAACTGCACGAGCACCGTGCGCCAGAGCGGCAGGTGCTCGGGCACGAACCCTCTGAGCATCAGCGCGGCGGCCACGAAGCTGATGAACGAGGCGACCAGCGCCAGCCCCGACCAGGCCCAGTTGGCCGTGGTCACCACCTGGTAGACGTTGACCTGGCTGAGCTGGGAGAGCAGGAAGTACGCGGCCAGCGTGCTGGCGATGATCGTGACGAGGGTGCGCGGCTTGAAGCGTTCGAGGCGTACCTCGTCGACCTTGCCCTGCGGTTTGAGCGCCACGATCTGCTCGCGGATGCCGGGCAGGACGTTCTTGGCCTTGGCCAGCGCTGAGCGGGTCTCCCTGGTCAGCGCGATGCGCTGGAGCAGCGGCATGGCGGCGGCCAGCGCGTCGGGGCCGAGCACGGCCGCCGCGGCCCGGACCGAGCGCTCGGAGCCGACGCGCAGCGACAGGTAGGTGAGCAGCTGGGCGACGTCGAGCCTGAGCAGCAGGTCGCCGGCGGCGATCTCGCCGCTGCGCGCGTCGGTCAGCACGACGCGGCCCGCGCGGTCGAGGTGGATGCTGTCGCCGGTGAGCCGCCGGTGCGCCAGGCGCTGGATCTGCAGCAGCTCGACCTGCTCCCAGATCTGGGCGAGCAGGTTGTCGTCGATCTCGGCGTCCGGCACCTCGTCGAGCGGGCGGGTCTCGATGTGCTCGTAGGCGAGCAGCGCGGCCTCGGTGCCGATCTCGCTGGTGCCCAGCAGCCTGGGCGTGCTGGCCCCGGCCGCCTGGGCCGCGTACGCCATGAGCGCCTCGCGTTCGAGCTCGGCCCGCAGGGACCTGATGGCCCGTCGCCTGGTCTCGGAGTTGAGCCTGATACGCCGCCACAGCCGGTACGGGAGCCCGGCCACCTGCAGGTCGCGGTCGAGCACGGTGACGTCGAGGCTGCTGCCGTCCTTGAGCCCGATGGCGTAGCGGCGGCTGCCCTGGTGGTCGTCCTCGATGCGGCGGGCCGAGACCGGCGAGAACGACAGCTTGCGCAGCGCGGCGACCACGGCCCCGCCGGGCGGCCTGGTGTTGGGGCTGCCGACGCCGTAGAGGGTGGCGTAGCCGATGGCCATGCCGACCAGCACCGTGACGATGGCGCTCGGGATCGTGATCTGCCGGCCGGAGAAGAACGCCAGGATGTACAGGGCGATCGTGGTCCACATCAGCATCCGCCACGTGGGCCGGCGCGAGATGCGGACGGCGGTGGCGTAGGCGATCACCGAGGTGAGCAGCGTGTTGACCGGCTCGATGTCCCGGTCGCCGGTCAGCAGCACGCGCAGGTCGTCGACGTTGCCCGCGACCAGCCACTGCCCGAGCAGGAAAGACCCGGCCATGCCGATGATCGCGGCGATCAGCCCTTCGGCGACGCGCAGGCCGTCACGGTGGAAGACACGCTCGACCGCGAAGGCCGCGGGCACGATGAGCACGGCCGCGCCGCCGAGGAACGCGGCGATCCGGCTGAGCAGCGGGACGAGCTCCGCGCCTTCTTTGACGTCGGCCTCCAGGCCGATGAGGGTCTGCTTGGCCACCAGGGCCAGCAGGATGACCGCGCCGAGAACGATCAGCGTGGCGAAGAAACGCAGCAGGTCGGAGGGACGGCGAAGCCGCTGAGGCAGCAGCGGCTCTACGACGTAGATGCCGTCCGCGCGTGCGTCAGCCACGGCTGGATCCCCCTCCGAGAGGTCCTCCGTGTCATCTCGTTCCCTGATTTCGGCCACCGACAGCGATTCTGCACCTTCCCGGCCGGACCGTACGATCTCCTGGCTTCCAGTGTCCTCAATCGTCCCCGCAGTCGTCGCATCGGGCAGGCTACACGCTGGCGTCGCCGACCTTCACCCCGGAATTCCGCCTCACGCGTTGTGCCTGGCAGTGGACGTAGGCTGTGTGCCATGTCGGGCGAACTGAGGGTTTTGGGGGCGTGTCCGCTGGACTGCCCGGATACCTGCTCCTGGGTGGTCACCGTCGAGGACGGCAAGGCCGTCAAACTCCGGGGAAACCCCGACCAGCCCTACACCAGAGGCGCACTCTGCGTGAAGGTCAATCGTTACCTGGAGCACAGCCGGGCCGGCGACCGCATCCTCCACCCGATGCGCCGCGTCGGGCCGAAGGGCTCGGGCCAGTTCGAGCGGATCACGTGGGACGAGGCGCTCGACGAGATCGCCACGCGGCTGCGCGGCATCGTCGAGGAGCACGGCGGCGAGGCCATCTGGCCCTACCTGGGCACCGGCACGCTCGGCTATCTGCAGGGCTGCGAGGGCGTGGCCGGGCGGCGGTTCTGGAACATGCTGGGCGCCTCCAAGCACTGGCTGAACATCTGCTCGGCGGCCGGCAGCAGCGGGCTGAGGCGGGCCAACGGCACCTCGGCCGGCATGGATCCGGAGAACTTCGCGCTGTCCAGGCTGATCCTGCTCTGGGGCACGAACCCGCTGACCAGCGGCCATCACCTGTGGAAGTTCATCCAGGACGCGAAGGCGAACGGCGCGTACGTCGTCGCCATCGACCCGATTCGCACCAGGACGGCCGACCAGGCCGACGAGCACCTGCCCATCCGGCCCGGCACGGACGGCGCGCTCGCGCTCGGGCTGCTCAACGTCGTGCTGGCGCAGAACGCGCAGGACGAGGAGTTCCTGGCCGAGCACACCGAGGGCTGGGCGGAGTTCCGCCAGGAGATCCTGGAGCACCCGGTGGCGAGGGTGGCCGAGATCACCGGCATTCCCGCCGAGGACATCCACAGGCTGGGGATGAGGCTCGCCCACACGCGCCCGACCGCGATCCGCGCGACGCAGGGCCTCCAGCGGCACGAGGGCGGCGGCAGCGCGCTGCGCACGATCGCCGCGATCCCCGGCGTCACCGGCGACTGGCGGCACCCGGGCGGCGGCGTCGCCTACTCCACCAGCGACCACGTCCACTTCAACATCGACATGCGTTACGACCTGCTGGACAAGCCGGTGCGCACGCTCGTCATGACCAAGCTGGCCTCGCAGCTCGCCGACGACGTGAAATGCCTGTGGGTGTACGCGGCCAACCCGGCCGGCTCGTCCCCCGACGCGAACGCGATCAGGCGGCAGCTCGCCCGCGAGGACCTGTTCACCGTGGTCATGGAGCAGTTCCCGACCGACACCGTGGACTACGCCGACATCGTGCTGCCCGCGACCATGCAGACCGAGCACCAGGACCTGCACGCCGGGTACGGCCACCTGTACCTGCTGTGGAACGAGCCCGCCGTCGCGCCGCCCGGCGAGTGCCTGTCCACGACGGAGACGTTCCGCCGGCTGGCGGCGCACATGGGGATGACCGAGCCGTCGCTGTTCGACTCCGATCTGGAGCTGGCCGAGCAGCTGCTGTCCAGCGGGCATCCCTCGCTGGACGGCGTCACGCTCGACCGGCTGCGCAAGGAGGGCTGGGTGCGGATGAACTACCCGGAGCCCTTCACGCCGTTCGCCGAGGGCTTCCCGACGCCGTCCGGCCGGTTGCGCTTCCCGCCGGCGGGCAAGGCGTACGTGCCGTCGCACGCCGCCAGGACGGTGGGGCACTCTCCGTACCCGCTGATGCTGATCACGCCCGCGTCGCACACCTTCCTCAACACGACCTTCGGCAACAATCCCGAGCTGCGGCGGCGCGCCAAGGACCCGGTGGTCCTGGTCAACCCGGCCGACGCGGCGGCGCGCGGGCTGGTCGGCGGCCAGCGCGTACGCGTGCACAACGCGGGCGGCGAGTTCCAGGCCGACGTGGAGATCAGCGACCGGGTGGCGGCCGGGGTGGTGGCCTCGCCGAAGGGCCGCTGGCCGAAGCTCACCCCCGGTGGCGCCAACCCGAACGCCGTCGTGGCCGAGCGGGACGGCGACATGGGCAAGGGGCCCGGTTTCCACGACAACCTGGTCGAGATCAGCCCTTGTGCCGGTCCATGAACGCCTCGATCCGGTCGAGGATCCGCGCCGCGTGAGGGGTGCCGAACAGCGCCGAGGCATGCCGGCTCTCCCCCGGGATGACCAGCACCTCGTTGTCCGGGGCCCGGACGGCCGCGGCGCGGGCCGCCTCCAGGTCGCCGGCGCCGCCGTAGTCGTCGTGCTCGGAGCCGATCTGGAGCAGCGGGGCGGTCAGCGCGGCCGCGTCCTTCGCGTCGATCTCGCCTGACAGGGCGACCACACCGGCCACCTTCGCGCCGAGCCTGGTGGCGGCCGGGACGGCGGTCGTGGCCCCGATCGAGCCGCCGACCAGGAACAGCCGCTCGACGCCCGGCTCCCTGGCCAGCCGCTTGGCCATGGCGACCGCGGTGTCCTCGGGGAAGCCGGCCGAGCTCCTGGCGTAGACGAGCACGCGGTAGCCGGCGCCGGTCAGGCGGTCGAAGAGCGGGCGCCAGGTGCAGACGTTGCCGCGGCGCTCGTAGGTGATCACCACTCCGGTGGCGCCGGTGCCGCCGATCACCCCCGGCAGGCCGCCGGAGTGCTTGAAGATCTTGCCGGCCCGCTGGTCGTAGCACCCGGACACGTTGGGGCCCGTGACGGTGGCGGGGGCGCCGGACCGGCTGGGGCCGGCAGGGGGCGGCG
>NZ_VCKX01000419.1 GCF_005889725.1 Nonomuraea zeae
CCACCACCCCCGGCCGTCCCACCCTCTGCAGAACGGAGATCCACGCCATGAAGCTCGTCGTCGTCACGGCGGGTCTGACCCAGCCCTCCTCCACCCGCCTGCTCGCCGACCGCCTGGCCGAGGCCGTGGTGCGGCGCCTTGACGGGCACGAGGCCGCGGCCGAGGTACGCGTGATCGAGCTGCGCGACCTGGCCGTGGACATCGCCAACAACCTCGTGACCGGCTTCCCGAACGCCCGGCTCCGCGCGGCCATCGAGGCGGTGACGCAGGCCGACGGGCTCATCGCGGTCACGCCGATCTTCAGCGGCTCCTACAGCGGCCTGTTCAAGTCGTTCTTCGACGTGATCGACAACACCGCGCTGGCCGGAAAGCCGGTGCTCGTCGCGGCCACGGGCGGGACCGCCCGCCACTCGCTGGCGCTGGAGCACGCGCTGCGCCCGCTGTTCGCCTACCTGCGCGCCGTCGTCGTCCCGACCGCCGTCTACGCGGCCGCCGAGGACTGGGGCGGCGGGGGCGACCCGTTCACCGACGGTCTCGGCGAGCGCATCGGCCGGGCCGCTGAAGAGCTGGCCGGCCTGCTGCCACGCAGCGCGCCGCGCCAGAGCCCGGACGACCGGCCGGGCGGGGAGCCGGGCTACGACGAGGTCGTGCCGTTCGAGCAGCAACTGGCGGCACTTCGCCCGTTGAGCTAGTTTTTCCCGACATGACCCGCGAACGCTGACTCCGGGAGTAAGGTTCGTTAGGAATCTTTCCTAACGAACCTCTTCGACAGGAGCCCCCGTGCTGACCGCCACACTCCTGGCCCTCTCCCTGGCCTTCACGAGCACCGCGTCCGGCACCGCCGCCGCCTCCGTGGATCTCACCGATCCACACAAGAAGGACATCGCCATGCAGCTGGTGTCCAGCGCGGAGAACTCATCGCTGGACTGGAAGGCCCAGTACGGCTACATCGAGGACATCGAGGACGACCGCGGCTACACGGCCGGGATCATCGGCTTCTGCTCGGGCACCGGCGACATGCTGGAGCTGGTCGAGCTCTACGCCGAGCGCAAGCCGGGCAACGTGCTCGCCAAATACCTCCCGGCCCTGCGCAAGGTCAACGGCACCGACTCCCACAAGGGCCTCGACCCGAACTTCACCAAGGACTGGAAGACGGCCGCCAAGGACCCCGCCTTCCAGCAGGCCCAGAACGACGAGCGCGACCGCGTCTACTTCAACCCGGCCGTGCGCCAGGCCAAGCAGGACGGGCTGCGGGCGCTCGGCCAGTTCGCGTACTACGACGCCATGGTCATGCACGGCCCCGGCAGCGACAAGCTGAGCTTCGGCGGCATCAGGAAGAGCGCCCTGGCCAAGGCCAAGACGCCCGCGCAGGGCGGGAGCGAGGTGACGTACCTGAACGCGTTCCTCGACGCCAGGAAGGCGGCGATGAAGGCGGAAGAGGCGCACGAGGACACCAGCCGGGTGGACACGGCGCAGCGGGTGTTCCTGAAGAACGGCAACCTCGACCTGAACCCGCCCCTGACCTGGAAGGTCTACGGCGACAGCTACACCATCAAGAGCTGAGCCGCGCGGCGCGGGCCGGTTGCGCCGGCCCGCGCCGCCCGTTCGGGGCTGTCAGGGCTTGACGGCGACCACGGAGTAGGGCGTGTCGGGGGTCGGCGTCGTGGTGAAGCGGGCGTTGGGCAGGTAGAGCCGGTGTCCGTACGCGGCGACGGTCGTGGGGACGTCGAAGCGGGGGTCGGTCAGCCGGTTCACGATCGTGCCGGAGGAGCCGTCGCGGGACAGGCCTATGACGGCGATGGTGTTCAGGCGGTTCTGGACGGCGTACAGGGTGCGGCCGGACAGCAGCAGGCCGTCGCCGTTGGTCAGCAGCTCGCCGCCCAGGTTCACCTCGGTGGTGACGCCGGAGGACGGATCGACCTCGAACAGCTTGCCGGTGTTCGACTGGACGATCAGCAGCGACCGGTGGTCGGGGCTGGGGGCGATGCCGTTGGCGTTGTTGCCGGTCGTGTACTGGATGGCGCCGCTGAGCGGGATCTTGACGGCCTCGGCGGGCAGCGCGCCGCCGCGTCCGAGCTCGAGCTTGTAGAGCACGGGGTTGGCGGAGTCGGTGAAGTAGGCGGCGCGGCCGACGAGGATCACGTCGTTGACGAAGGACGTGCCGGTGGCGAGGGTGTACGACTTGAGGATCTCCCCGGTGCGCAGGTCGATCACCCGCGCGTTGCCGGCGTTGCCCCCGGCCACGAACAGCCGTCCGCGCTCGTCCGTCTTGAGCCCGAGCGACTGCGTCCCGGGCCCCTTGCTGATGACGGCCCCCTTCCCGGTACGCAGGTCGGCCCGGTAGATGTCACCGGTCGCACGTGAGCCGAAGTAGGCGTACGGCCCCGGCCCGATCTCTATCCCCTCCGGCTGGAACCCGTTGGGCAGCGGGAAGGTGTCCGGCTTCGTGACGGCCTGCGCGGGCAGGCCCGCCAGCAGGAGCACGGCCAGGGCGCTGAGTGCGGTCTTCAGGATCGCGGATCTCATGCGGCCCACGATGCCCGTGGCCGCAGACGCCGCAAAGACCCATACCCGGCTTCACAGGGAGTTTTCAGGAACGGCGCGGGAGCGGGCGGCAGGTGACCGCCGTCCGTCCGGGCTACGGGGACCACTCCACGCCGGGAGATCTCGCGCGGTAGGTTGGGGCAGAGCCGAACAAACGGGGTTAATCATGTCAAACGGTGCCCGTCATGCTCTGGGAGTGGTCGCGGGACTGCTCCTCCCTCCGCTGGTCGCCGCCGGGCTGTGGTACGGCGTCGGCGACGTCCGCCTCAGCGCCGCCACGCAGTTCCGGACGTCCTGGCTCGGGCTGGCCCTCGTCGTCGCGGCCGGGGTCGGCCTGGCCTTCCTGATCGGCTCGCGCCTGTCTCCCGTGGCCTCCCTGCTCGGCGGTCTCGGGTTCACCGCCGCGGGGCTCATACCCACGATGGAGCAGACCCTGGGCCTGCGGTTCTCGTGGTCCGAGTGGTTGCCCGCCGCCATGAGGGCGGGCTACGAGGCCATGGTGTACACGGAGGCGATGCTGTTCGTCGGCGTCGCGCTGCTGGTCGTCTCGTTCTTCCCGTCGCGGTGGAGGTCCGCCGGGGGCGCGCCTCCCGAGTACTCGCCCGTGTACGGCTCCACGCCGTCGCCGTACCTGCCGCACGGCGGTGAGGACGCCACCCGGCCGATGCACCGCGAGTGACGTGCGCACGGCGAGCGTGCCGCCAGGAGGCGACGCACCGCGAGCGACGTGCCAGAGGGGCGACGCGCTGCGGATGAGGGCGGTGGGGCCTGGCAGAATGCCGCCATGCGCGACTTGACGATCGTCGACTTCATGACCCGGCTAGCCGACCGCGTGCCCGCTCCCGGCGGAGGCGCGACCGCGGCCCTGCACGCGGCGCAGGCCGCCGCGCTGCTCGGCATGGTCGCCCGCTACAGCACCGGCGAGAAGTACGCCGATCACGCCGAGACCGTCGTCAGCGTGATCGCCGAGACCGACACCCTACGGGCCAGGGCGCTGAAGCTGGCCGAGGAGGACGCGGCGGCGTTCACCGCGGTCACCGACGCCTACCGGCTGCCCAAGGGCCCCGAGCGCAGCGCCGCGATCGCCGAGGCGCTCCGGGGCGCGGCCGAGCCGCCCGCCAGGGTGGCCGAGGCCGCCACGAGGGTGGTCGAGCTGTGCGAGCTGATGCTGCCGATCGGCAACCGCAACGTCGTCACCGACGTGGCCGCGGCGGCGGAGGCGGCCCGCGCCGCCCTCACCACCGCCCGGGTGAACGTCGAGGTGAACCTGGGCGGCATCAAGGACGAGCAAGTACGCGAGGAGCTGAACACCCGCCTGTCCGGTGTCGATGCGGCCGTCGCCAGGGCAGACTGGGTGACCGCCGAGGTACGCGAGGAGATCAACCCTTGAAGACGCTGACCGGCCGCGACCTGGCCGCCGCCATCAGGACCCAGACGCAGGCAGAGTCGGCCGCGGGCCCGCAGCCGAGGCTGGCCGTGGTGGTGGCCACCGCCGACGAGGCGAGCCTGTGGTATGTCCGCTCGATCGCCAAGGCGGCGGCCGGGGTGGGCATCGACTGCGACGTGGTCGACCTGGGCCCTGACGCGACGCCCGAGCAGATCGGCGAGACGCTGACCAGGCTCAGCGCCGACCCCAACGTGCACGGGGTGATGCTCCAGACGCCGCTGCCCGCGGGCGCGTCGGCGCAGGAGCTGGCCGCGGCCATCGACCCGCGCAAGGACGTCGACGGCGCCAACCCGCTCTCGCTGGGCCGGCTGGCCGCCGGGCTGCCGGCGTTCCCGCCCGCGACGGCGGCGGCGGTCATGGCGCTGCTCGACCACCATGAGGTGGACCTGCTCGGCCGGCGGGCGGTCGTGGTCGGCCGCTCGACCGTGGTCGGCAAGCCGCTGGCGCATCTGCTGCTCGACCGGCACGCCACGGTCACCGTGTGCCACTCGCGCACCCGCGACCTGGCCGCCGTCACCTCCACGGCCGAGGTGCTGGTCGCGGCCGTGGGCCGGGCGGGGCTGATCGGCGCGGCGCACGTGGCGCCCGGCGCGGTCGTCATCGACGTGGGCACCAACCCCACCGACGACGGCGGGCTGACCGGCGACGTCGACTTCGACGCGGTCGCGGGCGTGGCCGGGGCGCTCACGCCGGTGCCGGGCGGCGTCGGCCCGGTGACGACCGCGCTGCTGCTTCGCCACACCGCCAGGGCGGCGAACCTGCCGTGACACCCGGCTCGCCCCCTCGCCCGGACGAGGGCGGGGGGCGGCGGTGGCGGATGAGTGGATCTTCGGGGGAGAGGTGCAGAGCAACGATGGGTGACGTCCTGATCGTCCAGAACAGCAGAAGCGGCGGTCCAGGCCGGGTGGGCGACTGGCTGGAAGAGGCCGGGCTCCGGCTGGAGGTGGTGCTCGCCCACGAGGGCGCCGCGCTGCCCGACCGGCTGGGCCACGACGCCATGATCATGCTCGGTGGCGGCTACCTGCCCGGCGACGACGACCGGGCCCCCTGGCTGGCCGGCGCCCGGCGGCTCGCGGGGCAGGCGCTGGCGGAAGGCGTGCCGTTCCTCGGCATCTGCCTGGGCGGGCAGCTCCTCGCCGAAGTGGCGGGCGGCGAGGTGACCGGCGACACCGGCGCGCCGGAGAACGGCAGCATCCCGCTCACGATCAGGCCGGAGGCCGCCGGCGACCCGCTCTTCCACGGGCTGCCCGCGGTGGTGCCCGCCATCGAGCACCACAAGGACGCGATCACCCGGCTGCCCGGCGGGGCGGTGTGGCTGGCGGAGACGGAGCAGTGCCCGTACCAGGCGTTCCGGGTGGGTGAGCAGGCGTGGGGGGTGCAGTTCCATCCGGAGGTGCTGCCCGCGCGCATCCGCGCGTGGCGGGCCGAGGGCTTCGACCCCGCTGAGGTCTACGCGCGGGCGGTGGCCGACGAGCCGGTGTCGACCCCGGTCTGGCACCTGGTCACCACCCGGTTCGCCGCACTCGTCACCGCACGGGCGTCGTCCCGCGGCGACGGTGTCACCGCGGGTGCGTCGTGAGGCAACGCGGGCGTCACCACGCAGGCGGCGCGGGTGTCACCGCGCGTATGCGTCCCAGCCCAGCTTGATCGCCACCGCCAGCCCGCAGGCCGCCGCGAGGTAGCGCAGGCTCTGGCCCGGCAGCCTGCGCGCGATCTTGGGCCCGATCCACCCGCCGAGCAGGAACCCGGCCGCCAGCGGCGCGGCCGCTCCCCAGTCCACCGGCCCGAGCAGCGCGAACCCGAGCGCCGCCACCGCGTTCGCCAGCCCCGACATCACGTTCTTCATCGCGTTCAGCTTGGCCGCCGAGTGCTCGAACATGGCCGCGAGCACGGCGAACACCAGCAGCCCCCCGGCCGCGCCGAAATACCCCGTGTAGATCGTCACGACGAACAGCGCGACCCGGCCCACCAGCCCGTGCTCGCCGCGTACCCGGCCCGAAGGTGGGCGGACCAGCAGCAGCGAGGCCATCGCGATCAGCCAGGGCGCGATCAGCTCGAACGTCCTGGACGGGGTCACCAGCAGCAGCCCCGCGCCCGTCGCGCCGCCGAGCGCGGCGATCGGACCGAGCTTGAGCATCGGGCCGCCCTCACCCGCCAGTTCGGGCCGCGATCCGGCGGCGGCGCCGATGCCGGTGAAGACGAGGGCGACGGTGTTGGTGACGTTCGCCGCCAGCGGAGGCAGGCCGAAGGCCAGCAGCGCCGGATAGGAGACCATCGAGGCGAGGCTCACGACCGTGCTCACCACCCCGGCCAGCACTCCGGCCCCGAGCAGGCCCAGGACTTCTCCGACGATCACCCGCACATGCTAGGCGTTGTCCGTTTTGTCCCCTAAAGCGGGGGGTCCAAAACACCCGGCCGGCCGCACTCTATACCGGCAATATACCGCCCATCTCTATACTGAGAATTCAATTCATCGCAATAATTCATTTCGTCCGCAGCATCTCTTCAAAATGGCATCCACGACATATTGCTTTATCTCCGATAATCATGTGAAGATACGGCGCAATACTCCCGGACAGCAAAAGTCCGGGAAACAACTACATGTCCTGGAGGTGAAAAATGACACGAACCCTCGGCAAAATGAGCGACCACCTGTTGAGCATGTTCGTTCCCAAGTCCACCGCCGCCGCAGCATGCTCCAGCTCCAGCTGCTACGGGTGCTACAACGAGGGCTGCGGCTGTCAGGGCGTCATCAAGTGGAAGGGGCGCTACTGCAAGCAGTGCAGGGCCAGCACGTGCATCTGGGTCTTCAGCCACTGCGTGTACGACGTGAGCTGCGTCTGACGACCGTCCAGGCGCCACGCGCAATGACGCGCTCGCGCCGTTGACACCGAACCGGTCAGGCCGGTGGTCGGGCCGCCGTTTCGAGCAGTCCGGCCATCGGCCCGGCCGGCCTTGCGAGGCCGAAGAAAGGGAGCCGGAATGACCTACCTTGTGGGACTCATCGTGGTCGGGACGCTGTGCCTGCTGAACATCGCGCTCACCGTCGGCGTCATTCGCCGGCTGCGCGAGCACGAGACGAGAATGCAACCGCCGCCCGCGCCGGCCGTCTCGGCTCCGGTAGGCGCCGAGGTGAACGACTTCACCGCGGTCAGCATCTCCGGCAAGGCGCTCAGCAAGTCCGACACCCTCCTGGAGACCAATTTCCTGTTCATCTCCGCCGACTGTGCGCCGTGCAGGGACAAGCTGCCCGATTACCTCGAATATCTCCGGTCGGCGCGCCCGCGGACCGTCGCGGTGCTGACTCCCGCCGAAGGTGACGACACCCATTTCACCGAAATGCGCGACGCGCTCAGCACCGTCGCCGACGTGGTGGTCGAGCCTTATGGCGAGCCCATCTGGAAGGCGTTCGCCATTGTCGGGACTCCGGCCTTCATCACGAGCAGGGACGGCCGGATCGCGGCCACCGACCTCCCGCTGACCACCGCCGGCACGGCGGCATGAATCCGGTCGCCTCGACCTCCGTCCTCACCGTACTGGCCGCCTGCCTGGCCGTCTGGCTCCTGCGCCGCCGCCTCGTGATCGTCGAGGTGCAGGGGGACAGCATGGCGCCGGCCTACACCGACGGCGACCGGGTGCTGGTCGGGAGGAACACGCGGCTGCGCCGTGACGACGTCGTCGTGTTCACGCACCCCGAGGCCGGCCTGGACCCGGCGGGCAGGCCCGGCCGGGCGATGCTCATCAAGCGGGTGGTCGCCTTCGCGGGGGAGCCGGTCCCGCACAGCGGCGATCCCGCCCCGTACGGCGGCCTGATCCCCGAAGGCCACGTCTACGTCCTCGGCGACAACCCGGTGAACAGCGCGGACTCGCGCCTGTTCGGGCCCGTCCCCACCGGCCTGATCGTGGGCGGGGTGTTGCGCAGGATGTCGCGCAGCCATCGGGGCGACGACCGGAGGACGGTCCCCGGAGGGTTCCATGCCCTACCTTGAAACCGGCCTGCGCTGCCTGATCGGCCTCGTCTTCGTGGTCTCCGCCGCCGGCAAGCTGATCCGCCGGGCGAGCCTCCGGGAGTTCGTCGCCTCCGTCGCCGCCATGCGGCTGCTGCGTCCCGGGCACGTGCCGGGCGCCGCCGCCGTCGTCGTCGCGGGCGAGGTGGCGGTCTGCGTGCTGATGGCGCTCCCCGGCCCCATGCCACAGGCCGGGTTCGCGCTCGCGGGCGCGCTGCTGGTCGCGTTCTCGGTGGCGATCCTCATGGCGGTGCGCAGGCAGGTGACGGCTGCCTGCCGCTGCTTCGGCACCTCCACGGTGCCGCTCGGCAGGCGGCACATCGCACGGAACGCGTGCCTCGCGGTCGCCTCAGGCCTCGGCTGCGTGGCGGTGGCGTCCCCGGAGGCCGCCACGGACGTGAACGCGCTGATACTGGCCGCCTTCGCCGGCGTCGTCGCGGGGACGCTCGTCGTCTTCCTCGACGAGCTGTCCGAGCTCTTCGGGCCAGGCCGGTTCCCCCAGACGAGACACCCCGGCTAGCCCCGTTTTCCGCACGTGAGTGATCTTCAGCGGAGGTCTCGTGGATCGATGTTGAGCAGGTCCAGGAGGTGGAGTTGGAGGTCGGTGGGTTGCGGGATGGTCGGGGGTGACTGGCCGGTGCC
>NZ_VCKX01000041.1 GCF_005889725.1 Nonomuraea zeae
CGCCCGCGCCGCCCCGAGCGCCCAGCACGCGCGCGCCAGGTCGCGGCCCCCGCGCACGGCGTCGATCGCCCATTCCACCTCGGGCGCCCACCAGTCGTCCGCCGGCGACCACCCCGCCACCATGCTCGCGCAGCGCCAACGCGACATCATGTCCGCCCTGTCCTCCTCGCCGTCGCTCCCCGCCATGCGGCCTCCCCAGCGGACCCGCCCGCGCCGGACCACGGCAGCGCGGGCCCCTTTCGATCCGGCCTTTCAGGTAAAGACGCGAGCGCGGTTTAGTCATGACGGCGAATGCGGAATGATTGCGCGTGGCAACCCCGCGTAATCGTGAGGTCACTATGGGTGTCGAATCGCAGCAAAGCGATGGAGATCTTCTTCAGGAGGCAAGAGAGGGCAATGCCGCGGCGTACGGGCAGCTCTACGAGCGCCACGTCGCCGCGGCCCGTGCGCTGGCCAGGCAGCTGGTACGGGGTGCCGAGGTCGAGGACGTGGTCGCGGAGTCGTTCACGAAGATCCTCGACCTGGTGGGCAGGGGCGGCGGCCCCGACTCCGGCTTTCGCACCTATCTGCTGACCGTGGTGCGCCGCACCGTCTACGACCGCTCCAGGATCGAGAGCCGTCAGGTGACCACGGGGGAGATCGAGCAGTACGACCCGGGGGTGCCCTTCGTCGATCCCGCGCTCGTCGGGCTGGAGAAGTCGCTGATCGCCAGGGCCTACCTGTCGCTGCCCGAGCGCTGGCGGGCGGTGCTGTGGCACACCGAGGTGGAGCGGAGCAAGCCGGCCGACGTGGCGCCGCTGCTGGGCCTGTCGGCCAACGGCGTGGCCGCGCTCGCCTACCGCGCCAGGGAGGGGCTGCGGCAGGCGTACCTGCAGATGCATCTGGGCGTGCCGCCGCAGCACGAGTGCCGTCCCGTGCTCGGCAAGATGGGCGCCTACGTGCGGGGCGGGCTGGCCAGGCGCGACTCGAAGGCAGTGGACGAGCACGTGGGCGACTGCGAGGAGTGCCACGGGGTGCTGCTCGAGCTGACCGACGTCAACCGCGGCCTGCGCGTCATGGTCGGGCCGCTGATCGCCGGCCCGCTGTTCGGCGGTTACGCGGCGGCGCTGGCCAAGTCGGCGGCCGCGGGCGGCGGCGCGGGCGGCCTGCTGCGGGTGCTCTGGTGGCTGCGGCGGGTGCCCAAGTCCCAGCAGGGCGCGATGGCGGGCGGGATGGCCGTCGCGGTGGCCGCGGCGGTGGCGCTGGTGCTGGTCTCCACGGACGAGCCGATCAGGACGCCCCCGCCGCCCCCACCGGTCGCCCGGCCGTCCGCGTCGGTGCGCCCCGTCCCGGTGCCGCTGCCGCTGCCGCAGCCGAGCGAGGTGCCCGCGCGGGTGCCCGCCCCGGTCAAGGAGAAGAAGCCGGGCAAGGCCCGGCTGCGCGCGACGATCGACGCGCTCGGCGCACTCGTCCGCGCCCAGCCCGGCATCGTCGGCATGCGCCTGCGCAATTACGGCGACGGGCCGAGCGAGGAGCTGGCCGCGTACGTGGACCTCCCGGCGGGGGTGACGCTCATCCCGCCGGTCCGGCGCGGCCAGGGCGTCGCCGTGCTCGACCCCGTGGGCACGGTGGACGGCTGGGCGTGCCGGCCGTCGGGTCACGGCGCCCGCTGCGCCAGGCAGCCGCTGGCCGCGGGGCAGGGGACGGCGGTGTTCCTGCGGGTGCGGGTGGCGGAGGAGGCGCCGGGCGGCGCCGGCCCCGCCGTACGCGTGGACGCGGGCACGCTGCATCTCAAGGCGCGGGCCGAGCAGGGCGTGGTGACGACGGGAGCGCCCGCCAGGTTCGCCACCGACGGGAAGGTGACCGTCAGGGCGGTCGGCAACTCCCTGCTGAGCTGCCCGGAGGAGCGGGCGGGCTGCGAGGAGGCCCGCCGGCGCGAGGGCGACCAGCGCGACAACGACCTGTGGCCGATGACCGCGATCGACCGGGACGAAAATGCGAGCACCAAGGTCTCCAGCGGTGCCGAGCTGTCCCTGCCGAAGGGCGGCCAGGTCGTGTGGGCCGGGCTCTACTGGTCGGCGAGCGGTGAGCAGGCGGGGCCGATCAAGATCCGGCCGCCGGGGCGGCGCAAATATGTGACCATCCGGCCCAACGAGGTGGCGGTGCGCGAGCTGCCGCTGGGCCCGGTCTACCAGGCGTTCGCCGACGTCAGCGGGCTGGTCGGCAACGCGCGCAAGGACGGCACGTGGTGGGCGGCCGACGCCCCGCTGGAGGAGGGCGTCGCCCGTCATGCCGGATGGAGCCTGGTGCTGATCGTCACCGATCCCGCGGAGCCGTACAGCCAGGCCGTGGTGCTCGACACGGCCACCGTGATCGGCGGCGGGACCCGGCGCGTGCGGATCCCGCTGGGCGGGCTGAGCCCGGCCGCGGCGCCCGCCCGGGTCGAGCTGGTGACGTGGGAGGGGGACGCCGACCTCAAGGGTGACAAGGTCTCGCTCGGGTCCGGCGCGCTGACTCCCTCGGGCGGCGACCGCGATCTCACGAACGTCTTCGACGGCTCGTCGGGCGGCGTGGCGGAGATGACGTTCGGCGCCGACGTCGATACGGTCAGCGCTGAGCTCGGGGTGGATCCCGGCCTGACGATCGCCACGGACAAGGACGTGGTCCTGTTCGGGGTGGCCGCGCTGAGCGTGCGGGCGCGCTCGTGACCGCAAATGGGACAAACTGGTACGGTCTGCCTAAATGTCCAGGGGTGACGGCGGGGGCGGGTCGAATCGTCGGGATTAACCCTCGCGCGATCACCTGCTTTCATTACCCTGAGAGAGGGCCGCCGAGTCCGGTCTCTGACGGTGCAGAGCCAGCAAGGTCGGACCACCAGGAAAGGGGCGGTGTCAGTGGATCGCTGTGCGCTGTTCGTGGACGCTGGCTATCTGCTGGCTGATGGAGCGATGGCCGTGCACGGCACCCGTCATCGCGAAGCGGTTGCCTGGGACTACCCGGGGCTGCTC
This sequence comes from Nonomuraea zeae, assembly GCF_005889725.1. GTDB lineage: Bacteria > Actinomycetota > Actinomycetes > Streptosporangiales > Streptosporangiaceae > Nonomuraea > Nonomuraea zeae. Next base: position 2,988 of record NZ_VCKX01000041.1, read on the forward strand.
CAGCTGATGACCGGCCTGTCGCGCGAGCGCACCGGACTGCCGCTGCTGCGGTGCTACTGGTACGAAGCGACGGTCGAAGGCCGCCGCACGCCGGAGCACGACGCACTGGCCGACATACCCGGGCTCAAGCTCAGACTGTCGCGCATCAGGCCCGGCCGGCGCGAAGGCGTCGACGCCCAGGTGCACCGCGACCTGATGACCCTCGCCCGCAACAACGCCATCTGCGACGCGGTGGTCGTCAGCGGGGACGAGGACCTGGCGCAGGTCGTGTGCGACGCCCAGGACCTCGGCATCAGGGTGAGCGTGATCCACATCGCGGCCGACGGCGGCTGGGCCGTGTCGCGGTCGCTCCGCCAGGAGTGCGACGACCTGGTCGAGCTGGGGGCGGTGCACCTGCGCCCCTACGTCAGCCTCGTCACCGGCGTCCCCGAGTCCTCCAACGGGCACCAGCCGCTCAGCAACGGGCACGCCGCCCACTCGCTGCCGCCGGCCCCGCCCTCGCTCCCGCCCTCGACGTCCGCGTCCCTGCCGTCATTGCCGTCGCTGCCGCACACGCCGCAGGCCGGCGGCAGCCACGCGGCCGGCTCGCCCTCCAGCCAGCCCTCCTCCAACGGGTCCTCGCCGTCCTCGGGGCGCGGCCACTCGCCGACGCCGCCCGCGCTGCCGTCCTACACCAGCTACCAACAGGAGCAGCCGGCCTCCCCGCCGCCCGTCCCGCCGTCATCGGCGCCGGTGACCGGGCCCATCCAGGCGCAGCCGCAGTCGCAGCAGCAGTCGCCGAGCACAGGGCAGTTCTCCACGCCGTCCAGCGGGTCGTACCAGCCCTCGCAGCTCGGCCCGTACAGCGGGCCGCAGCCCGCGCCGGTCAACCCGCCGTCGGCCGCCACAGCGGGCGCCACGACCCTGGCCGACGCCGTCAAGGCCGCCCACCGGGAGGGCCACGACTTCGGCGACTCCGTCGCCCGCGACGCCCCGGCGCTGTGGCTGGAGGCGGTGCTCGCACGCAAGCCGCGCATGCCCTCCGACCTGGAGGCCCGGCTGTTGCAGGGGTCCTCGCTGCCGATCGACTTCCTGCTGCACGACGAGGTCAGGCACGCGCTGCGGCGCGGCTTCTGGGACGCCTTGGAACGCGCCCGCCACTGACCGGCCCATCCCGCAGCCGCAAACGCGACGACCCCGGACGCCTGTGAGACGTCCGGGGCCGGCGGGTAGGTGCTCAGGACAGCGCGTCGAACCCGGCACGCAGATGGGTCAGCCGGTCGGCCAGGTCGGCCAACGGCACGGCCAGCGCGGGATCCTGCGACTTGCGCGCCAGCTCCCGCACCCTGTCCAGCTCGTCCTCCACCACGGTCAGCCGCCGCGCCAGCTCCGGCAGCACGGAGGCGTGGTCGCCCGCCCCGGGCGGCAGCTCGCCGCTCACCCGGTCGCGCAGCAGCGACGCCTGCTCAGCCAGGCGCTTGTTCATGTTGTACAGCTCGGTGAACACCGACACCTTCGCCCGCAGCACCCACGGGTCGAACGGCTTGGTCAGATAGTCGACCGCGCCCGCCGCGTAGCCGCGGAAGGCGTAGTCGGGAGCGCTGTCCACCACGGTCAGGAAGATGATCGGGATGTTCCTGGTCCGCTCCCGCCGCTTGATGTGCGCGGCCGTCTCGAACCCATCCATCCCCGGCATTCGCACATCCAGCAGGATGAGCGCGAACTCCGTGTTGAGCAGCGCTTTGAGCGCCTCCTCGCCGGACCTGGCGCGTATGGGCACCAGGTCGAGAGAGCTCAGGATGGCTTCGAGAGCGATCAGGTTCTCCTCGCGGTCATCGACCAGGAGGATCTTGGCACGATCCGGCATCGATCACGACCCTTCGACAGATGAGTCGGACGCGGATCCCCGCCCGCGGCTGAGCCAGCCACGCAGGCGTTCGAGCAGGCGGTCCACGTCGACCGGCTTGGGTACGTAGTCGGAAGCGCCCGAGGCGATGCTCTTCTCTCGGTCGCCTCGCATGACCTTGGCGGTCAGCGCGATGATCGGCAGGTCCGCGAACTGAGGCATGCGGCGGATGGCCGAGGTCGTCGCCCAGCCGTCCATCTCCGGCATCATGATGTCCATCAGCACGAGCGCGACGTCCTCGTTCCGTTCGAGCTGCTCGATCCCTTCTCGCCCGTTTTCAGCGTAGACGACCGTGGACCCGTGCCGCTCCAGGACGCTGGTGAGCGCGAACACGTTCCGGATGTCGTCGTCGACGATGAGGATCTTCGCGCCGTTCAGCGGGTCGTCGCCCTGCCACTGGGTGGGCACCTCGGCCGGCGGCTCGACCAGCTCGGGCATCGACAGGTCCAGCGGCAGCGGCGGCTCGGGCGTCGAGGCGGAGGGCTCCTCGATCGGCGAGGCCATGAGCTGCCTGCGAGTGGCCACGCCGCCGTCGGTGGCGGCCAGCGGGCCGGTGTAGGAGGCCGGCAGGTAGAGGGTGAACGTGCTGCCCTTGCCCAGCTCGCTGTCCACGTGGATCTCGCCGCCCAGGAGGCGGGCGATGTCCCGGCAGATCGCCAGGCCCAGGCCCGTGCCGCCGTATTTCCGGCTGGTGGTCCCGTCGGCCTGCCTGAACGCCTCGAAGATGACGTCCCGCTTGTCGGGCGCGATGCCGATGCCGGTGTCGATCACGGAGAAGGCCAGCAGGTCGTCGGCCTCGTGCAGGGTGTCGTCGTCGAAGTCGACCCCGGCGGGCGCCTTCGAGACCCGCAGCTTCACCTCGCCCCGGGGGGTGAACTTCACCGCGTTGGACAGCAGGTTGCGCATCACCTGCTGCAGCCGCTGCTCGTCGGCGCGCAGCTCCTGCGGCACGTCGGACTCGACGTCCACGCTGAACGACAGCCCCTTGTCCTGCGCCAGCGGCGCGAACGCCGCCTCCAGCAGGTCGACCATCTTGGGCAGCGACACCTGGATCGGATGGATGTCCATCCGGCCCGCCTCGACCTTCGACAGGTCGAGCATGTCGTTGATGAGCTGGAGCAGCGCCGAGCCCGCGCTGTGGATCGTCCGGGCGAACTCGACCTGCTGCGAGGTCAGGTTGCCTTCGGCGTTCTCGGTCAGCAGCTTGGCCAGCACCAGCAGGCTGTTGAGCGGCGTGCGCAGCTCGTGGGACATGTTCGCGAGGAACTCGGACTTGTAGCGCGAGGACACCGCGAGCTGCTCGGCGCGCTCCTCAAGGGTGCGGCGGGCCTGCTCGATCTGGAAGTTCTGGATCTCGATCGCGCGGTTCTGCTTGGCCAGCAGCGCCGCCTTGTCCTCCAGCTCGGCGTTGGACCTGCGCAGCTCCTCCTGCTGGCGCTGCAGCTCGTCGGAACGCTCCTGCAGCTCGCGGGTCAGTCGCTGCGACTCCGTCAGCAGGTCTTCGGTGCGCGAGTTGGCGATGATCGTGTTCATCGTGACGCCGATGGTCTCGACGAGCTGCGTCAGGAAGTCGAGGTGCACCTCTCCGAACGGCGTGAACGAGGCCAGCTCCAGCACGCCGAGCACCCGGTGCTCGAACAGGATCGGCAGCACCACGATCTGCGCCGGCGTGGACTGGCTGAGCCCGCTGTCGATGGTGATGAACTGCGGCGGCACGTCGTCGAGGACGATGTGGCTGCCCTCGGCCGCCGCCTGCCCGACGATGCCCTCGCCGATCCCGAACCGCCGGCGCGGCCCCCTGTCGGGGCGTACGCCGTAGCCGCCGATCAGGACCAGCTCGTGGTCACCCTCGGGGTCGATGCCGTAGAAGGCGCCGTAGCGGGCCGAGACGAGCGGCGTCAGCTCGCTCATCGTCAGCTTGGCGACCTCCAGCAGGTCGCGGTGGCCCTGCATGAGCCTGGAGATGCGGGCCAGGTTGGACTTGAGCCAGTCCTGCTCCTGGTTGGCCTGGGTGGTCTCGCGGAGGTTGGCCACCATCGAGTTGATGTTGTCCTTCAGCTCCGCCAGCTCGCCCTGCGCCTCGACGGCGATCGAGCGGGTCAGGTCGCCGCGCGCCACGGCGCTGGTGACGGTCGCGATGGCGCGGATCTGGGTGGTGAGGCTGCCCGCCAGCTCGTTGACGCTCTCGGTGAGCCGCTTCCACGTGCCCTCGACGCCCTCGACCCGCGCCTGACCGCCGAGCTGGCCGTCGGAGCCCACCTCGCGGGCGACTCGGGTCACCTCGGAGGCGAACGAGGACAGCTGGTCGACCATCCGGTTGACGGTGGTCTTGAGCGCCAGGATCTCGCCCTGGGCGTCCACGTCGATCTTGCGGGTCAGGTCGCCGTTGGCGACCGCGGTGGTCACCTCGGCGATGTTGCGCACCTGGTAGGTCAGGTTGTTGGCCATCGAGTTGACGTTGTCGGTGAGGTCCTTCCAGACACCCGACACGCCCTTCACCCTGGCCTGGCCGCCCAGCTGGCCCTGCGTGCCCACCTCGCGGGCCACTCGGGTCACCTCGTCGGCGAAGGAGGACAGCTGGTCCACCATCGTGTTCAGGGTGTCCTTCAGCTGGAGGATCTCGCCCTGCGCGTCAACGGTGATCTTCTTCGACAGGTTGCCCTGGGCCACGGCGGAGGAGACCGCGGCGATCTGGCGCACCTGGGAGGTCAGGTTGTTGGCCATCGAGTTGACGTTGTCGGTGAGGTCCTTCCACACCCCGGACACGCCGCGCACCTGGGCCTGGCCGCCGAGCTGGCCCTCGGTGCCCACCTCGCGGGCGACTCGGGTCACCTCGGAGGCGAACGACGAGAGCTGCTCCACCATCGTGTTCATGGTCGACTTGAGCTCGAGGATCTCGCCCTGGGCGTCCACGTCGATCTTGCGGGTCAGGTCGCCGTTGGCCACCGCCGTCGTCACCTGGGCGATGTTGCGGACCTGGTAGGTCAGGTTGTTGGCCATCGAGTTGACGTTGTCGGTGAGGTCCTTCCATACGCCCGACACGCCCTTCACCTCGGCCCGGCCGCCCAGCTTCCCTTCGGTGCCGACCTCGCGGGCCACTCGGGTGACCTCGTCGGCGAAGGAGGACAGCTGGTCGACCATCGTGTTCAGGGTGTCCTTCAGCTGGAGGATCTCGCCCTGCGCGTCAACGGTGATCTTCTTCGACAGATTGCCCTGGGCCACCGCCGTCGCCACGGTCGCGATGCTGCGCACCTGCGAGGTGAGGTTGTTGGCCATGAAGTTGACGTTGTCGGTGAGGTCCTTCCAGACGCCCGACACGCCGGTCACCTGGGCCTGCCCGCCTAGCTGGCCCTCGGTGCCCACCTCGCGGGCGACTCGCGTCACCTCTTCCGCGAAGCCGGAGAGCTGGTCGACCATCGTGTTGACGGTGTTCTTCAGCTCGAACATCTCGCCCACCGCGTCGACCGTCACCTTGCGGCTCAGGTCGCCCTTGGCCACCGCGGTGGTCACCACGGCGATGTCGCGCACCTGCGCGGCCACGCGGGACGACATCGTGTTGACCGCCTCGGTGAGGTCGCGCCAGCTCCCGGACATGCCGCGCAGGTTGGCGCTGCCGCCCAGCCGGCCTTCCGTGCCCGCCTCGCGCGCCACCCTCGTGACCTCGGAGTTGAACAGCGCGAGCTGATCCACCATGCCGTTGATGGCCTTGCCCAGGCGGCGCACCTCGCCGCGGGCCGACCGGTCGAGGTCGATCCGCCGCGACAGGTCGCCCTTGGCCACCGCGTCGATCACGTCGGCGGCGCCGCTCACCGGGCTCACCAGGGCGTCGATCAGCATGTTGACCGACTCGACACTCTCCGCCCAGGCGCCGACCCCAGGCCCGGGCGTCAGGCGCTCGCTGAACCGGCCTTCCTTGACTACTTCTTTACGTACGCGCACCAGCTCGTTGGCCAGATGCTCGCGACGGTCGGCCACTTCGTTGAGCAGCAGCCGCACCTCGCTGAGTATGCCGGCGGGCGCATGAGGAACCCGACGCCGGAAGTCGCCGTCACGCCAAGAGAAGAGAGTCTCCAGGATAGGCACGAGATCCGACTCGGTATAGGTCCTCTCCTCCGGGCTTGGCGCGGCCTTGGCCGTGGTCATGGGGCCTCCTTCACTCGCGGCGGGCTCCGGCGAGTGATTCAAGTCTGTCACGATGAGTAGCTCGTAGTCCTGCCCTTGGATTTACCCCAAGTCAGCGGGAAGTGTGGTAGGCACGTGAGGATGACTGCTTCCCCGCACGCGGTGCTCGCTGCGACCTTTGCGCCAGGCGAGACCGCTGTGACGTCTGCGATGAGGTTCACGCGCGAAGTGATGACCGCGTGGGCCACCGGTGGCGTGCTCCATACTGCCGAACAAGTCGCGGGTGACTTGACGGAGCAGGTCGCTGACGAGCCATTTGAGGTGATCTGGAAGCATTTTGGGGATGCCGTACAGGTGGAACTGAGGCAGCGAAGCCTCTCGCAGAGTGATCCAAAAGCTCCCTCCGTGCACGTAGAGGAGTGGGGAGTCACCTTTGCGGGCGATTCCCGTGTCCATTGGGCAAGACTCACGCTACCTGGCTCTGCGGACAGGGTTGCCGCCGAATGGCTGGAGGAGAGCGCCAGAGGGCCGCACTGGCTGGGGTTCCTGGCTGACGCGAGTGACCTGCTGGCGGGCACTCTCGACCCCGACATGGTGCCCGCGATCATCGCCCAGGTGGTGGTGCCGCGGCTGGCGAGCTGGTGCGCCGTCTACACCTCCGACAATGCCGTCGGCCCGCTGCGGATGGTCTATCTGTGGCACGCCGACGAGGCCAGGATCGACGGCCTGCGCGAGCAGCTCGCCGACATGGACGTCGGCGCAGCCGACACCCGGGTCACGTCGGCGATCCACCTGCCCGACGCGCAGGTGCTCGCGGTCCCGCTGACGGCGCGCGGCCGCAGCCTGGGCATGATGTGCCTGGGCCGGCCCGACCGCTTCCCCGACGAGGTCATCCAGTTCGCCGAGGACATCGGCAGGCGTGCCGCGCTGGCCATGGACAACGCCCGGCTCTACGCCCAGCAGGCCGCCGCCAACCGCGCGCTCCAGCGCAGCCTGCTGCCGCCCAACGAGCCCGAGGTCCCCGGGCTCGACTACGGCGTCATCTACGAGCCCGCCGGCGAGGCCAACGAGGTCGGCGGCGACTTCTACGACCTGTTCAAGGCGGGCGACGACTCGTGGCGGTTCGCGATCGGCGACGTCTGCGGCACCGGCCCCGAGGCCGCCGCCGTGACCGGCCTCGCGCGCCACACGCTGCGGCTGCTGGCCCGCGAGGGGTACGGCGTGGCCGCCGTGCTCGGTCGGCTCAACCAGGCGATCCTGGAGGAGGGCGAACGGGCCAGGTTCCTCACGTTGCTGCACGGCGACATCACCCCCGTGGAGAGCGGGCTGGAGGTGCGCCTGGTGTCGGCGGGGCATCCCGAGGCGCTGCGGCTCAAGCCGAGCGGCAAGGTGGAGGCGGTGACCACCCCGCAGTCGCTGCTGGGGGTGTTCCACGAGGTCCTGTTCGAGGCCGACACCATCCACCTGGACCACGGCGACGTGCTGCTGGCCGTGACCGACGGGGTGACCGAGCGGCGCTCGGGCGGGCGGCTGCTCGACGACGAGGGCGGCCTGGGCAAGCTGCTGGCCGAGTGCGCGGGCCTGTCGGCCCGGGCGGTGGCCGAGCGCATCCGCAGGGGCGCCGCGGAGTTCGCCTCCGAGCCGAGCGCCGACGACCTGGCGATCGTGGTCCTGCGCGCCCGCTGACCTGCGACCGCGGTCGGGCGCGCCCGCCGGGGTCCCCGTCAATGGGTGATGATGTGCTTCCTGGCGAATTCGAGCTGCAGCGCGATCTGCGCGATCCGCTCGGAGACCACCAGGGAGCCCCGGATGGCGTCGTAGGTGTAGACCTCGTGCTCGCGCCCGTTCTCGGCGAGCATGGCCACGTATTTCTCGATCTGCCGCAGCGGGCAGCGCGTGTCGTTCTCGCCGGCGAGGATCAGCAGCGGGCTCTTCACCTGGTCCACGTAGGTGATCGGAGAGCTGGCCGCGTACCGCTCCGGCTGCTCGTCGGGCGAGCCGCCCAGCAGCGCGCGGTGGTAGGCCCGCAGGCTCTCCGCCTCGTCCTCGTAGGAGGTCTGGTGGCAGGCGATGGGCACCGCCGCGATGCCGGCCGTCCACAGGTCCGGCTGGGTGCCGAGGCCGAGCAGCGTGAGGTAGCCGCCCCACGCCGAGCCCGCCAGCACCATCCGGCAGGGGTCGGCGATGCCCCGGTCGACCACCCACTGGCGTACGGCGGCCACGTCGGCCAGCTCGATGTGGCCGACGTCGCCGTGCAGCGCGTCGCGCCAGGCCGAGCCGTAGCCGGTCGAGCCGCGGTAGTTGACGCGTACGACCGCGAAGCCCGCGTCCACCCAGGCCGCCACCTCGGGTGAGAAGGAGTCGCGGTCGTGTGCCGTCGGGCCGCCGTGCAGCAGGAAGACCGCCGGGAACGGCGCGGCGCCGACCTCCGGCTTGGAGACCAGCGCGTGGATGCGGCCGCCGGGGCCCTCGACGTCCACGTCCTCGACCGGCACGCTCGGCGGCGCGGCCGGGCCGCTGGCGTTGACCACGACCTGGCCGGTGCTCGATCGGATGACCGGCGGCCGGGAGGCGCTGGACCAGGAGTATTCGACGTGGCCGCCGGGCCGGGGCGCCGCCTCGTCGATCACGCCGTGCGGGGTGTCGATGAGGGTCAGGCCGCCGCCCGCGAGGTCGTAGCGGTGCAGGTAGCTGCGGGCCCGGTCGTCGCGCAGGATGAGCAGGCCGCGGCCGTCGTCGTACCACTCGGCCGCGAGGTCGCCCGAGTCCTTCAGCCAGATCTCGCGCTGCTCGCCGGTCGCCGGGTCCCAGACCAGGGGCTCGTGGCGGTGGCGGCGTTCGTGCAGGGCGAGCAGGCGCCGGTCGCCCGCGACCGGGGCGAAGCTCAGGCCGATCACGCCCTTGCTCGGGCCGTCGTGCAGCTCGCCGACCGTCTCGCCGCTCTGGCGGACCACCCGTAGCGCCGGGTGGCGGAAGTCGCCGTACTCGCCGTGGTTGATCGCGATCAGGGAGCCGTCGAGCGACATGGCGGCGACCCAGGCGGCCTCGGTGTTCTCGTACAGCAGGCGGTCCGTGCCGCCGTTCTGGACCAGGTGGATGCGGAACGAGCCGCCGCTGGCCAGGCTGATCGCCGCGACGCCCGTCGTGGACAGCGCGATGCCGCCGGGCTGGCCGGGCGGCAGGCCGGGGGCGACGGGCTCGTCGGGCCCGCCGGTGAACGGCTGGCGCATCCATCCGCCGAACTCGTCCCCGTCGGTGTCGGCGAACCAGTAGATCCACTGGCCGGTGGGGTCGATGGCGGCGTACGCGGTGCCCTTGGGCCTGTCGGTGACCTGGCGGGTGGCGCCCGTCACGCGGTCCCAGGCGTAGACCTCCCACGTGCCAGTGGCGTTGGAGCGGTAGACGGAGCGGTTCGGGGCCTGGCGCGCCCAGGACGGCAGCGTCATGCGCGACGCCCGGAACCTGGCCTGCCAGCGTTCCTCCGCCTTCATCCGGCGCGCCCCCTCCCTTTGAAGTCCCGCGCCTCCGGGCGAGGGATGCCGTCCAGTATTGCGCCTGCGTCGGGGAAATACTTGGAGAATGTGGGGGAATTTCGGACTAAATGCCCCATCAGTAACACCAGTCGCACATGCCCGTCAAGAAACGGGTCTTGATCAGCGGGCCGGCTCGAAGGTAGACAGATGAAAAGCCGCTCGGGTAACTACTTTTTGTTGGCTATTCGCGACATTCCGCGAGACATATCCCGCGATTCGCGCATCCAGCTCCGCCGCGTCGGTATGCCATGCGCTCGGGCCCATCCCGATGACCTGCGCGATGTCCTCATGACCCAGCTCCATCTCGAACTCGATCGAGCGCCGCCCGGTCTCCGCGAAGCCCTCCAGGCTGCGCGCGACCCTGCGGTCCTTCTCCTCGTCCACGGAGAGCAGTCCGAGCTCCTCGACCAGCGGGCTCAGGTGCGTCCTGGCAGGCGTGACGACCACCACCACTCCACCGGGCCGCAGGATCCTGCCGAACTCCGGCCCGTTCCTGGGCGCGAACACGTCGATCACCACATCGGCCACCCCGTCCCGGATCGGGAGCGGCCGCCACACGTCCGCCACGAACGCCCCCATCCTCGGATGCGCCCGCGCCGCCCTGCGTACAGCGTGCTTGGACACATCGAAAGCCATCCCGACGCCATCGTTGACCGCGTTGAGCGCGGCCACCAGGTAGTGTCCGGTGCCCGCGCCGGCGTCGACGATCACCGGCGCGGCCCTGCCCGCCGCGCGACGATCATCGACGAACACCGGCTGCCGCGCGGGACCTCCTGGCCCCATGCCGTAACCGGCCTCCACTCCAGCCCCACGGTACGCCCTAAGCTCCGCGCCGTCATTCGTTTCGGTAGAGGACTCATGTTCTGTTGGAACGTTCTCCGCCCCTGTGCACGCCCGCACACTTTCCGCCACGGCGGCGGTCAGGGGAGCGTAATGCCCGGCGTCGAGGAAGGCGGCCCGCGCGGCCACCATCGCCGCGCTGTCGGCGGTGCCGGGCGGCCTGGAGCCGACCAGCAGGCTGACGTATCCCTGCCTGGCCACGTCGAACGCGTGCCCTTGCGCGCATCGCAGCGCGGAGCCGCCGAGCCGCACGCCGGAGCGGCAGACGGGGCAGATCAGGTAGTCGACGATGTCAGCCAGCATGGGCCCATTCTCCTGGGCGGGGGCCGCACGCCAGGCGCCGGCCTTCAAGAGGACGCCAGGCGCCGGCCTTCAAGGAGGACGTCAGCGGCCTCTAGGAGGACCTCAGGCGCCGGCCTCAAGGAGGAACGCGGCGTTGGAGGAGGTGGAGCGGAGCTTGCCGATGAGGACTTCGAGCCCCTGCTGCTTGTCGAGCGAGGTGAGCATCCGGCGCAGCCGCCAGATCACCTGCCGCTCCTCGGGGTGCAGCAGGATCTCCTCGCGCCGCGTCCCCGAGGCGTCGAGGTCCACGGCCGGGAACAGCCGCCGCTCGGCCAGGTCCCTGGCGAGGTGCAGCTCCATGTTGCCGGTGCCCTTGAACTCCTCGTAGAGGTTGTTGTCCATCCGCGACCCCGTGTCCACGAGGGCGGTGGCGAGGATGGTGAGCGAGCCGCCGCCCTCGACGTTGCGCGCGGCGCCGAAGAAGCGCTTGGGCGGGTACAGCGCGCGGGCGTCGATGCCACCGGTCAGCACGCGCCCGCCGCTGGGCGCCAGGTTGTTGTAGGCGCGGCCCAGCCGCGTCAGGGAGTCCAGCAGCACCACCACGTCGCGTCCGGCCTCCACGAGCCGCTTGGCGCGCTCGATGGCCAGCTCCGCGATGGCCGCGTGGTCGCGGTCGGGATGGTCGAAGGTCGAAGAGAAGACCTCGCCGTCGATCGAGGCGCGCATCTCGGTGACCTCCTCGGGCCGCTCGCCCACCAGGAGGACCATGAGGTGCACCTCGGGGTGGTTGCGGACGATCCCGGCGGCCAGCGCCTGCAGGACCATGGTCTTGCCGGCCTTGGGCGGCGCCACGATGAGGCCGCGCTGCCCCTTGCCGATGGGCGCGAACAGGTCGATGACGCGGGTGCTGAGCGACTCGGTCTCGATGTTGAGCCGCTCGGTCGGGTGCACGGGGGTGAGGTCGGCGAAATGGGGGCGGCCCCGCCACTGCGTGGCGCCGTTGACCGACTCGACGCCGATGAGCTTGCTGCCCGCGAAGGAGGCGACGATCTCGTCGCCGGCCCGCAGGTCGTACTGCCGGACCCGGTCGGGCGGCAGCCGTACGTCGGCCGAGCTCGGAAGGTGTTCGGCCCGGAGGAACGCGGAATTGTCGCGAACGTCCAGAAGCCCCGTCACCTGCCGGATCGGCACGCCCGTACGCTGTTCAGGAATGGTTTGTACAGACATGATGAAACCCCTTGGGGGAGTACGCCGAAACCCAGCACGGGCCGGCGGGTAATGAAGGAAGCCGGGCCCCTCAACTCGGGGCGGGGCGACACATGAAGAGCAGCGGAGCTTTCGAGCTCAACGCTTGATGGCAAGATACCACACGCTCTGACCTACCCAACGCCTAGCCCTCTTGGACTATTCCCGGGCGGTTCTCGTGTCTTCTTCAGCGAACACGCGGCAAAGCGCGTGACAATGGTTTTCTCGGCACCGTCCTGCGAGGAAAATTACCGCGGCCGGTGTATCGCAGGACACAGAACCCGCATCCGTGCAGCGTCATCGTGTCAAGTGACATGCAGGATCCCTGCAACTCGGTGGGGGTTCCATAGGACCACCAGAAAGAACTCCTTGGGGGAGCGACACCATGAAGACCGTCAACTGCCCGCGGTGCCACCACGAGCTCGACGAAGGCCCGATCATGTACAGGTGCGCCCACTGCTGCCGCGCCGTCTACGCCGCCGACCTCGAGAACGAGTACGTCCCGGCCCAGCCCGTCGCCGCCTGACCGCGCCCGGCTCCGGGCGGCCCCGTACTCTGATGCGGTGCCGCATCAACCGATAACCGTGTCCGGCGTCGAGGTGACACCCCTCTGTGACGCCGTGGGCCCGATGGGAGCGGCGATCCGCCGCCCGCTCGACGAGATGTTCCCCGGCTCGGGGCTCCAGGACGAGCCGTGGGTCCTGCACTTCCACTGCTATCTCCTGCGCGACGCGGCAGGCCGCCTGACCCTGGTCGACACCGGCATCGGCGGCCACGACTCCCCCGCGTCCAGCTGGGCGCCGGTTCCCGGCACGCTGGCCGGTGAGCTCGCCGCGGCCGGCGTCACGCCCGCCGAGATCAGCACCGTCATCCTGACCCACCTGCACAGCGACCACGCCTCGGGCGCGGTCACGGACGGCGGCCCGGCCTTCGAGAACGCCCGCTACGTGCTCCAGCAGGACGAGCTGGACGCGGCCAAGGGCGCGATGCTCGACCAGGTCGTCGCCAGGATCAAGGACCGGTTGCACGTCGTCGACGGCGACGCCGAGGTCGCGCCCGGCATCCACGTGCACTCCGCGCCGGGCCACACCCCCGGGCACCAGATCGCCAGGACCGGCGACCTCGCCATGACCGGCGACCTCGTGCTCCACCCGGTGCAACTGGCCGACCCGAGCATCCGCTACCTCTATGACGACGACCACGAGGCGGCCGGGCGCACCCGCGCCGAGGTGCTCGGCGGGCTCAGGGCCGAGCGGGCGATTCTCGCCACGGCTCACTTCAGCGAGCCGTTCCTGCGCCTTTGACAGGTTTCCCGGCAACATGTGTGTCCATGAAGATTCGCGTTGTGGCCGGTGTCGCACTCGGCGCCGCACTGGTGATCCCCTCCGCCGCGTCAGCGTCCGCGGCACCCGAGCTGTCGGGCGCCGCCGTCTATGCGAGCACGGGCAACCAGCTCAGCCGGTACGAAGCGGGCGAATGGAGCACGCTCGCCAAGACAGGCACCATGCCGCAGTTCTCCGCCTCACCCGACGGCAAGAAGGCCGCCTGGGTGACGGCGGGCGGCAAGCTCCAGATCAAGCAGGATGGCAGGACCACGACCGTCGTGTCCGGGCTCCAGGGCGGCACGCCGTGCCTGACCCCGGTCTGGTCGCCTGACTCGGCCAGGGTGGCGTACGCGGCCGGAAGCACGATCATGTCGGTCAAGGCGGACGGCAGCGGCGCCCCGCGCAAGCTGGGCGCCTCCGCGGGCGTCTGCCACCTGGCCTGGTCGGCGAACGGCCGTTACGTCGCCGGCTACAGCGGCGAGGCCGACGCCCTCTACCGGCTCGACGTCACCACCGGGAAGTCCGCCAAGGCCAAGGGCGTCAAGCTCGTCACCCACCTGCAGAGCCTGTCGCCCGACGGCCGCAAGGCGGTCGTGGAGTTCCCCCAGCACCCCGACGCGCTGGGTGACGGCAGCTGGCCGACGTACTTCAAGCCGGTCGTCGTGGACATGGTGACGGGCAAGCGGCAGAGCCCGGCGGTCAAGGGCAAGCTGCTCGGGGCGTTCTATCTGGCCGACGGCCGGCTGGTCGTCAGGGTCGGCGGCGCGCAGCACAACACGCTGGTCGTGCTCGACGGCGCGGGCAAGGAGGTCCAGCGGGTCGCCGAGCCCGCCAAGGCGCGCAAGCTGGCGCTGCTGCAGGTGCTGCCGTAGCCGCCTGACGCGGCCTCCCTGGGCCTACCGCCCGCTCAGCGCGGGCTGGTCGGCCAGGAGGGCGGCCGGCAGGGCCACCATCGCGGTCAGGCCGCCGTACGGCGAGGGCGCGAGGGTGACCTTCACCCCGTGCCTGGCCGCGAGCCGGCCGACCACGAAGAGCCCCAGCCGGTCGCTCTGCGCCAGGTCGAACTCCGGCAGCTTGGACAGCCGCTCGTTGAGCTCGTCGAGCTCGACGCGCGGCAGGCCCAGCCCGCGGTCCTCGATCTCGATCATGAGGCCGTGGGAGGTGACGGAGCTGCGCACGTCCACCCTGGTCTGCGGTGGCGAGAAGAGCGTGGCGTTCTCGACCAGCTCGGCCAGCAGGTGGGCCACGTCGGTGACCGTCGCGCCCAGCAGCGAGACGGGCGGCGGCTGGAGCACCTCGACCCGCTCGTACTCCTCCACCTCGGCGACGGCCGCGCGCATCACGTCGAGTATCGGCACCGGGTTGCGCCAGCTGCGCCCCGGGGCCTGGTCGGACAGGATGATGAGGCTCTCGGCGTGCCTGCGCATGCGGGTGGTGAGGTGGTCGAGCTTGAACAGGTCCGCCAGCGCCTCGGGCTCCTCCGTCGCGCGCTCCATGCTGTCGAGCTGGAGCAGCTGCCGGTGCAGCAGCGACTGGTTGCGCCTGGCCAGGTTCACGAAGACCTGGCTGACGCCGTGCCGGAGCCTGGCCTGGCTCACCGCGGCCTGGACGGCCGTGGACTGCACGTCGTTGAACGCCTTGACGATGTCGTCCACCTCGGACGTGTGCGTCTTGACCACGACGGGCGCGACCTCGGCAGGGGTGGGGGCGGACACGTTCGTGCGCAGCCGCCTGACCAGCCCGGTCAGCCGGACCTCCGCCAGGTCCGTGGCGGCGTCGCGCAGCCCGGCCAGCTCGCGCACCAGGCGCTTGCGGAAGCGGAGCGAGAGCATGATGGAGGCGATGACGGCGATCAGGCCCACGCCGCCCGCCACGCCGATCTTGATGAGCATGCCGATGGCCGCCGGGGTGACCCGCTCCGTGATGTCCCGCACGGCCGCGGCCTGGTTGCGCTCGACCGTCTTCCACAGGTTCTGGGCGTCGATGGGCCACGTCGCCGCCGTGGCCGGCAGCCCGGTGGTGGCCGCCTGCCCCCTGATCCCGTCCTCGGCCTCCAGGAACTCCTTGTAGACCGGCGAGGCGGCCATCTTCCCGTACGGCCCGCGCAGGTTGCCGTCCAGGTGCGAGAGCGCCTGGGTGTAGAGCAGCCGCCTGGTGGCGACCATCCCCGTGAACGCCTCCCGCTCCCTGTCCTCCACCCTGCCCCTGGCGAGCACGATCGCGATCACGGCCCGTTCCCTGGACAGCACGTCCTTGGCCTCGCCGAGCATGGTCACCGCTTTGGCCTGCTGGTAGAGGGCCATGTCGGGCACCAGGACCATGGCGTCGTACATGCGGAACGAGGCGTCCACGATCTGGCTGTAGCCGTCGATGACGTCGAGCGGCGCGACGGCGGTGCCGTCCACCTCGCGCCGGACGTCCACGAGCTGGTCGAGCTTGCCGTTCAGTGCGGTGAGCTGCACGGTCATCTCGGGTGAGAGGTCGCGCAGGTTCTTGGAGAGATTGCGGAAGGCGGTGACCGCCCGGTCGGTCTCGCCGCGCTGCTTGGCCAGCTTGGCCGCGCCCTCGGCGGTGACCAGGAACTCCACGGAGGTCAGCCGCTCGTTCTGCAGCTCGATGTTCACCCGCTCCGACGGGGTGGCCAGGTTGGTGGCCAGCTCGTTGATCGCCAGCAGGCGCAGGCCGTCACCGCCGGTCAGGCCCGCGGCGAACGCCCACAGCCCGACGAGGGACAGCAGGGGGACCATCAGAAGGATGAGGAGTTTGAGCGCGATGGGGCGGCCACGCGTGGGGGGCATGCGACCTCCGGGTGCATGATGAGATCGCCTCGCAGAGTACACCCCCCTTTGGAAGGATTTCTGTGCGTCTTCCGCGTTCTTTCTCCGGCTGGACCATCGCGGTCTTCGGCTTCCTCGCCTTCGCGCTCGGCCTCCTCGGGCTGATCTCGCCGGAGACCCTGCTGGTCATGCTGGGTTTCGAGGTGCTCGATGCACGTCCCGCCGGTGACTACACCCTGGTCTACATGGCCGCTTCGTCGATGGCCGCGGTGAACATGGGCGTTTATTACGTCTTCGCGGCATCCGCGAACTACACGCCGTTCTTCCGGTGGACCGTGCCGTTCCGGCTCGTCACGTTCACGGTCTTCACCACGCTGGTGCTGACCGGGGCCGCGCCCGCCAAGTTCTTCGGCGTCGGGCTCTGGGAGGGCCTCGGCGCGGTGATCACGGGATTCGCACTCTGGCGGGAGGGCAGCCTGCTGCCCTCCCGCCAGAACGCCGCCCAGCCAACCTGACCTACGGCGTGGTGTCCGCGGAGCCGCGGGCGACGAGGTGGTCGCCCGGCTCCGGTTCGTGCGCGGCCTTCCGCTCCTGCTCGAGCTTCCGGTCGCGTTCGAGCTTCCGCTCGAGATCGCGCTTCTCGTCCTCCAGCTGGGCCACCCGGCTGGAGGCCTCGGCCCTGGCACTGCGCAGCTTGCGACGACGCTTGGCAGTCCTGCGCGACCCCGCGCTCATCAGCCAGAGACCCAGCAGCAGGACCGCCGCTGCGGCCGCTCCCGCCAGGAACATCTCCACGTGATTGAGCTCGAAGGTGTAGCCGAACAGGATGTACCGGGCGGTGTCCTCGGTGAGGACCAAGGTCACTGCGCCGCCGGCAAGCAAGACCAGGAGCAGCCCTAGAAAGATCATCCAACTCACCCCTTGTCGTAAGAGCGACGTTCCACTGCCCTTTCGGCGGCGGGGTATGCGCCATGATTGCGTTCATGAGGCCAGAGCCGGGCGAGGTCCTGCACTTCTCCGAGGACCCCACGATCGAGCGGTTCGTGCCGCACGTGGCGAAGACGTCGAGCAAGCGCGAGCCGTACGTCTGGGCGGTCGGTCACGAGCGCTGCCCCGACTACTGGTTCCCGCGTGCCTGCCCGCGGGCGATGGCCTGGACGGGGCCGCGGACCACCGAGGAGGACAGGACCCGGATCGTCGGCTCCGGCTGCGGCGACCGGGTCCACGCCATCGAGTACGGCTGGCTCAAGGCGCTCATGGACGTGCGGCTGTTCGCCTACCGGCTGCCCGCCGACGACTTCGCGCCCATCGGCGACCCGCCGCACGCCGTGGTCTCGACGGTCCCCGTGGTGCCGCTGGGCCCGCCCGAGCCGGTCGGCGACCTGTTCGAGCTGCACGAGGAGGCGGGCATCCAGCTCAGGGTGCTGGCCAACCTGTGGCCGTTCTGGAACGAGGTGACGGCCAGCACCCTGGAGTTCAGCGGGATCCGGCTGCGGAACGCTCGTCGATGAGCGCCACCAGCGTCTCCAGCGGCATCGAGCGCGGCGGCAGCTTCTCGGCGGCGAACCTGTTGGCCTCGCGCCGCAACACCTCGTTGGCCGGCGTGGGCACGCCGTGCTGCCGCCCGAGCAGGACGATCTCGCCGTTGAGGTAGTCGGCCTCGATCGAGCCGCTGCCCCTGGCCAGGCTCTGCCACGACGATCCGCCGCCGCGCGTGACGCCCTCGATCGGGCGGACGTCCACCAGGTGGCCGCGGGCCTCGGTCTCGTCCTGGGCCGTGGAGTAGGGGATGCCGGCCCGGTCGAGCACGGTCTCGGCCTCGGCCTTGACCCGGTCGATCAGCGCCGCCGCGCCGGGCCCGGAGCCGATGAGGGCGTCCACGGCGTTGGCGAGGTTGCCGATCAGCTTGCCATACTTCCAGCGCATCACGTCGGGCGAGGTCCGCGCCACGAGGCCGCGCTTGCCGAGGTCGTTGACGATCTGCTCGGTGAGGTCGTCCACACCCTGTGGATAACGGCCGACGTGCAGCATGCCGGAGTTCGGATATGCGTGCGCGGCCACGACCCCGGGCTCCAGGTGCTGGGCGGGCAGCCACACGCACATGCCGTAGACATGCTCGAACCGCCGCAGGACCGTGCGCTCGTTGTCCACGCCGTTCTGGGCGCACACCACGGGCAGGTCGGCGGGCCAGGGTGCCAGTGCGGCGATCGTGTCCTGGGACTTGGTGGCCAGGATGAGCACGTCGTCGTCGCGGGTGGGCACGGGGCCGTCGGCGGCGGGGATGTCGAGGGTCTCGGAGGATTCGGGGGTGATCAGGCGCAGGCCGTCACGTCTCAGCGCCTCGTAGTGGGCGCCTCTCGCGATGAGAACGACGTCGTGCCCGCCTTGGTACAGGCGGGCACCGATGGTTCCCCCAACTGCTCCTGCTCCGATCACTATGTAGCGCATTGTCAGAGAATGTCACCATTCACTTCGCGAGCGCCACTTGGGTAGGTCCCGTCACGGAGGTGCCGCGCGTCCGCTCCCGCATGATCGTCTTGAGCACGCGCCAGCCGTCGCGCACGGCGTGCAGGTTGCTCTCGCCGTGGATCCTGGAGCGCTCGTGGCTGGGCACCTCGTGGATGACGAGGCCGGCCTGGGCGGCACGGACGTTCATCAGGGTCTCGATCTCGAAGCCGTCGCAGTCGAGGTCCATCACGTCGAGGTGACGGGCCCAGAAGGCGTTGTAGCCGTAGCAGAGGTCGGTGTAGCTGGTGCCGTAGAGGAGGTTGGTCAGGCCGGTCAGGAACTTGTTGCCGAGCGACCGGATCGGGCTGAGGTCATCGGAGCCGCCGCCGGGGGCGTACCGGGAGCCCTTGGCGAAGTCGGCGCCGTTGAGCAGCGTGGCGACGAAAGAGCGGATCTCCCGGCCGTCGGTGGACCCGTCGGCGTCGATCATGACGATGATGTCGCCCTGGGCGGCCTGGAAGCCCTCGATGAGGGCGTTGCCCTTGCCCCGCCGGCTCTGCACGACGACCCGGAGGTCGGGGCGCAGCCTGCGCGCGACGGCGACAGTGTCGTCGGTCGAGTTGCCGTCGACCAGGATCACTTCGTCGATCCACTCGGGCAGTGTCGCGAAGACGTGGGGAAGGTTCTCGGCCTCGTTCATCGCGGGGACGATGACACTGACGCTGGCGGCGAAAGGCTGCTTGTTCATGTGTACAAGGTGCCCTTGCGCACATGCAGCCCACTTGACACTGCCTTGCATAGATCACTTTTATCGGCGATCTGCCGGTATCAGGGCCTCTCCGGCCCTGGAGATGATCTCCTCCACGGTCTCCTCCGGGGTCTGCCGCGAGCTGTCCAGCCACAGGCCGAGGCGGGGTGTCTCGCCTCGCAGCACCTCATCTAGCTGGGCAATCGT
Source organism: Nonomuraea zeae (assembly GCF_005889725.1). Lineage (GTDB taxonomy): Bacteria > Actinomycetota > Actinomycetes > Streptosporangiales > Streptosporangiaceae > Nonomuraea > Nonomuraea zeae. Next base: position 22,400 of record NZ_VCKX01000041.1, read on the forward strand.
CCATGAGCCGGCATAGCCGGTCTTGGCCCGCCGCCGCTCGCGCTCGGCCACGGCGGACGGGTCGGGAGCCAGGACGATCACATGCAAGGGACGACTCCGGACCCATTTCGTAAACCGTTCCAAATCCTCGCCGAGAATGACGTCCTGCACAATTGCCGTGAATCCCTCAGTGAAATACAAGTCCGCCGTATGCGCCGCGAGGCGGTAGCGCAGATGGAGCTGGCGCACCGCCTCGCCGGTCATCTCGGTGGTCATGGGGGCCCGGCCGTTGACCACCATGCGCCTGAAGGCGTCGCCGCGTACGTGGGCGGAGCGCGGCAGCCGCTCGGCCAGGGCCTGGGCCACGGTGGACTTGCCCGCGGCCGAGATCCCGGTGATCAGGACGACGCCCTTCACGCGCCGACGAGCTTTCGTACCCGGTCCGCGCCCACGGCCATGAGCAGCGTGGGCAGTCTCGGGCCGGTGTCGCGGCCGACGAGCAGCCGGTAGAGGAGGGCGAAGAACGAGCGCTGCGCCGCCTTCAGCTCGGGCGTGGCCTTGGCGTCGGGGTCCAGCCCCGCCTGGATCTTCGGCACGCCGTACACGAGGGTGGTCAGAGCGTCGAGCGACCAGTCGTCGAGTCCGTCGGCCAGCAGCCGCAGCGACTCGCGCTCTCCCGGGCCGAGCGAGTCGAGCAGGTCCTCGTCGGGCGTCTCGCGCACCCGGGTGCGCTGGTCGGCGGGCAGGTGCTCGTCCACCCAGTGCTGCGCCCGGTCCAGGCGCGGGCGGGCCTCGTCGAGCGAGCCGACCCCGTCGAGGTCGGCCAGGATGCGCAGCGTCTGCTCGGCGTGCCCGGTGGTGATGTCCACGACGGAGGCCAGCGTCCGGTAGGCGACGGGGTGCGGGGTGGCCGGCAGCGGGCCGGCGGCGGTGCCCACGGCCCGTTCGTACGCGGCCAGCTCGGCCGGCTGGCCCTGGCCCGCGGCGATCTTGCGGCCGAGCGCGTCCCACTCGTCGTAGAGCCGCTGGATCTCCTGGTCGAAGGCGATCTTGAAGGACTGGGCCGGCTTGCGGCGGGCGTACAGCCAGCGCAGCACCGGCGCCTCCATGATCTCCAGGGCGTCGGCCGGAGTCGGCACGTCACCCTTGGAGCTGCTCATCTTGGCCATGCCGGTGATGCCGACGAAGGCGTACATCGGGCCGATCGGCTGCTCGCCGCCGAACACGTCGCCGACGATCTGGCCGCCCACGATCCAGGCCGAGCCCGGCGAGTGGTGATCGACCCCTGACGGCTCGAAGACCACGCCCTCGTAGGCCCAGCGCATCGGCCAGTCGACCTTCCACACCAGCTTGCCGCGGTCGTGCTCGGCCAGGCGGACGGTCTCGCCGAAGCCGCACTCGCAGGTGTAGGCCAGCTCCGTGGTCTCGTCGTCGTAGGCGGTGACCGTCGTCAGGTCGCGCTCGCACAGGTCGCAGTAGGGCTTGTACGGGAAGTAGTCCTCCACCTGCTTGGACCGGTAGCGCGACAGCACGGCGTCGATCCTGGCGCGCTCGCGCACCGCCTGGAGGATCTGCTCGCGGTAGGCCCCCGAGGTGTACTGGGCGGTCTGGCTGATGCCCCGGTATTCGACGCCCAGCTCCGCCAGCGCCGCGGTCATCGGGGCCTTGAAGTGCTCGGCCCAGTTGGCGTGCGAGCTGCCGGGCGGCGCGGGCACCGAGGTCAGCGGTTTGCCGATGTGCTCGGCCCAGGACTCGTCGATGCCCGCGGGCACCCTGCGGAAGCGGTCGAAGTCGTCCCAGGACAGCAGGTGCACGCACTCGAGGCCACGCCGCCGGATCTCGTCGGCCACCAGGTGGGGGGTCATGACCTCGCGCAGATTGCCCAGGTGGATCGGGCCTGACGGGCTCAGACCGGAGGCGCAGACGATCGGTTTGCCGGGAGCGCGTCTCTCCGCTTGGGAGATCACCTCGTCAGCGAACCTGGAGACCCAGTCGGTCTCGCCACTTTCAGCCATCGCGCCATTCTTGCGGTTCCGCCCGGCTCAAGCCAACGCGTTCGCGATCGTCGCTGGTCAGGTGGTGGGTTCGATGGGCGGATCGGAGAAGACCTGGCAAAGGTCACGGTCGAGCTTCGCCGCCGCCTGCTCGGTGACCCGCAGGACGTGCACCCCCGGGGCGACGCTCACGAGCCCGAAGCCCGCGTCGGCCTCCTCAGGGGACACGTCGAGCAGGTGCAGCGCGTCGGCGAGGGTCGCCCCGGGCGGCAGGCACACCTGGACCAGGAGCATGGATCAGGCCGCTCGCGTCCCGGTCTGCCGCTCCAGCGCGGCCAGGACCGCGGCCGGGTCGATGACGCCGTACCCGTAGTCGTAGTCGAAGCCCACCGTGCTGCGGTCGTCGGCGGTGCGGTTGATCAGCGTGCGCAGCTGCGCGGGGGAGAGCTGCGCGGCGGACCTGCGGGCGCGCAGGGCGGCGACCACGCCGGCCGCGACGGGGCAGGCGGCGGAGGTGCCGGTGTCGGCGGCGCCGACGGCCCCCGAGCCGGCGAAGTGCGTGTAGGCGCAGAAGTCCGGCTTGCGGTCGGACAGCCGGCCCGGGCCCTGGGAGGAGTAGCCGACGCGCTCGCCACGGGTGTCGACGCCGCCGACGGAGGCGACGGAGGGGTGGGAGTTGGCGCCGTTGATCGGGCGGTCGCGGAAGCCGCACCTCCGGTCGGGGCACTCGCGGCCGCAGTTTCCCGCCGCGAACAGGATGTCGGCGCCCGCGTCCTCCAGGCTGCCGACGATCACGTTGAACGGGTGCGCGGGGTTGTCCGAGTAGTTGCTGGGATGGCCGGGCGGGAAGTCGCCCTGGGGCGAGAACAGGCCCCAGCTGTTGGTGACCACCAGGGACCTCGACGCGGCGGGCATGGCCTTCAGCACGTTGGTCAGGTGGGAGTAGGCGGCGATCGCGTCGGAGAGCAGGCCGCTGATCCCGCTGCTGCGGCTGAGCAGGACGGGGATGTCGAGCAGGGTGGCCTTGGGGGCGGCGAGCAGCGCGTCGAAGGCGCACATGGTGCCGTGGTCGACGGGATAGCGGCCGGGGGTGCGGGGGACGCCCGACGGGCTCCAGCTCCGCGCGGCGTCGACGGTGACGGCCTGGCCGAGGCGGGCCTTGATGTGCGCGGCGTTGATGCCGCTGTCCACGACGGCGAGGGCGACGCCGCTGCCGTCGTTGCCCCGCGCCCACAGGTCGGAGGCGTGCAGCAGCCGCCTGACCTCCTGCCAGTCACCGACCGGCCCGTCGCCGCCGCAGGTCGCGTTGGGCTCGATCACCGGGTCGACGTACACGCCGACGACCTCGCGTACGGACGCGGGCAGCAGCGCCGCCCTGGTCGCGAACTCGCCGTCGGAGATCTCGCCGCGCACCAGCACGGAGGCGTCCTCCGGGGTGAGCGAGAACCCGACCCGCTGGTGCAGCGACAGCGGGTCGCCGTCGGCCGTGACCGGGCGCGGGACGGGCACGGGCTCGAACGCGTCGTCGAGCAGGACTCCCCGCAGGTCGCCGATGATGTCGGCGACCGTGGTCCGGACGTCGGGATCGATCACCGAGGCGACGACGTCGGCGGCGGGGCGGAGCTGGATGAGGACACGCATGAAGACCACCTTGGGGGTTGACCGAGTGATTACCTAAGGTGATGGTGCCCGGCCGACTTGGGAAGACTCCTTTGTGTAAGGATGTTGTCACTTTAGGTAATCGAGGGCCGGGCGGTGCTCGGCCGCCCGGCCGCCGGTCAGGACAGGGTCGCGGCGTACGGGTCCCAGTCCGCGGGCAGCGCCTCCGGCACGTCCGGTGCGGAGGCGATGGGCCTGAACTCCGAGCGCTCGCCGGACTCCGCGATGGCGGCCATCAGCTCCAGCACGTGGAAGGCCAGCTCGCCGGATGCGCGGTGCGGCGTGCCCGCCCGGAGCGACCTGGCCAGGTCCAGCACGCCGATGCCGCGCCCGGCCGTCGTCCCCGTCACCGGCAGCTCGCGCCAGTCCGTCTCCCGCAGGTCGCGGGCCAGCAGCGGGCCGTCGAAGGTGTTGGGGTCGGGCAGCGACAGGGCGCCCTCGGTGCCGATGATCTCGATCAGCCTGCGGTTGACGGCCGAGTCGAAGCTGAACGTGGCCGCCGCCGTCGCGCTGCCGGGGAAGTCCAGCAGGGCGTTGACGTGGGTCGGGACATCGACGGGGAACGAGGTGCCCTTCTTGGGGCCCGAGCCGACCAGCCGCCGGCCATGGGCCTTGCGGGTGTCGGCCGCCACCTGGCCGACGGGGCCGAGCAGGGACACCAGCGCGGTCAGGTAGTAGGGACCCAGGTCGAAGAGCGGGCCCGCGCCCGGCTGGTAGAAGAACTCCGGGTTGGGGTGCCAGGACTCGGGGCCGAGGCTCTGCGTGGCCGCGGTGACCGCGACCGGCTCGCCGACGAGCCCCGAGCGCAGGGCGTGCAGGGCGGACTGCAGCCCGGCGCCCAGGAAGGTGTCGGGGGCGCCGCCGACGCGTAACCCCAGATCGGCGGCCTCGGCCATGACCTTCGCCGCCTCGTCGGTGGTCATCGCGAGCGGCTTCTCGCCGTACACGTGCTTGCCCGCGCGCAGGCTCTCCAGCGCGACGGCCGCGTGCGCGGACGGGATGGTGAGGTTGACGACGATCTCGACCTCGGGCACGGCGAGCACCGTGGCGAGGGTTCCCGACACGGGCACGTCGTGCTCGCGGGCCACCTCGGCGGCCCGATCGGTGTCGATGTCCGCGACGCCGAGCACGCGCACGTCGGGGAAGGCGTTGAGGTTGTTCAGATACTGGCCGCTGATCACTCCGGCGCCGACCAGGGCGACGCCGACGGGGCCGTTGCTCAAGAGCTCTCCAATGAGGTGAGGTAGGCGTGGCTGTCCGCGAGGGCGGTGAAGATGTCGGTGGCGCACTCGTCCAGCTCGACTATGCGCCAGGCGTCCGGCGCGGCGGCGAGGATCTCGGGCACGGGCATGACGCCCTGCCCCACCGCGACGTGCGGCTCGCCCTTGACCGCCGGGCCGTCCTTGACGTGCAGCGCCCGCGTGCGCTGCGCGAGGCGGCCGAGCAGGGCCGGCACGTCCGCGCCGCCCACCGCCGCCCAGTACGTGTCGATCTCCAGGAACACCTCGGGCGCGAGCAGGTCGGCCAGCGCCTCGATGGCGTGCCGGCCGTCGATCCTGGGCTCGATCTCCCACCAGTGGTTGTGGTAGCCGATCCGCATCCCGTGGCCCGCGGCCTGCTCGGCCAGGCCGTTCAGCAGGTCGGCCGTGCGGGACAGCCCGTCACGAGTGGTGAACTCCTCCTCGGCGATCCCGCCGGGGACGATCACCAGGTCCGTGCCGACCGTGGCGATCGCGTCGAAGACCTTCGCGGGCTCCTCGCTGAGCAGCGCGTACGCGTGCGTGCTCGACACGCTCAGCCCCAGGTCGTCGGCGACCTGGCGGAAACCCTTGGGGTCGGTGGTGGGATCGTAGGGCTCGACCGCCCGGTAGCCGATCTCCGCGATCCGCCGCAGCACGCCGTCCCGGTCGGCGGCTAACGGCTCCCTGACGGTGTAGAGCTGGACACTGATGGGTTCGGTCATCCGCGTACCCCCATGAGGTGTTCGAGCGCGAGCTGGTTGAGACGGGTGAAGTGGAAGCCGCGGGCGGCCGCCACCTCGGGGTCGAAGTCGTCCTTGGCCAGGTCGGCCCAGGTCTCACCGGCGGCGAGCGTGGGCTGGGCCAGCTCGTCCACGCGGGAGGCGCGCAGGGCCTCCTGGACCTCCGGGTCGGCGCGGTAGGCGCGCGACTTCTCCTTGAGGATCAGGTACGTGCGCATGTTCGCGGCGGCCGAGACCCACACGTCCTCGGGGTCCTCGGTGCGCAGCGGCTTGTAGTCGAAGTGCCGCGGGCCGTCGTAGCCGCCGTTCTCCAGCAGGTCCACCAGGAAGAACGCGCTCTTCAGGTCGCCGTGGCCGAAGATCAGGTCCTGGTCGTACTTGGGGCCGTGCTGGCCGTTGAGGTCGATGTGGAAGAGCTTGCCGTGCCAGAGCGCCTGGGCGATGCCGTGCACGAAGTTGAGTCCGGCCATCTGCTCGTGGCCGACCTCGGGGTTGAGGCCCACCATCTCAGGGTGCTCCAGCTCGTTGATCAGCGCCAGGGCGTGGCCGATGGTCGGCAGGAGGATGTCGCCCCGGGGCTCGTTCGGCTTGGGCTCGAGGGCGAAGCGCATGTCGTAGCCGCGCTCGCGGACGTACGAGCAGAGCAGGTCGAGGCCCTCCTTGTAGCGCTCCATGGCGGCCTTGACGTCCTTGGCCGCGTCCGACTCCGAGCCCTCGCGCCCGCCCCAGCAGACGTAGGTGGTGGCGCCCAGCGAGGCGGCCAGGTCGATGTTGCGGATCACCTTGCGCAGGGCGTAGCGGCGCACGTCGCGGTCGTTGCTGGTGAACGCGCCGTCCTTGAAGACCGGGTGCGTGAAGAGGTTCGTGGTGGCCATCGGCACCTTCATGCCGGTCTCGTCCAGCGCCTTCTTGAACGCGGCGATGGCCTTGTCCCGGTCGGGCTCGACGGCGAGCAGGTCGTCGTCGTGGAAGGTGACGCCGTGCGCGCCCAGCTCGGCCAGCCGGTGCACGGTCTCCACCGGGTCGAGCGCCGGCCTGGAGGCGTCGCCGAACGGGTCGCGGGCCTGCCAGCCGACCGTCCAGAGCCCGAAGGTGAAGCGGTCGGCGGGGGTGGGTGTGAAATCGGGCATGGTGTCGCTCCTTCTCGTTTTAGTCCATAATCTGTACATAATCCTGAGGAGGTAGGCATGCCGGCGTCAAGAGGAGTGCGGCATGATTCCATGCGCGCCCGTAACTTGTCCGTAGTGCTGGGGACCATCCACCGATCAGGACCTCACACCAGGGCCGCGCTCGCGGAGATGACCGGGCTGACCAAGACGACCGTATCCAGCCTGGTCTCGGATCTCCTGGAGGCGGGGGCGGTGACCGAGAGCGGCGCCGTGCGGGCGGGCGAACGGGGCCGGCCCGGCGTGGCGGTGAGCCTGAGCGGGCACCGGCTGGCCACCCTGGGCCTGGAGATCAACATCGACTACCTGGCCGCGTGCGTGGTCGATCTCACCCGTACCGTGCGGCTGCGCAGGACGCGGCCGGCCGACAACCGCAACTCCAACCCGGCCGACATCCTGCGGGAGTTGCGCGACCTCGTGAAGGAGACGACGGCGGAGGCCGAGTCCGCCGGGCTGCGGGTCATCGGCGCGGCGCTCGCCGTGCCCGGCACGGTCGAGGACGGCGTGCTCAGGAGCGCCCCGCACCTCGGCTGGCGGGACGTACGGGTGGCCGACCTGATCGACCTGCCGTTCGCCATCGACAACGAGGCGAACCTGGCGGCGCTCGGCGAGCTGTGGTTCGGCTCGCGGGAGACCGACTTCCTGTACGTCTCCGGCGAGATCGGCATCGGCGCCGGGCTCGTGGTCGGCGGGACGGTGTTCAAGGGCACGTTCGGGCTGGCGGGCGAGCTCGGCCATGTCGTCGTGGTGCCGGACGGGCCCGCGTGCAGGTGCGGCGGGCGGGGCTGCCTGGAGGTGTACGCCGGCCAGGACGCCCTGCTCGGAACCGTGGCCTCGGTCGCCGAGCTGGTGGGCCGGCTGGAGTCGGGCGACCGCCGGGCCCTGGAGGCGTGCGAGCGGGCCGGCCACGCGCTCGGCGTGGCGCTCACCTCGGCGGTCCACCTGCTCGACCCCGGCAGGATCGTGCTCGGCGGGATCTACGCGCCGCTCTACCCGTGGCTCGAAGGGCCGGTCTCCGACGGGCTGGGGGCCAGGCTGGGGCAGATGCGCGGCACGCCGCCCGCCCTGACGGTCTCGGGGATCGGCGCGGACGCGGCCGTGCTGGGCGCGGCCGGGCTGATCATCCAGCAGCTCATCGCCGAGCCGGCCCAGGTGCTCGGCCTCTGAGCGGACCTGTCAGAAGTAGCCCGTCTCGCCGTCGAGCAGCTCCCTGACGGTGTCGAGGTGGCCGGCGTGCCTGGCGGTCTCCTCGACCATGTGGATCAGCATCCAGCGCAGGGACGCCTGCGCCGAGCGGAAGTCGGGGTGCTTGCCCACGTCGTCCAGCGAGTGGGCGGCGACGATCTCGTTGGACCTGACGCACTGGCGCTCGTAGTCGTCGAGGAGCTGCGCCAGCGGGACGCCCTCGACCCGCATGTCGGCGTCCTCGACGCTCTCGTCGAACTGCGGGTTGTCGTCCCTGGAGCCGCCCAGGAAGAGCACCTCGAACCAGCAGTGCTCGGTCCACCGCATGTGGGAGATCAGGCCGGCCACCGTCATGAGCGGCGAGCCGGGCAGGACCGGCCGGTAGGCGTCCTCCTCCGACAGCCCCTCGGTCTTCCACTGGGCGATCGCACGCTGCATGTCCAGCCAGCCGACGAGCTGCGTGCGCTCATCTGCCACGAAAGGGGGGCGTACTCGGGGGAAACTCATGAGTCGCGACGATACTTCAGGGGTCACGACATCGCACGGTATTTTCGGCGCCATCGACCGTAACGAGCTGATGACCAGGGCGGACCTGGCAACGGTCGCCGAGCTCATCCGCGAGCTCGTGGCGCGAGCGGCGGGCTGAGCCCGGCGACGACCCGGGGCGGCCATGGGGTACGGGCCGTGTTTCAGCCGAGCCCTTCCTCGGACCGGCCGCCGGTCAGGAAGTCGGCGGCGGTCAGCCGCCCGTTCATGATCATGAGGGCGGCGACGGTGGCGGTCCACCCGGTCTGGTGGGAGGCCCCGAGCCCGGCGCCGTTGTCACCGTGGAAGTACTCGTAGAACGACACCAGGTCCCGCCAGTGCGGATCCTCCTGGAACTTGCGCTGCCCGCCGTACACCGGCCGCCGGCCGTCCTGACCGCGCTGGAAGATGCGGACGAGCCGGTCGGAGATCTCCCTGCTGACCTCGTACAGGGTCATCCGGTTGCCGGAGCCCGTGGGGCACTCGACGGTGAAGTCGTCGCCGTAGTACGCGTACAGGTGCAGCAGCGCCCGGATGATGAGCGCGTTGACCGGGAACCAGACCGGCCCGCGCCAGTTCGAGTTGCCGCCGAACATCCCGCTGTCGGACTCGGCGGGCAGGTACGCCACGCGGTACTCGCGCCCGTCCACCCAGAACGCGTACGGATGCCCGGCGTGGTGCCGCGACAGCGACCTGATGCCGTACGGGCTCAGGAACTCCGACTCGTCGAGCAGTTGCGCCAGCACCCGCTTGAGCTTGCGCCGGTCCAGCAGGGACAGCAGCCGGCGGTTCGCCACCCCGGGCCGGTCGGCGGCCGACATGCCCTCGGTCACGGAGGGATGCCGCCGCGCGAACGCCCTGATCCGGTTGAACAGCCGGGCGTCCTGCTCCTCCGGGCGTGGCACGAACACGCTGGACGCGCAGAGCGGCAGCAGCCCGACCATCGAGCGCACCCTGAGCCGGGTGGCGTCGCCGTTCGGCAGGCGCAGCACGTCGTAGAAGAACCCGTCCGCCTCGTCCCACATCTCGTCCTTGACCTCGCCGGTCCGGTCGATCGAGGCGGAGATGCGCAGGAAGTGCTCGGCGAACTTGACGGCGAGGTCCTCGTACGCGGGCGCCCGGTCCGACAGCTCGGCGGCCATCTGCAGCATCGTCTGCGTGTAGAAGGCCATCCACGCCGTCCCGTCGGCCTGGTCGAGCGTGCCGCCGGTGGGCAGCGGGGCACTGCGGTCGAACACGCCGATGTTGTCCAGGCCGAGGAAGCCGCCCTGGAACACGTTGCGGCCGTCGGGATCCTTGCGGTTGACCCACCAGGTGAAGTTCACCAGCAGCTTCTGGAACACCCGCTCCAGGAAGTCCAGGTCGCTGTGGCCGGTGAGCCGGCGGTCCATGCTGTTGATGAAGCGGGCGGCCCACGCGTGGACGGGCGGGTTGACGTCGCTGAACTCCCACTCGTACGCGGGGATCTGCCCGTTGGCGTGCAGGTGCCGGTCGCACAGCAGCACCTCGACCTGGTGCTTGGCCAGGTCGATGTCGACCATGGCGAGCGCGACCGCGTGGAAGGCCAGGTCCCAGGCGGCGAACCAGGGATATTCCCACTTGTCCGGCATGACCAGCACGTCGTCGGCGTTCAGATCGAACCACGACTGGTTGCGCCGCCTGCTCGGCGCCCACGGGTCGGCGCCGTGCTCGGCCAGCCAGGTCTCGACGTCGAAGTAGTAGTACTGCTTGCTCCACAGCAGGCCGGACAGGGCCTGGCGGAGCACGCGGGCGTCGTCCTGGCTCGCGCCCTCGGGGGTGATCCCGGCGTAGAAGTCGTCCGACTCGGCCCGCCGCCGCGCGAGCACCTCGTCGAAGCCGGGCCCCAGCGGGTCCTGGACGTCCGTGCCGGTGAGGCGGACCCGGACGGTGGCCTGCCCGCCCGCCGGCACCGTCAGCACGTAGTGGGCGGCCGCCTTGGTGCCGGTGCGCGCCGGGTTGATCGCGTGGTCGTCCCCGTCGACGACGTGGCGGCCGATGCCGTTCTTGACGTACGGCGTGGGGTTCGCGGTCCCGAACACCCGCTCGTTGTCGGTCTCGTTCTCGGTGAACAGCAGCGGCACGTCGGCCGAGCAGTGCAGCCGGTACGTGCCGAGATCCTGGTGGTCGGCCTGGATCACGCCGGGGGCGCTCGCCCGCATCGACGGCTTGGCGCTGCCGTGGCTCCACGACCACGTGTTGCGGAACCACAGGGTCGGCAGGACGTGCAGCGTGGCGTCGTCCGGGCCCCTGTTGGCCACGGTGACGAGCACGAGCAGGTCGTCGGGGGCGGCCTTGGCGTACTCGAAGAAGACGTCGAAGTAGCGGTCGCCGTCGAAGACGCCCGTGTCGAGGAGCTCGTACTCGAAGGCGTGGCGGTCACGGGCCCGGCTCGTGGCGACCAGGTCCTCGTAGGGGAACGGGGCCTGCGGGTACTTGTACAGGTAGCGCATGTAGGAGTGGGTCGGGGTGCTGTCGAGGTAGAAGTAGTACTCCTTGACGTCCTCGCCGTGGTTGCCCTCGCCGTTGGTCAGCCCGAACGGCCGCTCCTTCAGGATCGGGTCCCTGCCGTTCCACAGGGCCATCGACAGGCACAGGCGCTGCTTGTCGTCGCTGACGCCGCCGAGCCCGTCCTCGCCCCACCGGTAGGCCCGCGAGCGGGCGTGGTCGTGCGGGAAGTAGTTCCATGCGTCGCCGGTGTAGCTGTAGTCCTCGCGGACGGTGCCCCACTGCCGTTCGCTCAGGTAGGGGCCCCACCGGCGCCAAGGTGCGTCCGCAGCGGCCGACTGCCGTAGTCGTTCTCGTTCCGCGTCCATGCGGGCAGCATCCTCCCGGCGGGCGCCCGCGCCTGCTCTCCCTGGGGTGAGGTCGCCGATTCAGGGCCGCGCTCGCTGACCCGGTCCTCGGTGGTCGCCGGTTCAGCCCAACCCGCGCTCGCCGCCGCGTCAGACCGAGCGCCAGGCCGCCGCCACCTTGTCGCCGTAGGAGATCTCACGGGCCCCGGCGAACGCGGCCAGCTCGGCGACCGCCCCGCCGACGGCCCGCGCGGTCTCCCGGTCGGCCACCGTGCCCGGCTCGGGGAACAGCCCCTCGATCTCCAGCACGCCCCGGCGCCGATCCAGGCGCGGCACGAGCCGGCCGGCCAGGCGGTCGCCGTGCAGGATGGGCATGATGTAGTGGCCGTACAGGCGCTTGTCCTTGGGGACGTACATCTCTGTCCGGAACGCGAACCCCCACAGGCGCTCGGTCCGCGCCCGGTCGCAGATGAGGTTGTCGAACGGCGACAGCAGTGTGGTGCGCGGCTCCCAGTCCGACTCCAGCAGGCCGAGCACGTCGCGGTGCACGTACCAGCGCTCGGCCCCGCCCTCGACCTCGGCGGGCAGCACGCGGCCCGCCCGCTCCAGCCCGGCCAGCACCTCGGCGAGGCCGGGATAGCGGTCGCGGACGAAGTGGCGCTCGATGTCGGCCGCGCGGGCCACCCCGAGCGCGCGCAGCGCGTGCTCGGCCGCCAGCGTGACCGCCTCCTCCGGGGTCAGCGGCGCGAGCTGCGCCGAGCCGCCCAGCCAGCGCTCGGTCAGATCCCAGTGGCGCTTGCGGCCCGCGCGGCCGGCCACCATGATCTGGCCCTGGGTCCACAGGAAGTCGAGCATCCGCTCGACGTTGCGGCCGTTGGTCCACCCGCTCGACTCCCACGGCACGTCGGCCAGGTCGTCGAACCCGCCGATCGGCAGCGGCCCCTGCTCCCGCAGCCGGTCGAGCACGTGCCGGCGCAGCCGGTCGTTAGCCTCCAGCCAGCCGTGGATCCGCTGCCCGTAGCCGGACCTGCCCGCCGGATAGCCGCGCATCATGACGTGGTGGATCGGATAGTCCTCCGCCAGCACGATCGACGCGGCGTGGGCCCAGTATTCGAACAGCCACCGCTCGTGCCACTGCAACGTGTCCAGGTCGGCCTGATCGAAGTCGCCGACCCTGCTCCAGAGCACCAGCAGATGGCTCCTGGCGATCACGTTGACCGGATCGAGCTGGAGGCATCGCAGCGTGCGCAGCACCTGCCGCAGCCCGTCGAGGTCGTTGCCGGGACGGGGGCCGGCGAGAAGCTGGCAGCGCACGGCCAGCCGCCGCGCGGACTCCAGGCTGAGTGCCAGGGGGGACGACATGCCCCTGAAGTGTAGTCGAAAGACAGTTCGATAGGGCAGGGGCTCAGCGCGTCCTGGTGGCGGTGAGCACGGCGGTGATGGCCTGCTCCACCGTCGGGTGCATGGGCAGGTACGCGCCCACGTCCGTGATCTGCAGCAGGCGGGCGGGAGCGCCCTGGGCGGCGGCCAGATGGACGCGCACGCCGTCGGCGGCGGCCTGCCGGGCGCTGATCAGCAGCACGTGCAGGCCCGAGCTGTCCATGAACCTCAGCTCGGCCAGATCGAAGACCACGTGGTCGCCGGGCCGGCGGACGCGCTCGACGTAGCCGGCCAGCAGGGCGGTGGTGCTGCGGTCGACCTCGCCGCCGATCGCGATCACGCTCATGCCCGGCAGGTACTGGTGAGTCAGGTCCAGCGACTGAGTCAGGTCCGGCGACGGGATCAGGTCCGGCGACGGGATCAGGTCCGGCGACTGAGTCAGGTCCGGCGACGCGTCGGATGGCCTCGCCGAGCGGGGCGAGGGCTCGTGTTGCCGGGAGGCGCCCATGCGCGCACCCTAGACCACTCGCAGCGGGTTCGATACCCGTGTCACGTCACAGATGTGACAGCAGCGCCGCGGTTCTGAACGGCTTCACGGGCCGGATCCGGCGCGGGGAGTGCCGGCGCATCTCCAGGCTCAGCCGGGAGCCGTGCCCGGTCTGCTCAAGGTGGACCACGTCGCACAGGCGCTGGATCACCCAGAGCCCGTACCCGTGCGTGGCGGTCCCGTCGATCTCGTGGGCGGCGGCCAGGTGGCCGTGGGTGAGCCGGCCCGCCGTGTCGAGTATCTCCACGGTGACCGACTCGCTCGTGGTGCGTGCGGTGATCAGACCCGCCGTGCCGGCGTGGTCGAGCACGTTGGTGACCGCCTCGTTGACGGCCAGGACCAGGTTGTCCAGCCGGGGGTCGCGCAGGCCGCTGTGGTGGCCGTGCATGCGTATCAAGTCCCGGATGAAACCGAGATCGGCGCTGATGGGACAGCGCAGCTCGAACACCACCTGCATGATCGTTTCGCCTGCCGGACATCGGAGGGGATAAGGGCCGAAACTGTGCTTTCCCCGTTGAAGATCCTCAAACGGTGGTGCCCAGGGATCAGGTCGCGGGGTCGGACGGGCTGATCGGCTTGAACTTCCGTCTGTCGTCGTCACCGCTGCGGCCCGAGCCGTTCTTCGGTACGTACAGCCGCAGGCCGGGGCTCAGCTGCCAGCCCAGCAGGGAGAGCAGGTCGCGCACCACGGGCGGGGGCGGCATCAGGACCAGCTTGCGCGGCGCGGGCAATCCGGCGGCCGTGGCGACGATCAGGCGCAGGCCGGCCGCGTCGATGAAGGTGAGCTGGGTCAGGTCGAGATGGATGTCGTCCTGGCCGGCGTCTGTCGCCCAGGCAAGGGCCTGCTCGAGCAGGTGCCGGGTGCTGCGGTCGACCTCGCCGCTGACGCGCAGGCCGAACGGGTGGACGGTGGGCACGATCTGTACTTGACCGCTTATATGGGAGCTCATCGCACTCCGGGGGCTCGGGGACAGGGCAGCGCTGTACCCGCGCAGGACCGACTACCGGGCAGGAGCCCGGAGAGGAAACGGCCGTGGGGTACGGCGGACCCGTGATGCCGCGCGGGCGCCTCGTCACGGCACCGCGGCATCGAGCATGGAGAGCAGCGGATCTCGGAGCGATCCACTCTTCCTGCCGGACCGGTGGTGGGTTCTCACCGTGTGCTCGTCGGGGGCGTCCGGCTCTGCTCGCTTACAGGGTCGCCATGCCTTCTGCCCGCAGAAAAGCGATCTAGGCCATCGGCACGTACCGGCCAGACCCCGCCACTGGCCCCGCCGTCGGCCCGCTCGCCGGCTCAGGGACTCGTGCAGAGGTATGGGTCAGGGGCTCGCGCAGACGTAACCGGCGGGGACCTGGGTGTCGCCGCCCGGACGGGCGGCCTGGAAGCCGAACGTGACGCTCTGACCGGGGGCCAGCGTGCCGTTGTACCCGAGGTTCCGGGCCGTGACGGTCTGGCCGCCGCTGGTCAGCGTGGCGTTCCAGGAGCCGGTGACGCTGTGGCCGCCGGGCAACGTGAACGTCACCGTCCAGCCGGTGGTGGCGGACGTGCCGGTGTTGGTCACGGTGACCGGCTGGATCACGTAGCCGCCGCTCCACTGGGTCTGCGTGGTCGCCGTCGCCGTGCAGCCGCCGCCGGTCCCGCCGGAGGAGGTGGTGGTGACCGTGACCGTGTTGGACACGGGGGAGAGGTTGCCCGCCGCGTCGCGGGCGCGCACCTGGTAGCGGTAGGCGGTGCTCGCGGTGAGCCCGGTGTCGGTGAACGAGGTGGTCGCCGACGTGCCGGCCTGCGTGAACGTGCCGCCCGTCGTACCCGGTGCGCGCAGGATGTCATAGCCGCTCACCCCGACGTTGTCGGTCGAGGCGGCCCAGGTCAGCGTGGTGCCGGTGGCGGTCGTGCCCGACGCGGCCAGGCTGCCCGGCGCGGTGGGCGGGCTGGTGTCGGTCCCGGCCGTGGCCGGTGGGATGCGGATGATCCGGTCGTCCTGGGCCACCGGGGTGCCGCGGCCGTCGCGGTTGCTGGTCGTCACCCAGAGCCAGCCGTCTGGGCCTGCCGCGACCGCGCGCAGCCGGCCGTACGCGGACTGGAGCTCGGCCACCGGCGTGCCCGCCGTCCCGCTGCCGGTGAGCGGGACCGTCCAGAGGCGCGTTCCGCGCAGGGCCGCGGCGAAGAGCGTGTTGTTGGCGTACGCCAGCCCGCTCGGCGACGCCTCGGCGGTCGTCCAGGTGACGATCGGGCTGCGGAAGGAGGTGTTGCCGCAGGAGCCCTCGCACGTGGGCCAGCCGTAGTTGCCGCCGGCGACGATCTGGTTGATCTCGTCCCAGGTGTTCTGGCCGAACTCGCTGGCGTACATCCTGCCTTGGGCGTCCCAGGCCAGGCCCTGCACGTTGCGGTGGCCGTAGCTCCAGACGCGGGAGCCGGAGAACGGGTTGCCCGACGGTATGCCCCCGGTGGGCGTCATGCGCAGGATCTTGCCTGCCGGACTGTTGAGGTTCTGGGCGTTCGCGGTGTTGCTCGCGTCGCCGGTGCCCAGGTAGAGCATGCCGTCCGGCCCGAAGGCGATGCGGCCCCCGTCGTGGATCGTGGCGCTCGGCACCCCCGAGAAGAGCACCGTCTGCGTCTGCGGCGCGCTGAGCTGCAGCCTGATCAGCCGGTTGTCGCCGCTGGTGCTGGTGAAGTACGCGTACACCCAGCCGTCCTGCGCATACGTGGGCGACACGGCGATGCCGAGCAGCCCGCTCTCGCCCGACGCGCTGACCCCGCTGACCGTGGCGACCTGGACGGGCGTCTGCCCCGGCCGTACCTGGAGTATGCGCCCCGTGTTCCGCTCGGAGACCAGCGCGCTGCCGTCCGGCAGGAACGCCAGGCCCCAGGGGACCTGCAGGCCCGTGACGGACACCTCGGCCCTGGCGAAGTCGAAGCCGCCTATCACCTGGGCGCGAGCCTCGGGCGCGCTGACCAGGAGGGCGAGCAGGGCCAGGATCAGGGCCGGAACGATACGGGCGCGCATGACGGACTCCTCGGCCGGATCACCGGGTGCGGATGCCTGCACCGTAGGCACCAGGACACCGGAACCTCAATCACCACCGCCACCACGACCCGGCCAACTGCGACGACGGCCCCCGACCGGTGAAACTTTCAAGCGCTCTGGCCCGGTGCCCTTTCCGGAAAGGCGCTCATGCCTTCGCCAGAGTGACCCGCCGCCACGAGAAGAAAGCGCCTCGCCCCCGACGTGAGCGGCATCGACCCGGCGAGCAGCCCTGAGCCGAGCAGCAGGAAGGCCACGAAGGCGATCGCCCCGGCGGATACATGCGGATCATTCCATGGCGACGGAGAGCACGGAAAGACGTCGCCGTCACGCTTGCGCCGGTCTGATCGGGGCCGCCAGGAAACGCATGTCGAGCAGACTCCGGGAAAAGGGGAAACCGGTGAGTGAGACGGACACGACTTCGGTCCCCTGCGAAAGGCGGCGCATCAGGCCGCGGTCGAGACCGATCGAGCCGGCCCAGAGCTGGATGAGCACCGTCCAGCCGCCGGCCGCGACCGCGCCCACGTAAGTGCTGCGCATGTTGTCGGAGTCGACGCACTCCATCGTGCGTCTCTGGAACTCCTCGAAATCCACGTGGTCCAGCTCGCCGGCTCCCGCGCCGAGGCGGGTCAGCGCTCCCCGCGAGGTCAGGGACCGGGCGAAGGACACGCACGAGACGTCATAGAACAGGCCGTGCTCGCCGAGCCAGCCGAACTCCTCGTACGCCTCCGGCACCCGCTCAGGGATCACTCGCCGGATCCGAGCCCGGGCGGGCAGTCGATGGTCTCGGAAGAGCCGTCGGGAAGCTCGATCTCGCACCCGGCCGGATCGCCGCTCGTGGAGGGTGCCGACAGGCTGGAGACGCCGGCGAAGAAGGCCAGGCCGATGACGATCGCGATGATCCCGGCCACGACTCCTCCGTACCCGCCGGCGCCACCGCTGGCGGGCATGGCCCTGGTCGGGTCGTCGGGGTCGTAGAGCACCTCGGTCGCGTTGCCGACGCCGAGGTTGGAGACGGTCGAGGCTTCGGTGGTGACCTCCCGCCCGTCCAGGGTCGTGAAGGTCAGGACCGGCCGCTGCCGCGCCCTCAAGTGCTCCCCGCGCCCGGTGAACGTGGTCCGGACGTCGCTGACCACGCCCGGCACCCGCAGCGCCCGCTGCACGAACCGCCTGCCGTCGATCATCCCCTTCCCCGAGACCAGGATGATCAGCAGGCCGAAGGCCACGAACAGGAGGGGAGAGTACTCGATCAAGCGTTCCAATGCGGATCTCCTTGAGTCGGTCTGCATTGGTAGAACGTTCGGGAGCGGCAAAGGTTCGCGCCGCGGGCCGGCGAATTTTCCAGGCGCGGTGCGGCGGTGGTGGAATCCACCGCCATGCCCATGCGATGTACGCCCGCCTGCTTCAAAAGCTCGCTGCGGGCTGGGTAATCGCGTGCGAGCCAAAGACAAAGGCACCCGTTACACCCGCAGAACGGTGACCTGGCGGCCGGACGGTGTGGTCGTCTGCTCGAAACCGCCTCTTTCCTTCCAGGGCGGGGCCTCGGGGCGCCGGTCGAAGATCACCAGTGCGCCGGCGGTGAGGGTGAGGCGGTCCAGGTAAGGGTCGAGCTGAAGTCGCCCAGGCGTAGCGATTTGGTGATGATGTTGAACGGGCCGGCGGGGTTGGGCCGGCCAGGTTCGCCGCCTGAGGCGATCTTGTAGTCACGCAGGTCGCGTAGTCCGCACAGCACCACGGACGTGGGGAACGGACGGCCTCCCGGCCGCGCGTTGTGACCGTCGCGGAGCTGGCTGAGGATGCTCACCAGGCTGTTGCCCTGCAGGGCGTCGATCTCGTCGAGGAACAGCACCACCCGGCGTGGGCTGCAGGAGCGACTCCGCGGCGGCGTAGTCGTCACCGGCCGACTTGGCCCGCTCACAGGAGAGCATCAGGGCGGCGGTGAGCACGCGCGCCTGCGGGAGCCGCTGCGTGGGGGGCAACGTGTAATGCTGCTGGGGGCCGTACGGACCGGCGGTGTCGAAGGAATTCGCTCGGAGTGTCCGCATGGTCACATTCTGCCACCGCGTTGGTTTGGCATCTTGCGCACTGGAATGCGCAGGCTTGGACGCAGTGAGCCGCGACTTGGTATCTCCCGCAGAGACTCGCCTTTCTTTGGCTTGGAGGTCCGTCGGCCCTGCAGTCCTCGCGCGGCGTTCGATCTTGAGGGTGGGTGCGGGTCCTGACTACAGTGACGACCGCCAGCGGACCGACTGCGGTCAAGCTGGTTGCAACCTCAAGGAGATCAGGAATGCGAAGAACCTGGCCAGTGGCGTTGGCGGCCCTCGCCACGGTTGTCCTGGGCGGCGCGACGCCGGCTAGCGGCGACGCGGTCAAGCCGGCAACCGAAGCGACGAAGGCAACGGCAGCGGTCTGTGGTAGTTCGTCGCTGAACGGCCCCACCACACCGCCCGCCGGCGCGGTCGTGGTCCCCGCGGGCGACAACAGCGGCGTGGACTTACGTAAGGCGAACACCACGTACTACTTCGAGACCGGCACGCACACGCTGGAGGCCGCGACCTACGCCCAGATCTACCCCGGCGAAGGTTCGACGTTCATCGGGGCGCCCGGGGCGGTGCTGGACGGCAAGGGGGTGAACCGGTACGCCTTCAGTCAGGGTGCGACCGGGGTCACGATCCAGTACCTGACTGTCACTGGGTTCGTCGCGCCGCGCGACGAGGGTGTGGTCAACCACGACTCCGCCGACAACTGGGTCGTGGAGCACAACACCTTCCGCGGCAACTCCGGCGCGGCCCTGATGGCCGGGGCCGCGAACCAGATCCGGGGCAACTGCTTCAAGGACAACGGGCAGTACGGCCTGAACGCGTACAAGGCCGGCAACACCATCACCGATCTGGTAGTGGCGGACAACGAGTTCACCGGCAACAACACCGACGACTGGGAGCACCAGGAGCCTGGGTGCGGTTGTACCGGTGGCATGAAGTTCTGGGCGGTGAACGGCGCCGACGTGACCGGCAACTGGGTCCACGGCAACCACGGGCCGGGCGTCTGGGCCGACACCAACAACAACGACTTCCTCATCGAGGACAACCTCATCGAGGACAACGAGTCGCTCGGGATCTTCTACGAGATCAGCTACAACGCCGTGATCCGGAACAACACCATTCGCGGCAACGCCTGGAAGTCCGGTGCCGAGCGGGCAGCGAAGGGCGACCCGTTCCCCGAGGCGGCGATCTACCTGTCCGAGGCGGACGGTGAGCCCCGCGTGGCAGCGCGGACCAGCAAGATCGAGATCACCGGCAACCTGTTCGAGAACAACTGGGGCGGGATCACCGGGTGGGCGAACGCCGACCGGTTCTGCAACAGCCCGGCCTCGACGACCGGCGACTGCACGCTGATCGTCGGGCCGACCAACACCTCGAAGTGCTCGGCTCCTGCCATCGCCAGCAACCCGCTCTACACCGACTGCCGCTGGTGGACGAAGAACGTCGACGTCCACCACAACACGTTCACCTTCGACCCCAGTGCCGTCGACGGCGGCTGCTCCACGCAGTACTGCGGGCACATGGCCCTGCTGTCGAACTACGGCACCTACCCGGACTGGTCCCCGTACAAGGGTGATGTGATCCAGAAGGCGATCGTCCACGACTCGAACAACTCCTGGCACGACAACACCTACACGGGACCGTGGCAGTTCAGGGTCGGCGACATGGACACGAGCATTACCCCCGCACAGTGGGTCGGCCCCCAGTACGGCCAGGACGCCGGCAGCACGTTCGACGGTGGCACGCCCAAGCCGCCGGCCATCGCCGAGCATGACTTCGAGTCCGGCTCGACCTCGCCCTACACCCCGTGGTGGGGATCCAGCGTGGCGCGCCAGACCGGTGACGCGCATGGCGGCACCGGCTCGCTGCAGATGACCAGCACCCAGTCCGGCAGCGCGGTGGCGCTCGACAACTATCCCGGGTACAGCGGTGTGATCGCCGGCACGAGCTACCAGGTGTCGCTGTGGTATCGGCAGGCCGTGGCGACCATGCCCGCCGTCACATGGAATGTGCGCTGGCGCGACGAGTCCGGCACGGTGCTGCGTACCGACGCCATCTCCCTGGCTCCGAAGACCGCCTGGACCGAAGCGGCCGGCACGTTCACCGCACCCGCGGGCACGACCCGCGTCGACTGGACCTTTGTCTGGACCGCGAGCGGCGCCGGGCCCGCCTTCCAGATCGATGACGTGGCGGTCCGCGCCTAGAAGCGCCTTGCAGGCCGCGCGAAAGACCTGAGGGACACAAGCTGGGGTGACGGTGCCCCGCCCGCCATCTCGGCACCGTCTCCGCAGGTCACGGGCCTGGTTCTGAGGTTGAGAACCAGGCTCCCGGTCATCCGGCCGTCCTCGATCGCGCTCGGGTTCGGCGTCGGCTTCTTCGGCGCGAGGTCGAGACAGAGCCGTCAGGGCGGGCTGTTCGACTACCGCTTCGCTCAGGCCGGCAACGCTGCTGGGCGCCCTCGATGCACATCCTCGGGTGGTGGTGCTGATTCTCCGCCGCGGCGACATCAAGGTCACGATGGAGGTCTCACCGAGGCGACAGACGAGGCGACTCGGGAGCCACTCAAGGCGCTCGGGCGAACGCTCACTGGGAGGGCGGAGTCTCCCGCGCGCAGCTGGACTTTCGTCGCTCACAAAGACCAAAAGGCCACTTCCGATTTCTCGGAAGTGGCCTTTTAGCTGGGTCGGGGTGGCGGGATTTGAACCCACGGCCTCTTCGTCCCGAACGAAGCGCGCTGCCAAGCTGCGCTACACCCCGGTGCACGCCGGTCTTGCGCGTGCTTGGAAAAGTCTAGCGGACTATCGGCGTACTTGTGACCGCGTTATCGGCGGGGCACCAGCGTGAGCAGAGAGGCCTCCGGGAAGCAGGCGAACCGGGCGGGAGCGTAGGGCGAGGTGCCGAGCCCGGCGGAGACGTGCAGCCAGGCGTTGTCGTGGCGGTTGAGGCCCTTCACCCGGGCCCGGTCGATGCCGCAGTTGGTGACCAGGGCGCCGTAGAAGGGGATGCAGAGCTGGCCCCCGTGCGTGTGGCCGGCCAGCAGGAGCTGGTAGCCGTCGGCGGCGAAGCGGGTCATGTTGCGGGGCTCGGGCGAGTGCATGACGCCCAGCCGGAGGTCGGCGTCCGCGGGCGCGGGGCCGGCCACGAGGTCGTAGCGGTCGCGGGAGATGTGGGAGTCGTGGATGCCCGCCACGGCCACGTCCAGGTCGCCCACCTTGATGCGGGCCGTGGTGTTGTTCATGTCGAGCCAGCCCTCGGCCGCCATGCCCGCTCCCAGCTCCTCCCACGGCAGGCTGGGGACGTGCTGGCGGCGGTCGTTCTTGGAGGTGCGCCAGAGGTAGCGGGCCGGGTTTTTCGGCTTGGGCGCGTAGAGGTCGTTGGAGCCGTAGACGAACAGGCCGGGGCGCGACAGCAGGGGCTCCAGGGCGTGCAGGAGCGAGGGCACGGCCTGCGGGTGCGCGATCGAGTCGCCGGTGTTGACGACCAGGTCGGGCTTGAGCTCGCCCAGGGAGCGGACCCAGTTGATCAGCATCGTCCTGCCCGGTGTCAGGTGCAGGTCCGACAGGTGGAGGATGCGTACGGGACGCTGCCCACGCTCCAGCACCGGCACGTCGAAGCGGCGCAGGCGGAACCAGTTGCGCTCCACCACGGAGGCGTAACCCAGCCCGGCCAGGCCGAGACCGAGCATGGACAGTGGCACTGCGACGGCTTTCCTCACCCATTCATGATGCCCGACATCCGGTGCGAGGCGTCCGGGTAGTCCGCGCAGACGGCAAGATGGAGCGCATGAGCGCAATGAAGGACAAGCTGAAGGCCGATCTGACGGCCTCGCTGAAGGCCGGGGACGCCGTACGCCTCCGGACGGTTCGCATGGCCCTGGCCGCGGTGAACGTCGAGGAGGTCGCCGGCAAGGAGGCCAGGGAGCTGACCGACGACGAGATCATCAAGGTCCTCACCAAGGAGGCCAAGAAGCGGCGCGAGGCGGCCGAGGCGTTCGGCAACGCGGGCCGCACCGAGCAGGCGCAGGCGGAGCTGGACGAGCAGGCGGTCCTGGAGGAATACCTGCCCGCGCAGCTCTCCGACGAGGAGCTGGCGCAGCTCGTCGACGAGGCGATCGCCGAGACCGGCGCCTCGGGGCCGCAGGCGATGGGTCAGGTCATGAAGGTCGTCAACCCGAAGGTCGCCGGGCGGGCCGAGGGTGGCCGGGTCGCGGCGGCCGTCCGGGCCCGCCTCGCGTAAGCGGCCCCTGTGCGGTTGCGGTCGGCGTCGGCGTCGGCTTGTGCGGTTCGGGTTCGGAGGCGGCCGCTTCGCTTAGCGGGTTCGGGTTCGGTCGTGCCAGGAGGCCTCCTTCCACATCTGGGGACGGAGGCCTCAGCGCCGCCGGCGAGCCCTCAGAGGCCCCTGGAGGCCCGCAGAGGGGCGCTCAGCGGCCCGGGGTGATCGGCCCCACCACAGGCCCGGCATCGCCGTTCCCGCCGCGTCCACGCCCGTTCCCCGGCCCGCCGTCGCCCCGCCCGTCCGGCGGGCCGTCCCCGTCCGGCGGGTTGAAGATGTCGAACGGGTCCCGAGGGCCCTTGTCTTCCTTCTTCTTCTTGGGCTTGGGCGCGCACTGCTCGGTGCAGCCGCCGAACCGCGAGCGATCCACCGGCGTGAACTCCGTCGGCTCGATCCCCTTCAGGGCGCTCATCATCGCGTCCTTCCAGATCCGCCCGGAGATGGAAGCTCCGTACACGTACGGGTAGTAGCGCCCGCCGATCGTGATCCCGATCAGCTTGTGGCTGGAGGTGCCGCGCGGGTCGCCCAGGCTGACGGCGGAGGCCAGGTTCGGGGTGTAACCGGCGAACCACGCCGACATGTAGTTGTCGGTCGTCCCGGTCTTGCCGGCCGCGTCCCGGCCGATGCCGCCGACCTCCCGCATCGTGCCCTTGGTGAACACGCCGGACAGGATCCCGCTGACCGCGTCGGCGACCTCCTCCTCCAGCACCTGCGAGCACTTGGGCTTGTACTGCTTGGCCTTGCCGTTCCTGTCCTTGATCTCGGTGATCGCGAGCGGCCGGCAGTACTGGCCGCGCGAGGCGAAGACGGCGTACGAGCTGGCGATCGTCACCGGGTCGACCTCGTTGACGCCCAGCGTGAACGTCTCCACCTCCGACAGCTTCTGCCCGTCGGACCGCTTGACCCCGAGCTTCTTGGCCATCTTGACGACCTTGCAGAGCGACACCTTCTCCTCCAGCCGGAGGAAGAACGTGTTCACCGAGCCCCAGGTGCCGGTCTCCAGCGTCTTGAAGCCGCCGCCGCCCTCGCTGGAGTTGCGCACGGTGTGGCTCGGGTCGCCGACGTTCTCGCCCTTGCAGTTCTTGAACGTGCTGTAGCCGCTCGCCTGGTAGCCCGCGGGGGCCGGGAAGCCGTCGCCGTACTTCAGACCCTCCTCCAGCGCCGTGGCCAGCGTGTAGACCTTGGCCGTCGAGCCCTGCTGGAACCCGCGGCCGCCACCGTGCGCCCCGTCGGCCACGATGTTGTAGCTCATCTCGTTCTTCTTCTTGCTGCCGCCGAACTTCCGCGAGGCCGCCATGGCCTTGATCTCACCGGTGCCGGGAACGACGATGGCCTGCGAGGCCACGGGCTTGTCCTTGGTGCTGACGTACTTCTTGATGGCCTTCTCGGCGGCCGCCTGCATCTTGGGGTCGATCGTGGTCTTGATCGTCAGGCCGCCGCGCTGGAGCAGCTTCCTGCGCTCGTCCTGGTTCTTGCCGAAGTCCTCGTTGTTGAGGATCTCGTACTGGACGTAGAGGCAGAAGTACGGGAACTTGCTGGCCTCGCAGCCGCCGGGGAACTTCGTGTCCTTGTAGCCCAGCTTCTTCGCCTTGGCCTCGGTGGCCTCCGCCAGGGTGATCTTCTTGAGCTCGGCCATCCGGTCCAGCACGAGGTTGCGCCGCTCCAGCAGGCGCGCCCGCGACTCGGGGCCGACGTTGGGGTCGGTCCTGGCGGGGTTCTGGACGGCGCCGGCGAGCGTTGCGGACTCGACAAGGTTGAGCTCGGAGGCCGACTTGCCGAAGAAGCGCTTGGCCGCCGCCTGGATGCCGTGGGCGCCCGCGCCGAAGTAGGCGATGTTGAGGTACTTCTCCAGGATCTGGTCCTTGGAGTATTTCCGCTCGATCGCCATGGCGTTGCGCAGCTCGGACAGCTTGCGCGAGACGGTCGGCGCGATGGCCGCCTGCTGCTCCTCCGGCGTCTCGGCCTTGTTCACGAGCACCTGCTTGACGTACTGCTGGGTGATCGACGATCCACCCTGCATCACGCCGCCGCTGCTGAGATTCTTGAGCAGCGCTCTGGCCGTTCCCTCCACGTCGATCGGCCCGTGCTGGTAGAAACGGAAGTCCTCGATCGAGATCAGCGCCGTTTGCATGATCGGGGCGACCTGGTCGAGACGGACAGACTGCCGGTTCTCGTAGTAGAACTGCGCAATCTGCTTGCCGTTGGCGTCGACCAGTTTGGTGCGCTCAGGCAGAGGGGGTTCGTCGAGTTCTTCGGGCTTGAGGTTGAGCCCCTCCATCGCGCTCTTCGCGGACACCCCGGCCCCGCCGACCGCGGGCAGGGCAACGGCGGCCGCGAGCACCCCGGCCGCCGTCGCTGCGATGACGAGACGCAGCACGTTCAAGACGGGGTTGGAGCGATCTTTGCGCTGAGCTTGCACGGTACCAAGGGTACGTCGAAAGACTGGTCTTATCGGTAGCTCGACACCATTTCGCCTTGACTGGCGGGGGTGACTAGTCATTCCCGGTCAAGACTGCGGCGAGAAATTGGTCCTCTGGGGTCTGTCGGCCCGAACGTCTAGTTGCGTACGTTCTCCTCTGCGGCAACTGAATACGGAGGCTCGGCGCCCGCGCCCGTCGGCCCCAAATGAACGACTGACCACCTAAGGGGAGTGGGGTCGAACAATGTGGATCACGGATTGGACCTCCCGTGCCGCCTGTAAGGGTGCGGATCCGGATGCCCTGTTCGTGCAGGGCGCCGCGCAGAACAGAGCGAAGCTCATCTGCCGGGGTTGCCCGGTTCGTACCGAATGCCTCGCCGATGCACTGGACAATCGCATCGAGTTCGGGGTGTGGGGCGGTATGACTGAACGGGAGCGTCGTGCGCTGCTTCGACGGCGACCTGACGTGGACTCGTGGCGCGAGCTGCTCGAGTCCGCCAAGGAAGAGTACGAACGAACCAACGAGCTGATCGCGGGCTGATCCAGGCCCGCGAGTGATGTACGGCCGGCGCCGCCCGCCGGCCGTACTTTCATGCGCTCGCCAGCAACTCTCCGATCTGCCGCAGACCGGTCAGATCGTGAACGTCCTCGGACATGGCGCGTACCTGCACCACGGGCACCGTGGGGTGGGCCGAGACGAAATGCTCCTGCTCGCGGCTCTCGCGGGCGGTGAGCTGCATTCGCCCGGCGTGCAGCCGCAGCACGGCGGCGGTCAGCTCATGCTCACCCCTCGACTCCAGCTCTTCCGCGGCTGCCGCGCTGCGGGCCGCTGAGAGCGCCGGGGCGGGCGACGTGTGCACGCGGTTGACCACCAGGCCGGCCAGCGGCATGCGCTCCTCGGCGAGCCGCTCGACGAAGTAGGACGCCTCTCGCATGGCGTCCCGCTCGGGCGCGGCCACCACGACGAACGCGGTGCCGGGTGCCTGCAGCAGCTTGTACGTCATCTCGGCGCGCTGCCTGAACCCGCCGAACACGGCGTCCAGCGCGGAGACGAACGTCTGCAGGTCCTTGATGACCTGTGCGCCGAGCAGCTTGGTCATCGCCCCGGCCATCAGCCCGAACCCGGCGTTGAGCAGCCGGAACGCGCTGCGCCCCCCGGCCTTGGCCGGCGCGGTCAGCAGCCGGATGAACCGGCCGTCGAGGAAGCGGCCGAGCCGTTCGGGAGCGTCGAGGAAGTCGAGCGCGGAGCGCGACGGCGGCGTGTCCACGATGATCAGGTCCCACTCGTCCGAGCGCCTGAGCTGGCCGAGCTTCTCCATGGCCATGTATTCCTGCGTGCCGGAGAAGCTGGAGGAAAGGGACTGGTAGAAGGGGTTCGACAGGATCTGCCGGGCCCGCACGGGATCTGCGTGCGCCTCGATGATCTCGTCGAACGTCCGCTTCATGTCGAGCATCATCGCGTAGAGCTGCCCGTCGCCCTCGGGCGAGCTGACCAGCCGCGGGGTGTTGTCCAGCTCGGTCAGCCCCATCGACTGGGCCAGCCGGCGCGCCGGGTCGACGGTCAGCACGACCACGCACCTGCCGCGCTCGGCGGCCCGCAGCCCGAGCGCCGCCGCGGTCGTGGTCTTGCCCACCCCGCCGGCGCCGCAGCAGACGATGATCCTGGTGCCCGGGTCGTCGAGTATGGCGTCGACGTCGAGGATGGCGGGCTTCTTCACGCTGCTCCCTGGGTGCGGATGCTCTCTGCCAGCTCGTACAGGCCGGCCAGATCGACGCCGTCGGCCAGCAAGGGCAGCTCGAAACTCGTCAGCCCGGCCGCGGCCAGCGACTCGCGCTCCGTGCGCTCCAGCTCGGTGCGGTGGGCGTGCTCGGCGACCTCGTCCGCGAGGGCCTCGGCCATCGCGGTGGCCTCGGCGCCGTCGGTGACCCCGGCCGCCTTCAGCCCGAGCACGAGCTCCCCTACGTCGAAGCGGCCCTTGACAGCCGTGTCAAGAGCGGCCTGGGGCAGCAGGGATTCGCGCACCATGTTGATGAAAATCCCACCGGAAGGCAGCCCTGCGGCGCGTGATTCGGCGATGCCGTCGAGCGTCTCCTGGACCGGCATCTCCTCCAGCAACGTGACGAAATGCACAGCCGTCTCAGGAGATTTCACGACCCCGCGTACCAGGTCGGAATGGTTCTTGATCGGCCCGACCCTGGCCAGGCCCGCCACCTCCTCGGTGACGTTCAGGAAGCGCGTGATGCGGCCGGTGGGCGGTGCGTCGAGCACGACGGCGTCGTAGACCCGGCGGCCGTTCTTGGCCCGCCTGCGCACGGCCTCGGTCGTCTTGCCCGTGACCAGCACGTCGCGGAAGCCGGGGGCCACGGTGGTGGCGAAGTCGACGATGCCCATCTTGGTCAGCGCCCGCCCGGCCCTGCGCATCCCGTAGAACATCTCCATGTACTCGAGCATGGCCTCTTCGGGATCGATCGCCAGCGCGTACACGTCACCGCCCGACGGCGCCACGGCGATCTTGCGCTCCTCGTAGGGCAGCGGCGGGCGGTCGAAGATCTGGGCGATGCCCTGCCTGCCCTCCACCTCCACCAGCAGCACCTTGCGGCCGCCCGCGGCCAGGGCTAGGGCCAGGGCGGCGGCGACGGTCGTCTTGCCGGTCCCGCCCTTGCCGGTGACGACGTGCAGCCGTACGCCGGCCCAGGCCGGCGTCGGATCTCTGTCCGGAGAGTCCACGTTTCGAGGCTACCGAACGGTTACTTGTCGAAAGCCGACGACCACCCTTTGAGATTGCTCACACCTCGTCTTATGAGACGCTGACGCTCATGAAGAAATGGGAGTACCTCACGGCCCCTGTGCTGATCCACAACACGAAGATGATTCTCGACAACTTCGGGTCCGACGGCTGGGAGCTGGTCCAGATCGTCCAGGGCGCCACGCCCGAGCAGCTCGTCGCCTACTTCAAGAGGGAGAAGCAGTGACCCCCGAGCAGAGGATCGAGGAGCTCGGTCTCACGCTGCCCGCGCCCGTCACGCCGCTGGCCTCCTACGTGCCCACCGCGCGTACGGGCGACCTGGTCTACACCTCGGGCCAGGTGCCGATGCTGGAGGGCAAGCTGCACCAGACCGGCAAGCTGGGCGTGGACCTCGGGGTCGACGAGGGCAGGGCGCAGGCCCGCATCTGCGTGCTGAACGCGCTCGCGGCCCTGAAGGCCGAGGTCGGTGAGCTGTCCAGGGTGCGGCGGATCGTCAAGGTCGTGGTGTTCGTGGCCAGCGCTCCCGACTTCATCGAGCAGCCGCAGGTGGCCAACGGCGCCAGCGACCTGCTCGCGGAGGTGTTCGGCGAGCAGGGCAAGCACGCC
The DNA here is from genome assembly GCF_005889725.1 of Nonomuraea zeae. Lineage (GTDB taxonomy): Bacteria > Actinomycetota > Actinomycetes > Streptosporangiales > Streptosporangiaceae > Nonomuraea > Nonomuraea zeae. The sequence continues at coordinate 50,741 of NZ_VCKX01000041.1, forward strand.
CGCAGCGCGGTCGGGGTGGCGGCGCTGCCGCTCGACGCTCCGGTGGAGGTGGAGCTGATCGCAGAAGTGGCCTGAGAGCGGGGATATGTCACGATGACCGAGTGATGTTCTAAAGGAGGTCATGTGACCGGATTCCCGCTTCCAGCCGAGCTCGCCGCGCGGGCACGGGACCTGATGGCCGGACGGGTCGAGCCGGTGCCCGCGCGCGACGCCGCCACGGTGGTGATCCTGCGCCCCGGCACCGGAGGGCCGGAGGTCTACCTGCTCCGGCGGAAGGCCACGATGGCGTTCGCCGCGGGCGCGTACGTGTTCCCCGGCGGCTCCGTGGACCCGCGCGACACCGACCAGGCCGTCGCCTGGGCCGGGCCGTCGCCCGCCGAGTGGGGCGCACTCTTCCACGCCGGGGAGCAGGTCGCCCGCGGGCTGGTGTGCGCGGCCGTACGCGAGACGTTCGAGGAGTCCGGCGTGCTGCTGGCCGGTCCGGGGCCCGACTCCGTGGTCGCCGACACGACGGGCGACGACTGGGAGGCCGACCGGCTGGCCCTGATCGACCGGAGCCTGGCCTTCGCCGACTTCCTCGCCAGGCGCGGCCTGGTGCTCCGCTCCGACCTGCTCAAGCCGTGGGCGCACTGGATCACGCCGGAGATCGAGCAGCGGCGCTTCGACACCCGCTTCTTCGTCGCGGTGCTGCCGGAGGGGCAGCGTACGCGTGACGTGGGCGGGGAGGCCGACCAGGTCGTGTGGCAGCGCCCGTCGCGGGCGCTGGAGCTGGCGCATCAGGGGGAGATCTTCCTGATGCCGCCGACCTACGCCACGCTGGGCGAGCTGTCGGCGCACGCGGACGTGGCGGGCGTCCTGGCGGCCCCTAGGGAGATCGTGACCATCATGCCGAGAGCCGTGGAGATCGAGGGCGAGATGCGGCTGGTGACGACGTGAGCGGCCTGTACATCCCGCTCGGCACGCCCGACGGGTCCCGTACGGAGCACGCCGAGAACCTGCTCGCCCCCAACCCCTCGCTCATGACGCTCGACGGCACCAACACGTGGGTCATCGGGGGCGAAGAGGTCGTGGTGATCGATCCCGGGCCGGACGACGAGTCGCATCTGCGCCGCGTACAGGAGCATCTGGGAGAGCGCCGCGTCACCGAGATCCTGCTCACCCACGGCCATTTCGACCACAGCGGCGGCGCCAAACGCTTCGCCGGGATGGTGGGGGCGCCCGTGCGCGCCCTCGACCCGCGCCACCGACTTGGCGGGGAAGGGCTCGGCGACGGCGACGTGGTGGCCGTGGACGGCCTGGAGATCCACGTGTACGGGACGCCGGGGCACTCGTTCGACTCGCTGTGCTTCTGGCTGCCGCAGGACAAGGCCATGCTGACCGGCGACACGATCCTCGGCAGGGGCACCACGATCATCGCCCGCGACGGAGGGCTGGCCGACTATCTGCGCAGCCTCGACCGGCTCAGGGCGGCCGCGGAGAGCCTGGCGGCGCAGGCGCTGCTGCCCGGCCACGGCCCGGTGCTCGCCGACCCGATCGGCGCGCTGGACGGCTACATCGCGCACCGGCGCGAGCGGCTGGACCAGATCAGGGCGGCGCGCGAGCAGGGCGCGCGCACGCCACGCGAGATCGTCCGCGTGGTGTACGCCGACGTCGACAGGTCGCTCTGGCCGGCCGCCGAGATGGCGGTGCTGGCCCAGCTGGACTATCTGGACCGGTTGTAGAGCCGGTCCATGTCGAGGATGACCACGGCCTTGGCCTCGATCCGCAGCCAGCCACGCTGGGCGAAGTCGGCCAGCGCCTTGTTGACCGTCTCGCGCGAGGCGCCGACGAGCTGGGCGAGCTCCTCCTGGGTCAGGTCGTGGTGCACCCGCAGCCCGTCGTCGGTCTTGGTGCCGAACCGCTCGGCCAGGTCGAGCAGCTGCTTGGCCACGCGTCCCGGCACGTCGGTGAAGACCAGGTCGGCCAGGACGTCGTTGGTGCGGCGCAGCCGCTGGGCGAGGGCGCGCAGCAGGTGCAGAGCCACCTCGGGCCGGCCGGTCAGCCAGGGGCGCAGGTCGTCGTGGCCCAGCCCGGCCAGTCGCACGTCGGTCAGCGCGGTCGCGGTGGCCGTACGGGGCCTCGGGTCGAACAGGGACAACTCGCCGAACATCTCGCTCGGCCCCAGCACGCTCAGCAGGTTTTCCCGCCCGTCAGGGGACGTGCGGGACAGCTTGATCTTGCCCTCCAGCACGACGTAGAGCCGGTCGCCGGTCTCGTTCTCGTGGAAGAGCGTCTGTCCCTTGGACAGCTGGACCTCGGTGATGCTCGTCCGCAGCGCCGCGGCGCTCTCACGGTCGAGCGCGGCGAACAGGGGGGCCTTGCCCAGCACATCTTCGGTGTTCACTCTGCCTCCTCTGCTGCCATTGTGACTCACCCCACTCCGAGCAGCACACACAGGTTATGGGAATGCCGGAGTGTTCGGAGCCTGCCCTGATGGGTGAAGTCCCGGGGGAAACGTACCCGACGGAGGAATTTGTACCGCTATCGGCACCGGCTGCCCGCTACGGGCGCCGCTTCAGCCGGCCCGCCGCAGCAGGCCGTCCACGGAGGCCATCGCCTCCGCCACGGAGTGGCCGAGCAGGACCCTGAGCACATGGACCGCCTTCGGGCGGGCCGCCGGGTCCGGGCGGCGGCACTGCTCCACCGCCAGCCGCAGCGCGGGAGGCAGCACCGCGACGTCGCCGCGGACCGACCCGGTCGCCGCGAACACCATCAGATCGGCCCAGTCGCGTACGTCCTCCGCCACCGCGTCCTCGTAGCGGGACCGGGTGGGCGTGGTCTGCCAGCCGATGAGCACCTGTCCTCTGGTGCCGAGCGCCACGCTGTCCTGGCCGAGCCGCAGCCCCGCGTTGCCGCGCGCGTGCAGCTTGGCCATCGCCGCCGCGCAGCTCACGGCGAGCCTGTGCAGTGCCTGCCCGCGCAGCGGCCCGCCGCTCCTGACGAAGTCCGTCAGCTTCGCACCCTGATCACCATGACGATCGGCCATGACCCGCCCCCTCTCACGCGCCAGGTTGTACGCAGCAGAGCCGTCTTTGGTTCAACCGTTCCCAGATGCTTCTACTCTTGCGGCATGGCCACGAAAGCGGCGGGGCGCAAGCCGGAGAGCCAGCTCGCACTGGTGCGACGAGCGCGCAAGATGAACCGCGTCCTCGCGGAGACCTACCCGGACGCCCACTGCGAGCTCGACTTCAGCAACCCGCTGGAGCTGCTGGTCGCGACCATCCTCTCCGCGCAGTGCACGGACAAGAGGGTCAACATGGTCACCCCCGTCCTCTTCGCGAAATACCCCACGGTGGAGGACTACGCCGCCGCGGACCGGCCGGAGATGGAGGAGATCATCCGCTCCACCGGCTTCTTCCGCGCGAAGACCAACAGCATCATCGGCATGGCGCAGGCGGTGTGCGAGCGCTACGGCGGCGAGGTGCCCGGCAGGCTGAAAGACCTGGTCACGCTGCCGGGCGTGGGCCGCAAGACGGCCAACGTGGTGCTCGGCAACGCGTTCGACGTGCCTGGGCTCACCGTGGACACCCACTTCCAGCGGCTCGTGCGGCGCTTCGGCTGGACCGAGGAGAGCGATCCGGTCAAGATCGAGCACCTGGTGGCGGAGCTGCTGCCCAGGCGCGAATGGACGATGTTCTCCCATCGGGTCATCTGGCACGGCCGCCGCATCTGCCACGCCCGCAGGCCCGCGTGCGGCGTGTGCCCCCTGGCCGACCTCTGCCCCTCGTACGGCACCGGCCCCACCTCGGCGGCCGAGGCGACGAAGCTCGTCCGGCCGGGGCCCTTCTCCTGATCTTCTCCCCGAACCCGGGAAGTCAACGGCGTGGCGGCGTGTTGGAGGATGCGTGACTCAAGTGCCCGACTGGCTCGACAGACTGGCGGCGCAGGCCCAGCGGACCCGAGTTCCGGTTTATCTGCGCCCGCCCGCGCGGGGCGGACGGGCCGCCGCGGTGCTGATGCTGTTCGGCGAGGGGCCGCTCGGCCCCGACGTGCTGCTGATCCAGCGCAGCACGCGCGGGCGCAGGCACGCGGGCCAGCCGGCCTTCCCGGGCGGCGGCGTGGACCCCGAGGACGCCGGGCCGATCGAGGCCGCGCTCAGGGAGGCCGAGGAGGAGACCGGGGTCGACCCCGGCGGGGTGCACGTGCTGTGCACGATGCCCGAGCTCTACCTCACCTACAGCGACAACCGGGTCACGCCTGTCATCGGCTGGTGGCGCGAGCCGTCGGCGGTGCACGCGGCCTCGCCGGACGAGGTCGACTCGGTCGAGCGGGTGCCGATCGCGGAGCTGGTCGATCCGGCGAACCGGGTCATGCTGCGCCATCCACGCGGCACCGCGGGTCCGGCGTTCCGGGTGCGGGGGATGCTGGTCTGGGGGTTCACGGCGATGGTGCTCGACTCGGTGCTGCGCGAGGGCGGGCTCGAACGGCCCTGGGACACCACGCGCGAGGAGGACCTGCCGCCCGACGTGGTCAGCATGGCCGCCCGGGGCACGACGGCCTGACGCGCCCGGCGGCGGGCTTGACGCGCCTCGCTGGCCTGACGCGCCTCGCTGGCCTGACGCGCCTCGGGGGCCTGACGCGCCTGGCGGGCTGTCAGAGTGCCGAGCGCAGGGCGACGCCCAGGGAGGCCCAGCCCGCCACGTCCGCGTCGCTGTCGGCGGCCAGCGTGCGCAGCATGTCCAGCCCGGCCCGGTCCGGCGGCTCGCCGAGCACGTGCTGCAACGCGTACGCGGCCCCGTACCTGACCCTGGCGTCGTCGTGGACGGCCAGGTCCAGCACGGACGGCAGCGAGCGCGGGTCGCCCAGGTGCCCGAACGCGATCAGCACGGAGTAGAGCACCATGGCGTCGTCCTCGCTGGCGGCCAGATAGCGCAGCACCGGCAGCGTGCGGTCCACGAAGGGCCGCAGCATGCCCATGATGTCCACACCGAGCAGCCGTTCGGCGACCGTGTCGGCGGCACACAGCCGCCGCGCCTCGATGAACGACTCCAGGTCGCCGCGCTGACGCAGCAAAGAGATCACATGCCAGCGCAGCGGACCGTCAGGATCGGTGTCGCGCAGAGCTGCCTCAATGAGATCGCGCACTGTTCCCTCGGCCGGCGGCATACCGCTCAAGATAGCCAGGTGAGTGACGCCGTCCTGGCGGAAGACGTGCACACTTGACCGTATCGCTGGTTACCTTTGAATCGTGCGCGGTGATCTGCTTGACCTCATATTGATCGGCCTCGTGATCGCCTTCGGCATCTCGGGATACCGGCAGGGCTTCATCATCGGGGCGATGAGCTTCGTGGGGTTCGTGGGCGGAGCCGTGCTGGGCGTCTTCATCGCGCCCCCCATCTCCAAGGCCGTGGTCGACGGCGACACGCCGCAGGCGCTGCTCGCGATCGTGATCGTGTTCCTGTCGGCCACCATCGGCCAGTTCGCCTCCTCGACCCTTGGCGCCGTCGTGCGCAGCCACGTCACGTGGGAGCCGGCGAAGGTGGCCGACGCGGTCGGCGGCACGTTCGCCAGCGCGCTGTCCGTGCTGGTCATCGCCTGGCTGATCGGCTCGCTGGTCGTCTCCACGGCCTTCCCCCCGCTCGTCGACCAGGTGAAGAACTCCGCGCTGCTGACCACCGTCGACGACGCGATCCCGCAGGCGGCGCGCAACTGGCAGCAGCCGTTCAAGAAGTTCATCGACCGCTCGGAGTTCCCGCCCGTCTTCGACGCCATCGGCGCCGGCCAGCTCATCGACGTGCCCCCGCCCGACCAGAGCGTGCTGCAGGGCTCCAAGCTGAGCCGGGCGCGGCGGGCGATCGTCAAGGTGCAGGGCAACGCGGAGAGCTGCAACAAGCACATCGAGGGCACCGGCTTCGTCTACGCGCCCGGCCGGATCATGACCAACGCCCACGTCGTCGCGGGCGTGACGCGTGACCTCCAGGTCATCGACGCCAACAACACCCGCCACGCGGCCACGGTCGTGCGCTACAACCCGCGCCGCGACATCGCCGTCCTGTACGTGCCCGGCCTCGACCTGCCGCAGCTCGCCTTCGACGGCGAGGGCAGCCGGGGCGACAACGCGATCATCGCCGGGTTCCCCAAGGGCAAGGGGTTCACCGCTGAGCCGGCCAGGATCGGCAGCAGCCTCGAAGCCGAGGGCCCCGACATCTACCGGGCGAACACGGTCAGGCGCAAGGTCTACGCCATCCGCGGCCAGGTGCTGCCGGGCAACTCGGGCGGCCCCCTGCTCACCGTGGACGGCCGCGTCTACGGCGTGATCTTCGCCGCCGCGATCAACGAGAAGGAGACCGGCTACGTCCTGACCGCCGAGGAGGTCGCTCCCGACGCCTCGCAGGGCCGTACCGACACCACGCCGGCCAGCACGCAGGAGTGCGACTGAGCACGTGACCCCGGGGAGGGCTCTCCTTTCCGCAGGGCCCAATGTGATAGCCAATCACATTTAAGGAGCGGGCATGAGGACCAGGTCAGGATCAGCCTGCTGCACAGGGACGTCGAGCGCGACGGCACCCTGGAGGCGGCGCGCGAGCTGGGCGTCACGCTGATCGCGTACTCGCCGCTGGAGGGCGGGCTGCTCACCGGCCGCTACCACGAGAACCCGGCGCTGGCCCGGTCGGCGCCGGTGATGCGGCGCTTCTTCGGGCGCGAGGAGCTGAGCGTCGAAGGGTTCGCGCGGACGGCGCCGCTCATCGACGCCATGCGCGAGATCGGCGTGGCGCACGGCGCCACGGTCTCGCAGGTGGCGCTGAACTGGGTGATCACCCGCTTTGGGGACACGGTCGTGGCGATCAGCGGCGCGTCGAGGCCGGAGCAGGCGGACGGGGCGGCGGGCGCGATGGACTTCGAGCTGACGGCGGCGGAGGTCGGCGAGCTGAACGGGCTGTCGCTACCCTGAGCCCGTGCCCCGAACGACCAAGCGCGACCGCTACCACCACGGCGACCTGCGCGCCGCGCTCATCGACACCGCGACCGAGCTGATCTCGGAGCAGGGCGTCCAGGGGTTCTCGCTGGCCGAGGCGAGCAGGCGGCTCGGAGTGGCGGTCAGCGCCCCCTACCGGCACTTCGCCGACCGCGACGAGCTGCTGCTGGCGGTCGGGGTGCGGCTGGCCGTCCAGCGCGCCGCCGCCGCCACGCTCGCGCTGGTCACGGGCCGCGCCGATCTCGGCCCGGCACGCTGATCACGGGCTGAGAGGCCCCGGAGAGGATACGCCGGTCACGGCTCGGCGGGTCAGGCGCGGGTGCTTTGGTCGGGGCTGGGCGGGTCAGGCG